>RGCC01000026.1 GCA_009919335.1 Alphaproteobacteria bacterium
CATTGACGTTTGCTGGCAGCTTTGTGCTGCTGGGAACGATGATCGTTTTCTTTGGCGTCCATACCGTTACTGGCGAGCGGGGAATTCTCGCCCGCCCGCAGCTTGAGCGTAAAATCCTGCTGGCTGAGGAACAATTGGCTTTATTGGAAAAGCATCAGCATTTTTTGAACCACCGGATTACTTTGATGAATAAGGGCGGGGTTGATGCTGATATTTTAGCCGAAACAGCGCGCGCCGAACTTGGGCTTTATGCGCCAAATGATGTGATTGTTTCAATTGATCTGTCAGATTTGAAATTTTAATATCACCTGCAAGCATCGATAAGTTAACTGTATTCTAGTTTATATTAAAAAAACTCAATAAATACAGAATAATAAAATTGTTGCAAAAATTCAAAATCCGCTGAATTCTCATCTGGTTATCTTGTCATGCGCGGCAGTTGTTGCCATGGCCAGTGCAGAATGTGGGGGTTAGGGATGATGCGGCAATGGCTGCTGCTCACCTGATATATCCGCTGTAAACCGACCAAGGACAGGCCGATGCCTGCTGAGGTCATAAGGGTGGGATGAATGAGCGCGAAAGCAGAAACCAAACGCAAGAAAGGCCCCGGGCGGCCGCCAAAAACACCAAAAACAATGGTGTCAGGCGTGAATGATATGCCGCCGACCGAAGATCTTGTCTCCATGTATAAAGACATGCTGTTGATCCGCCGCTTTGAGGAAAAAGCCGGTCAGCTTTATGGCATGGGCCAGATTGGCGGTTTTTGTCACCTCTATATTGGCCAAGAAGCCGTTGTTGTTGGCTTGCAATCGGCCTCGGAGCCCGGCGACACGGTTGTCACATCCTATCGTGACCATGGTCATATGTTGGCGTGCGGGATGGAGTCTGATGGGGTCATGGCCGAATTAACCGGCCGCGCCGGTGGGTATTCACGCGGCAAGGGTGGCTCGATGCATATGTTCAGCCGTGAAAAGAATTTCTTTGGTGGTCACGGTATTGTCGGCGCGCAGGTGCCAATCGGCGTCGGGCTTGCCTTTTCTCACAAATACAAGAACGAACCAAACGTCTGCATGACCTATCTCGGTGATGGCGCCGTCAATCAGGGGCAGGTTTACGAGAGCTTTAACATGGCCGCGTTATGGAGCCTTCCGGTCGTTTTTGTCATTGAAAACAATCAATATGGTATGGGCACCAAAGTGACGCGCGCGGCGGCTGGTCGGGCGCTGGCCGACCGCGGCATGGCGTATGGTATTCCGGGCAAGCAGGTCGATGGAATGAATGTGCTGGCCGTGCGGACGGCGGCATTGGAGGCGCTGGCGCATTGCCGTGAGGGCAATGGTCCGTTCATTCTGGAAATGAAAACCTATCGTTATCGTGGGCATTCAATGTCCGATCCAGCAAAATACCGGACCCGCGAGGAGGTTGATGCGATGCGCAAGCAGCATGATCCGATTGATCAAATCCGCGAGATTTTGAAAAATCAGGATGTTGATGATGCGCGGCTTAAGGAAATTGATTCAGACGTCAAGGCCATCGTCACCAAGGCAACGGAATTTGCCCAAACCAGCCCCGAGCCGGATCCATCCGAACTCTTTACTGATATTTTGCTGCCGCTAACCGACAGCAAGCTGATTGCAAAGGTGTAAATCATGGCCATTGAAATCAAAATGCCGGCCTTATCGCCAACTATGGAAGAGGGCACGCTTGCCAAGTGGCTTGTTGCTGATGGTGACGAGGTGCGTTCGGGCGATGTCATTGCCGAGATTGAAACCGATAAGGCCACAATGGAAGTCGAAGCCATTGAAGATGGCAAGGTCGGAAGAATTCTAGTGCCAGCCGGAACCCAAAATGTGAAGGTAAACGCGGTCATTGCAGTGCTGTTGGAAGATGGTGAAACAAGCAGCGATATCAAAGCGGTAACGCCTGATAACACGGCAACTGTGACATCTGGGTCCGAAACAACTGCGCCCGAATCAACTGGGCCCGAATCAACTGTGCCCGCAGCCATCTCTCCCGCACCGGTCGCTGCTGCTGATGCGAACGGGGTTGGGGCATCGACAATGCTGACCGTTCGTGAGTCGCTTCGCGATGCGATGGCCGAAGAAATGCGCCGCGATGAAAATGTTTTCATCATGGGTGAAGAGGTGGCTGAATATCAGGGTGCCTATAAGGTCGGTGGGCAGATGGGCTGTCCGATCGTGTTTCGCGGGCCGAATGGCGCCGCTAGCCGCGTTGCTGCCCAGCATTCGCAGTGTTTTGCCAGCTGGTACGCGCATTGTCCGGGGTTAAAGGTGGTTGCACCATACTCGGCAGCGGATGCCAAAGGGCTGTTAAAGGCGGCAATCCGCGATCCGAATCCGGTAATTTTTCTCGAGCATGAAGTGCTTTACGGGCAGAGCTTTGAGGTGCCTGATGACGATGACTGGATTGTGCCGATTGGCAAGGCCAATATTTTGCGCACCGGCAGTGATGTGACCATTGTTGCGTTCTCGATTATGGTTGGGCGCGCCCTTGAGGCGGCAGATCGTCTAGCCGAGCAGGGGATTAGTGCGGAGGTCATTGATCTGCGGTCAATTCGCCCGCTTGATACTGCCACAATCGTGGCGTCGGTGAAAAAGACGTCGCGGCTTGTTACCTGCGAAGAGGGCTTTCCTTTTGCCGGTATCGGGGCTGAAATTGCCATGCAGGTCATGGAGCAGGCTTTTGACTGGCTGGACGCGCCAATTGCGCGGGTCACCGGTAAAGATGTGCCGATGCCCTATGCGGCGAACCTTGAAGCGCTGGCATTGCCGCAGGTTGACGATATTATCGCAACCGCCAAGGCCACTTGTGATGGATTTAAGGGGTAGACGCGATGGCAATCGAAATCAAAATGCCGGCTTTATCGCCAACCATGACAAGCGGAACTGTGGCAAAATGGCTCGTTGGTGAGGGCGATCAGGTCAATTCAGGCGATGTGATTGCCGAGATCGAAACCGATAAGGCAACGATGGAGGTCGAGTCGGTTGATGATGGTGTAATGGCAAAGATTCTAATCCAAGCTGGCAGCGAAAATGTTGCGGTAGGGGCCGTCATCGCGATGCTTGCAGCGGATGGTGAAAGCGTTAGCGATGTTGCCAATATGAACCCGCAGCCAGAAAAATTAGCAGCATCAGCATCTGCCGTTGAAACACCAACCGCGCCAGTTCAAAAAACCGCACCAGTTCAAACAACCGCACCAGTAACACCGGCGACGCCGGCAATATCGCAGCCTGCTGCCGATAAACCGCGGCTTTTTGCCAGCCCTCTTGCGCGCCGGATTGCGGCAGATAAGGGTATTTCGCTTGAGGGGATTACTGGTAGCGGGCCTTATGGCCGTATTTTGCGGCGTGATGTCGAGGCAGCACCAGCCGAACCAGCGTCAACTTATATCGCACCGGTGGCGCAGGCCATTGGGCAGGCAGATGGTCATCTGCGGGGCGGCAGCGACCTTGTCGCAAATAGCCAGATGCGCAAAGTCATTGCCGGCAGGCTTCAGGAATCGAAGCAGCAGGCACCGCATTTCTATCTGACCGTTGATTGCAAGATTGACACCTTGCTTGCGGCGCGCGCGGCACTGAATGCCAAGGCACCTGATGGCGTAAAAATTTCGGTTAACGACATGATTATCCGTGCTGCAGCGATGGCGTTGATGGCGGTTCCCGCGGCAAACGCGTCTTGGGAGGGTGAGCATACCCGCCGTTACCATCACGCCGATATTGCGATGGCCGTTGCAATTGATGGCGGTCTGATCACGCCAATTATCTGGGCGGCCGAGCAAAAGGGCCTGGCGGCCCTGTCAATGGTCACATCCGATCTGGCGGCGCGGGCGCGTGATGGTGCGCTGGCACCAGATGAATACACCGGCGGCAGCTTTACCATTTCCAATCTTGGCATGTATGGCGTTCGTGAGTTCGCTGCCGTGATCAACCCGCCGCATGGTGCCATTTTGGCAGTTGGTGCTGGCGAGCAGCGCCCGGTTGTCGTTGATGGTAATCTGGCTGTTGCGACCGTGATGAGTGTTACCTTATCGGCCGACCACCGCGCCGTTGACGGCGCTGTTGGGGCGCAATGGCTGCAGGCATTTAAAGGGTTTGTTGAAGATCCTGTCACCATGTTGCTGTAACCGGCTACCTACGGCCTGATGCTGTGATTTTTGCCCGCTGGAAATACGTTATTGATCAGCCACCAGCTGCGCTGATGAGGAGAGAATAATGACCGATACGCATTTTGATATCGCTGTGATTGGTGGCGGGCCGGGCGGCTATGTCGCGGCCATTCGTGCGGCCCAGCTGGGGCTGAAACCGGTGGTGATCGAGCGTGAGCATCTTGGTGGTATCTGCCTTAATTGGGGATGCATTCCGACCAAGGCATTGCTGCGTGCTGCCGAATTGCGCCACTCGATTGATGAAATGGCGGCATTTGGCATTACCGTCGGTGAGGTGAAAATTGACCTTGGTGCCGTCGTGAAACGGTCGCGCAAGGTCGCTGGCCGCCTATCGATGGGGGTCAAGCATCTGCTAAAAAAGAATAAAGTGACCGTGATTGAGGCCGAGGCTAAAATCGGCGCATCCACGGGCGGCCTTCGGCAAATCACCCTATCGACCGGCGACGCGGTGGCGGCAAAACATATTATTATCGCCACTGGTGCCCGTGCCCGCGCGCTGCCGAATATTGTGGCAGATGGTAAAACTATTCTGACCTATCGTGACGCAATGGTTCCCGAAACCATGCCGGATTCACTAATCATTGTTGGGTCGGGGGCAATCGGCAGTGAATTTGCCTCATTCTATCATGATATGGGGGTCGCCGTGACTTTGGTCGAGGCGATGGATCGCATTCTGCCAGTTGAAGATGTTGAAGTTTCTGACTTTGTGCAGAAATCTTTTGAAAAGCGCGGTATCAAGGTGATGACTGGGGTGAAGTTACAGTCAGTGACCAATGATGCAAACGGCGTGACGGCGGTAATTGAGGGGCATGATAAACCTTTGCAGGCTAGCCGGATGATTCTGGCGGTTGGCATTACCGGAAACACCGAAAATCTTGGTCTTGAAGGTACCAAGATTAAGGTTGATCGGGGCCATATCACCACTGATCAATGGGGTGCAACCGGCGAGGCTGGCATTTACGCCATTGGCGATGTTACGGGGCCACCATGGTTGGCGCATAAGGCAAGTCATGAAGGCATTATCTGTGTCGAAAAAATCGCTGGTATGCGTGATGTTCACGCGATTGGTGCTGGGGCGGTGCCGGGCTGCACCTATTGCCGCCCGCAGGTGGCATCGGTTGGCATGACCGAAGCGGCGGCGAAACAGGCGGGCCATGATTTGAAAGTTGGCCGGTTTCCGTTTGCTGGAAACGGCAAAGCGATTGCGCTTGGCGATGATGGCGGTTTTGTTAAGACAATTTTTGATGCAAAAACGGGCGAGTTGCTTGGCGCGCATATGGTTGGGCCCGAGGTAACTGAATTGATCCAAGGCTATGCGATTGCGCGCACGCTTGAGGCCACCGAGGCTGAATTAATGGCGACAATCTTTGCGCACCCAACCCTGTCTGAAGCGATGCATGAGTCTGTTCTTGACGCCTATGATCGGGCGATCCATTTTTAACAGCCGTTTCAAAAGCCTTCATCGTCGCCGTTAATCGGTTGGTCTTTCCGGGTTTAGTCTGCTAAGAAAAAATCATGCCGCAAGTAAACACAAGCAAAGGGGCGGAGCGCCACCCCGAAAAGCGAAAAAATCCGGATAGGCCGCAGCCTCGCCGACCTGAATGGTTGCGCGTGAAGGCGCCTGTTTCGGCGGCCTATGCTGAAACCAGATCATTGATGCGCGAGCATAATCTGGTAACAGTTTGCGAAGAGGCCGCCTGTCCAAATATTGGTGAATGCTGGGCGCAAAAACACGCCACCATGATGATTTTGGGTTCGGTTTGCACGCGTGCCTGTGCTTTTTGTAATGTGGCGACTGGCCGGCCTGATCTGCTGGACCCGCATGAGCCGGAAAATGTCGGCAAGGCCGTTGCAAAGCTGGGGTTGCGTCATGTGGTGATCACCTCGGTTGATCGTGATGATCTGGATGATGGCGGTGCGCAGCATTTTGCCGAGACGATTCTGGCCATTCGCCGCTTGTCACCGGAAACGACCATCGAAGTTCTGACCCCCGATTTTCTGCGTAAAGATGGCGCGGTCGAGATCGTTGTCGCAGCGCAGCCTGATGTCTTTAATCATAATATGGAAACTGTGCCACGCCTCTATCCGTCAATCCGGCCCGGTGCGCGGTATTTTCATTCGCTGTCGATCCTGCAAAGGGTCAAATCGCTTGACCCGACAATCTTTACCAAATCGGGCATCATGGTCGGGCTTGGCGAAACTGATGGCGAGGTGGGGCAATTGATGGATGATCTGCGCAGTGCCGATGTTGATTTTATGACGATTGGTCAATATTTGCAGCCAACGCCAAAACACGCGGTAGTTGATCGGTTCGTCACGCCTGAGATATTTGCGCAATTCGCGAAATTGGGCGCTGGTAAAGGGTTCTTGCTGATGTCTTCAACGCCGTTAACACGATCCAGCTATCATGCCGATGCCGATTTTGCCGCATTACAGGCGGCGCGAAACGCCGCGCATCAGGGCGTTTAATCATCGGAGTTCGCAGACTATGACCGTTCACAGCGAAAAACGGGTGATCCGTCACCGGCCTGAAGATCTGTATGCGCTAGTTGCCAATGTGCGCGACTATCCCGAGTTCTTGCCATGGTGTCTGGCGTCGCGGATCAGGCATGAATCGCCCAAAGCGCTTACCGCTGATTTGATCATTGGCTTTAATATGTTCCGTGAGCGTTTTACCTCTTATGTAGAGCTTGATGCGGATAAATTGGAAATCACCGTAAAATATGCCGAAGGACCATTTAAGCACCTAACCAATCATTGGCGCTTTCTTGATCATCCGGATGGGTGCGAGATTGATTTCTATGTTGATTTCGAATTTAATTCGCGGCTGTTACAGTCGGTCATCGAGACCTTGTTTACCGAGGCAGTCAAGCGGATGGTGCGTGCGTTCGAAACCCGCGCCGATGCTTTATACGGTAAAAAATAAATAAAAATATTTATCTATTTCAATTCATTATAGATCATTTATGCCGCTCATGCTGCGCCGCGTTACCGCGCCTCTGGCAGCTAAAATGCACAAGCCCAACAGGCTTGTCCGGACTGCCTCCACCCGGCCCCGCGATACCAGTAACCGATGCGGCCAGTGCGGCACGCGGGGTTGCGGCCAATGCGCCGGCGGTCATGGCAATGGCAGTTTCGGCTGATACCGCGCCGTGGTCGGCAAGCGTCTTATCGCTTACGCCGAGAAGATCAATCTTTGCGTCATTGCTATAGGTCACAAATCCACGATCAAGCACCGCCGATGATCCCGGAATGTCGGTCAGCGCAGATGCGATCAAGCCGCCGGTGCAGGACTCGGCAAGGACAATGATGATTTTTTGCTTGCACGCACGCTCAACGATCGCCTTTGCCAGCGTGGTTGGGCTCATATCTGCCGCTGTTGCCATGTTTGTTTCGGCTGTCATTATCGTGCCTCACATTTGCTTTAAATAGCAATTCCAACGAGTAATAGTCCCGCCCCCCAGAGACAGATTGCTGCCAGTAATCCAGCGACAATATCATCGGCCATCACACCAACCCCGCCTGCAAGGGATTCGGCCATGCCAACGGGGCCTATCTTGGTAATATCAAAAAATCGGAACAGAATAAACGCAGCAGCAAACCACCACGGGTCAAGCGGCAGAATAATCAGCGCAAGCCATTGGCCGGCCACCTCATCTATAATGACTTCGGGCGCGTCTTTGCGGCCGGACTGCTGGCTATAGGCATCGGCGGCAAAGACACCAATGGCCGTCACCAGCAATGTTGCCGCCGCCAGCAGTCCGGTGCCATGGCTGGCCAAAAAATAGCCGCTAAAAATACCAATGGCCGAGCCGATTGTCCCCGGGGCAGGCCGCATATGTCCAAACGGCCCCAGCGTGGCGATATAGGCAAGCGGTGGTAGAAGTGCGCTGCTAATCTTCATCAGGAGGCCGTGCCTGATGTCTCAGGCGCCGATGGTCTTGCGGAGATAGATGCTGTAGACATAGATGCTGTGGGTTTAGGGGCTGCGGGTATGGCGATACTGGCACTCGCCTGAGCAGCGATGCCTTCGCCGCGGCCGGTAAAGCCAAGCCCTTCAGACGTTGTAGCTTTAACGCCAACGCGGTCAATCGGCAGGCCGCAGATTTCGGCAATTCGTTGGCGCATCGCATCACGGTGAGGGCCGATTTTCGGTGCCTCACATATAATCGTCAGATCAAGGTTAATAATGCTGCCGCCGCGGGCCGCAACACGGTCAACCGCAAATTTTAGAAATTTGGCGCTGTCAGCATTTTTCCATTTCGGGTCAGATGGTGGGAAATGCGCGCCAATATCGCCATCGGCAAGCGCGCCAAATATCGCATCGCATAGCGCGTGCAGCCCAACGTCACCATCGGAATGTGCAAGCATTTTTCGATCACTATCCAGCTTTATACCAGCAATCCATATCGGTCCGGCTTCATCACTGAATTTATGCACATCAAAGCCGGTGCCAAGGCGTGTTTCTGTTGTCATGTCCTGATCCGTCGTCTGCACTCTCCTCGGCGCTGTCATCACCGCATTGGCAAGATGCGTTAACATAGCAAAATCATCGGCATCGGTCAGCTTCATAAGCTGTTTTGCACCGCTGATGCCGATAACCTGGAACCCGGCTGCCTCGGCAAGGCTGCAATCATCGGTAAATCCATCATTATCGGCGAAATCATTATGCAGATCAGTGATGGCCTGACGCCGAAATAATTGCGGCGTCTGTGCCGCGCCAAGCAAGCTGCGGTCAATGCCGCCGGTAACAAGGCGGCCGGCCAATTCTTGGGGGGGTGGGGATGCCGGCGTTACCGTCTTGACGCTATCGGCAATCGGCAGAATCGGAACCGCGCCAATGATTTTGCTGTCATCAACGGCGTCAGCGCTGGTCATATTGGTGGCGTCGATCAATTGATCCAGTAATCCAAGGGGGATAAGCGGGCGCGCGGCATCATGGATTGCCACATAATCAATGCCCTCAGCATCTGGCAGGCCAGCAAGTTTGCATAGGCCGGCACGAACTGAATCCTGCCGTGTGGCGCCGCCACCAACGATGTGAACCGGGGTTTTTACCGTTGATAAAAGATCGGCCATTTTGTCGATAAAAAAATCTGCTAGGACAATGATGATTGCGGTAATGCTCGGCTGTTCGTCAAAATAATCCAGCGAATGCGCAATGACCGGCTTTGTCCCTAGCGGCCAGAATTGTTTTGGCAAATCGGGGGCAGGGGTTTTTCGCTGACCAAGCGCCGCCGCAGCGCGCACGCCTGATCCCGCTGCGACAATAATCGCTGCGCATCGCGGGGTGCCGGAGGGCTTGGGGCGTGCTCTAGAATGCTGTGGCATGATAGTCACTCTTATCCCCAATGTGCGCGGCTTTGTCCAATGGATATTCCATCGCCGTGATTACGGCCAATCCGGGTTTGGGGCCGCGGTTACTGCAGTCCCAGCACGCTAAGGGGCGGCTTGCGGCTAGTCTCGGCGGGCGAACAGCGGCCGATAAACGTTAAGTGATGGATTTTTGAGCATTAATTGCCTATTGTCTAGGCGTTTTTCGAAGGTCTAGTCAAATTATTGTTTAGTAGGGTCTGTTTCGGGGTCTTTTATGTCTCTAGTCATCGCTGGATATGCTGTGCCGCACGCGGCCATTCTTGCGCCCATGTCAGGTGTTACTGACTGGCCGTTCCGCCGTGCCGTGCGCCGTTGTGGTGGCGGTCTGGTGGTAACCGAGATGATTGCAAGCGCGGCTGTTCTGCGTGATGTGCGAAGCGAGATGCGGAAATTAAAGACCGAGGCGAAGTCTGAGGCGCCATTGTCGATTCAGCTGGCAGGCTGGGAACCGCTGGTAATGGCCGAGGCTGCAAAAATCTGCGCTGATCTGGGCGCTACTTTCATTGATATCAATATGGGCTGTCCGGCGAAAAAGGTTACCGGTAAATTATCTGGTTCGGCCTTAATGCGCGACCCGCATCTAGCTGGCGCGATCATGGCGGCAGTCGTCAATGCGGTTGATGTGCCGGTCACGTTAAAAATGCGGCTTGGCTGGGATGATGATAGTTTGAACGCGCCAATTTTGGCAAAAATGGCTGAAGATACCGGAATTAAAATGCTGGCAATTCACGGCAGGACCCGCTGCCAGATGTATAATGGTGCAGCGGATTGGGGAAAAATTGCTGATGTTGTGAATAGGGTGGATATTCCGGTTGTGGCGAATGGTGATATTACCTGTCTCGATACGGTGCGGCGCGCTGTTGCTGAAAGCGGCGCGGCGGGTGTTATGATTGGCCGCGGCGCGCAGGGCAGGCCGTGGCTTTTGGCGCAGGCCGGTGATTTGCTCGCGGGTAAGGCGGTTCGTGCGACCCCCTCGATTGCGATGCGGCATCAGCTGATGCGGGCGCATTTGGATGATATGCTCAGCCATTATGGAACTGCCGCCATGCGTTTGGCGCGCAAACATATTGCCTGGTATGCACATGGCTTGCCCGGTGCCGCCGAATTGCGTGACATCGCCAATAATAGCACTGATGCGGCACAGGTATTTGCCGCGGTTGATCAGTTTTTTGCAACACTTGACCCAAGCGACGTGGCAGCGTGATGCGTGTGCCGCCAAAATCAACAGGGATGGCCGAGGCTGACAAGCATGGCGGCGCTGGGATGCAGCGTTTTGGCGATAATGCTGATCAGGGCTATGATCACGATACCGAGCAGATGTCAGGCATCAACGCGGCACAAATTCTTGCAAGCTTGCCCAATCCGATTTTTGTTCTGGATGCCCAAAACCGTTTTCTGTACCTCAATCAGGCTGCCGAGATGTTTTTTCAGTCCAGTCAGATGATCCTTGCTGGGCAGGCGCTTGAGGGATTTATCCCAACCGATGCCAGCCTGTTTTCAATGTTGCAGCGGGCGCGTGATCAGCATGTGTCGGTTGGTGATCAGGGGCTGGAACTTGCGGGGCCAAAACTTGGGCTAAAGCTAGTGAATGTGCAAATCACCCCATTTGGCGAAATGCCGCCACGGCTGTTGGTGTCGATACAAGAACGCGCGCTTGCCGAACGATTGCGGGGGCAATCGCTATTTCGCGGTGCTGCACGGTCAATTTCCGCAATGGCGGCCTTACTGGCGCATGAGGTGAAAAACCCGCTTGCCGGCATTAAAGGTGCGGCTCAGCTTTTGGAATCTAGCCTTGGCGAGGAAGATCGCGCGCTAAGCAGAATGATTGTCGAGGAAAGTGACCGTGTGGCGGCGCTGCTTGACCGGATGGAAGGGTTTGCCGGCGGGGCGCGGCTGGTTTTAAGCCCGGTAAATATCCATGAAATCCTCGATCATTGTCTTGGACTGGCGGCGGCGTCTTATGGTGCGCATCTGGTCATCCGCCGGCAGTATGATCCGTCATTGCCATTGGTGAATGGTCATCGAGATTTGCTGATCCAATCGTTTATAAATATTATTAAAAACGCATCAGAAGCAACTGATAAAAATGCAGAATTAATCATAAAGACATCCTATTCCCGCGGTCGCCGTCTGTCATTGGCGGCCAGTGATGGCGGGTCGCACGTGCCAGTTCAGGTTGATATTATTGACAATGGGCCGGGCATTCCAGAAGACATCCGTAATCATATTTTTGATCCATTTGTTTCGGGTCGCAGTGGTGGCAGTGGGCTTGGGCTGACGATGGTGGCGAGTGTGGTTGCCGATCATGGCGGCATGATCGAGGTTGACACGACCCCCGGCGGGACTGTGTTTCGGATGAATTTTCCAGTGGCAGAGGAAGGTCAAACAGCGGCAAAGTCAAAATCCCATAAAGCGGCAGCAAAACAGAAAGAGGCGGCAAAATGAATGAAAAACCGCCCATAGTTCTGGTCGCCGAAGATGATAAATCGGTCAGGCTCGTTGTGCAGCAGGCGCTGGCGCGGCAGGGCTATGCGGTGCAGTCAAGCGGGACAGCTGCCGGCTTGTGGAAGCTAATCGAGTCCGGCAAAGGTGATGTGTTGATCACTGATGTGGCACTGCCCGATGGTGATGCGCTGGATTTACTGCCCCGTATTCAGGATCGTCGGCCGGACTTGCCAGTGATTGTGATGAGTGCGCGGTCGACATTGCTAACCGCGGTTAAGGCGCAGCAGGTTGGCGTGTTTGAATATCTGCCCAAGCCGTTCGAATTGCGCAATCTTATTGAAGTTACCCAGCGTGCGGTTGAGGCGATTGGCGCGCCAAGCCGGACGGCGGTCAAGACAAATTCGATTGAGGAAGGCGGCCCGTTAATCGGTCGGTCGCGCCCAATGCAGGATATTTTTAAGGCAATGGCGCGGGTTGTAAGTACTGATCTGACTGTGCTTGTGACCGGTGAAAGCGGAACCGGTAAGGAACTGGTTGCGCGCGCTTTGCATGATCTTGGCAGTCGGCGCGCAGGGCCGTTTGTGGCAATTAACCTTGCGGCAATCCCGCGTGATCTGGTTGAGGTGGATTTGTTTGGGCGCGGTGAAGACAGCCTTGGCACGCCGACAAAGCATCATCAAGGCCGGTTTGCCCAAGCCGAGGGTGGCACGCTGTTTCTTGACGAGGTTGGCGATATGCCGCCCGAAGCCCAAACCCGGCTATTACGGGTTTTGCAGGATGGTGAATATCTGCCGGTTGGTGCCCAGCGTCCGATCAAAACCAACATCCGGATTATCGCGGCGACAAACCAGAATTTGCATCATTTGATGCATCAGGGGCTGTTTCGCGAGGATCTATTTTACCGGTTGAATGTGGTGCCGTTGCGTCTGCCGCCATTGCGGGAACGGATCGAGGATATTGGCCCGCTGGTCAATCATTTTCAGGTACAAGCAGTAAAGGAAGGGCTGCGGTCCAAAACCTTTACGCCAGAGGCATTGCGTGCGTTGAAATCATGGCATTGGCCGGGCAATGTGCGCGAACTGGAAAATCTGGTCAGACGAATGCTGGTGCTGCACGCCGATAGCAGCATTGATGCAAGCGCGGTTGAACGTGAATTTCCGGTAAGTCAGGCTGAAATGAACGATGATAGCGAAAGCCTGTCAGAATCGGTTGAGACCCACATAAAGCGTTATTTCGAAGCGCTAAAAGGCGGCATGCCTGCGCCCGGCCTCTATGGGCGGATCCTGCGCGAGGTTGAGCATCCGCTGATTCTGGCAACATTAGAGGTAACCCGTGGTAATCAGGTTCGGGCGGCCGATATTTTGGGGCTGAACCGCAATACCTTGCGAAAAAAGATCAAAGATTTGAACATTAAGGCAGGTCGCTAAAATGTTGAAATCAAACAATCAAAGGGCATCAAAATTGGGTGAAAAAGGGTGGTTCAGCGAAGATCGGCTGGCTTATATCTCGATCCTGTTCACGCTTGGTATGGGGGCGGTGACCGCCTATGCCCTGACCCGGGTTGATTACCTGTCGAATGATACGGATACGCTTATTTGGCTGGTTGTGATTGATGCGCTGGCGCTGTTGGTGCTTGGTACGCTTGTGGGGCGACAAATCTGGCGGCTTTGGTCAGAGCGGCGCCAACGGCTTGCGGGGCATCAGCTGCATTGGCGCATGGCGGTTCTGTTTGGCGGTGTGACGACGTTTCCAGCGGTAATTGTCACGCTGTTTGCGTTATTTATTGTTGATTACTCATTGCGTGGCTGGTTTGCCGAGCGCATTTCGACCGCAGTTAATGAGTCAGTGCGGGTTGCCGAATCCTATTTCGATGAACATGCGCGCTCGATCTCGGGCGAAGTGCTGACGATGGCGAATGATATTAACCGCGAGGCCTATCGCCTCGTTGGTAAGGGCAATTTGATGGGCCGGTATCTTAGTGATCAGGCCGCGCTTCGGAACATGGCCGACGCGATCATCTTTGATGGGACGGGACAGGTTCTTGCGAAATCACAATTTGCGTTTGCGATTACCTTTGCCAATCTCGAATCCAGCTGGGTTGAACAAGCGCGGAAAGGCGAGGTGGTGATCTTGCGCGCTGACGAAACCAATAAATTGCGCGCTGTGGTAAAGTTGAACAGCTATGTCGATGCCTATTTGCTGGTTGGCCGGTTTATTGACTCAAAAGTTCTGCTGGCCATGGATCAAACCCGGCTTGCCGCATCAGATTATCAACAGCTCGGATTCCAGCAGCTTGACCTCCAAATTAGCTTTGCTGTGCTTTTTGGCATTATTCTGCTGTTGATCCTGATTGCGTCATTGTGGATTGGTCTAAATCTGGCAACGGCGATTGTCGGGCCGCTCGGCTCGGTCATTCATGTCGCCGAGCAGGTGCGCGGGGGGAACCTGTCGCAACGTGTACCGGATGATTTGCAACTCGAAGAGATTTCACGGCTTGGCTCGGCATTTAACCGGATGCTGGACGAGCTAGCGCGCAGCCGCGAGCAGCTGGTGCAAGCAAACACCCAGATTGATCAACGCCGTGAATTTACCGAGGCCGTGCTTGGCGGTGTATCGTCGGGGGTCATCGGTCTTGATCGTGATGGCAAGGTAACGCTGCCAAATGCAACGGCGCGAAGCCTTTTGACCAAGAGTGACACCGAGCTGATCGGGAAAAAGCTGGTCGACGTCATTCCTGAATTCAAAGGATTGCTGGGAATTATCAATCAGAAAAGGCGGCGTTTTGGTGAAGAGCAGATTATATTGCAACGCCAGAACAGCCAGCTGATCCTGCGTGCACGGATCGTCAGCGAGGTGATCGAAGGGCGAGTCATTGGCTATGTCGTTACGTTTGACGATGTTACTGGCCTTTTAAGCGCACAGCGCAAGGCGGCATGGTCAGATAAAATACCGTCCCGATGATAAAAAGGCGGCTGACCAATTTGAGGAATATGTGCAGATTATCACCCGCCAGGTCGATGATATCGGCCGCATGGTTGATGAGTTTTCGGCCTTTGCGCGGATGCCCCAGCCCGAGATGGATCGCCATTCGTTGCTCGGTATTGTAAATGGGCAAATTTCGCTTTTTGCCGGTAGGGACCTGTCGCTTGATGTCGAAATTGATGATGCAAACAATGACTATGCGACGATCTGCGATGCGGGGTTGGTGCGCCAAGCGCTCACCAACTTGCTACAGAACGCGAAAGACAGTTTGGACGAGCATCGCACGGCCACCCCAACTATTCGTATTAAGCTGCAAAGTGAAGATGATATGATCGCCATTATAGTAACCGATAATGGCCCGGGATTTCCCGAAATGGATTTTGAAAAGCTGATAGAACCCTATGTTACAACACGGCAAAAGGGCACAGGGCTGGGGCTTGCGATTGTGAGCAAGATTATGGAAGACCATAGCGGGACAATGCATCTTGGCAATGCTGATAATGGCGGTGCATTGGTTTGTTTGAAATTTCCGATTCATGCAGTGACGCATACAGAAAAAGGTCAGATAGATGGCTGATGATATTCTGATTGTTGATGATGAAAAGGATATTCGCTCGCTTCTTTGCATGATGCTTGAGGACGAGGGGTATCATACCATTCAGGCGGCAAATGCTGATGAGGCGCGCACAGCTTTGTCGGCGCAGCCGCCGAAACTAGCGATTTTGGATATCTGGATGCGCGAGTCCTCTATGGACGGTATCGAATTACTGGAATGGGTGAAATCAATCTATCCCAGCCTGCCGGTTCTGATGATTTCTGGTCATGGTACAATTGAAACTGCAGTGCAGGCCATAAGGCTTGGCGCCTATGATTTTATCGAAAAACCGTTCAAGGAAGCGCGGTTGTTGATGACGGTCGAGCGCGCGCTTGATAATGCGCGGCTGGCGCGTGAAAATACCGAGTTGCGGGCCCGGGTAAATGCTGGTGAAAACCCTGAATTAATAGGTAACTCAACGCTGATGCGTGGCATTCGTCAATCAATTGAAAAGATTGCCCCCACTGCCAGCCGTGTTTTGATCAATGGGCCAAGCGGCAGTGGGAAAGAATTGGCCGCGCGTGTGATCCATAGCCAGTCAGACCGCGCCAACGAACGTTTTGTTGTTGCGAATTGCGCGCGGCTATCAAGCGAGCGGGTTGATGCCGAATTGTTTGGGGCTGAGAGCCTGCAAAGCCATCGCCGGGTCGTCGGCCTGTTCGAACAGGCGCATCGCGGCACGCTGTATTTTGATGAAATTTGTGATTTGCCGCTGGAAACACAGGGCAAAATCGTCCGGGCAGTGAATGAACAGCGGTTTCGGCGCGTTGGCGGCAACAGCGAGGTCGTCGTCGATGTGCGGGTCATTTCAGCGTCAAGTCGCGATTTGCCGGTTGAGATCAGCGAAGGCCGGCTTCGTGAGGATTTATACTACCGGCTTGGGGTGGTGCCGTTATCAATGCCGTCATTGGCTGATCGGCGCGAGGATATTCCGCTGCTGGCGAAATATTTTACCAACCGTATCGCCAAAATGATCGGGGTCAAAGCAATCCGGCTTAGTGATGAGATCTTTGCCGCCATGCAGGGCTATGACTGGCCGGGCAATGTGCGGCAGATGCACAATGTGATTGAGACTTTATTGATCATGGCACCAGACGATCGCAGCAAACCAGTTGGTCTTGATTTGCTGCCTGCTGAAATCCAGAATATATCGCGTCAAGGTGCCAATTCTGATATGGAAAAGCTGTTGGCCTTGCCCTTGCGCGGCGCGCGAGAAGAGTTTGAGCGCGAATATTTGGAAACGCAATTGCATAGGTTTAATGGTAATATTTCACGGATGGCGGCTTTTATCGGTATGGAACGATCTGCCTTACATCGCAAAATGAAATCGCTTGAGATCGGAACGGATCTTCAAGAAGAGGGTAACAAGACATGAAAATTGTCATCTGCGGCGCCGGACTTGTCGGTAGCGCCATCGCAAGGCACCTTTCCGAGGAACAGAATGACGTCACGGTAAT
>RGCC01000251.1 GCA_009919335.1 Alphaproteobacteria bacterium
CCACAGTTCTATTTCCGGACAACAGACGTAACCGGATCAGTGGTATTGCCGGAAGGCACCGAGATGGTTATGCCTGGCGATAACATTGCAATGACCGTGACATTGATCGCACCAATTGCGATGGATGAAGGTCTGCGCTTTGCGATCCGTGAAGGTGGCCGCACCGTTGGTGCCGGCGTCGTTGCTACGGTCATTAAGTAAGGCCGCCTATCGACGAACGGTGATTTATGTGTCTTATTATCAGGCACTGATCATTTAGGAGTGTAGCTCAATTGGTAGAGCACCGGTCTCCAAAACCGGGGGCTGGGGGTTCGAGCCCCTCCACTCCTGCCAGATAAAGCTGTAGTGCATACAGTAAAGCCCCTCTCAGCCCGAAGCGGTTGAGGGGGGTTTTTGTTTGTCGCCAGATGCCTTTTCTGACATGGTTTTCGTTGCCAGTTCTTTGATGCGAGGCGTGATTTATCGCCAACGGCCACAGGTTTGTCCTAAACATGGGACTGGTTCTGACGTTAAGCCTGCTTAGCCAGACAATGTTCAGGCCAGCCGCATTTAACGCTGGCGTAAAGGATAACCGACAGATGCGCGCGCCCAAAAGAAACAGTCAAGCTGATCCTGGTTTTTGCCAGTGCTGGCTGCGGCGTTGCCAATGGCGTTGCTTAATTGGGATGAGTTGCGTGATTTTTGCGCTCGGTTTGTCGCCGGCGACAGCCCAATATCCGGGTTTTAGCAGTGACGCATCATCGGCGTCGGTGAGTGCTGATGATGACAGCGCTTCGGCGCGTAGCCGTGATGCGGCCAGTGATAGCCAAAGTGATGCGGCCAATGATGCTGCCAATGATAGCCAAAGTGATGCGGCCAATGATGCTGCCAATGATTCGGGACGCGACGACGGCGGCGATACCAATTTCAACGCGTCAGAAAATGCGCGAAAGACCCTAACGCGGCAGAAGCCCCGTCAGCGTTATTTTATCCGTAAACTTCGGCTTGAATTTGCCGGTATGGAATTGATTGAACGTAAAACCGGCGTCCCATTTTCGCGCGATGATGTGCCGCGTTACCTTGACGAACTGCGCGCC
>RGCC01000252.1 GCA_009919335.1 Alphaproteobacteria bacterium
GCAGGATCGTCGCGATCGCCGGCAGCCACACCAGCAACACGTGGAAGAACGTCGGGAGTCCGACGAACAGACCGAGGGTGGCTCGGTCCCCACGTGAAGACAGGCGTCGGCGACGGCGGGAGCGCGGCTCCCCTGCTGTCGTCACGGACATGTTCAGTTGTCAGCGTTGGTTTGCGTCAGAGCGGCGGGAGGGCGTCCCACTGCTCCTGCAGGCTCTCCAGGATGCCGTCGATGGAGGACGGATCGCGGAACCACTGCTGGAAGGCAGGGCCGACGACCGGGCCGGCGAAGTCGGGCCGGGTGTCGCGGTCGAGGAACTGCGTGATGTACTTCGCCTCGTCCATGACAGCGAGCTGCTGCTTCTGGAAGGAGTCGTACGACGACGTGTCCTGGTTCTTGTTGGCCGAGGTCATCGGGACACCGGTGTCGAGCATGGCCTGCATGCCCTCCTTGGAACCGGCGAACTTGATGAGGTCCTTGCCGCCGTCGGTGTTCTCGCCGTTGGCCGCCACGCAGAAGCCGTCGATCGGAGCGTCGATCGTGTCGCGGGCGTGCTCCGGGTTGATCTCCGGGAACGGGATGATCCACAGGTCGTCGTAGTCCTCCTGGGACTGCTCGAGGAAGTTGCCGCCGAACCAGGAGCCCATGAGCATGGCGCCGGCCTTGCGCTGCAGCAGGAGCTGCATGGCGCCGTCCCACTCGAGGTCGAGGACGTTGTCGTTCATGTACGGGACCAGCTGCTCCCAGTAGGTGAACACCTCGCGGGTGCGGGCGTCGGTCCACTGCTCACGGCCGGCCATGAGGTCGACGTGGTACTGGTAGCCGTTGATGCGGGCGTTCAGGATGTCGAACGTGCCCATGGCCTCCCAGCCGCCCTTGTCACCGGCGGCGAATCCGACGAGGCCCTTCGACTTCATGCCGTCGAGCATCCCCATGAAGTCATCCCAGTCGTAGATGCCATCGGGGTCGATGCCGAGCTCGGCGAGCATCGACTTGCGGAAGTGCAGACCCCACGGGTACCAGGACTGCGGCACGAAGTACTGCTTGCCG
>RGCC01000253.1 GCA_009919335.1 Alphaproteobacteria bacterium
ATCTGCATCATTTCAAGCTGAATTTTTTCGGCGGCAAGCTCGGCGGCCTTTACCTTGTTGCGCAGCTCATCAGTGATTTCGTTTGGGGCAGGGTGCGGGCCGGTTTTCAGGCGGCTGCGTATGCGGCGAAGCGATTGCACAATTTCGGTCTGCCACGGGCGGACCAGCGCTTGAAGGTCAAGTAACTCATCATTCCCGATGCGTTTATTCTGCAAACAGGCATAGGCGACGCACAGCATCAACGGCACATCAACATCGGCGTCTTCTTGCAAGCCAAGACACGCCGCCGCAACCCCATCACGCTGATAAACCGTTACGGCAAATAACCAAAGCGTTGTTATCGTCATGACCCTGATCTTAATCTCGACTGTTGGTGCATAATGGCAATCACCCTAGCGGTAAAGTGTGATGAGTGCCCAGATCAGATAGAGCGTCGCCAGAAAGGTGATTATCATGTGGATTTTGCTGATACGAATATCATCACCAAGCCAGCCTTTTTTTCGGTTTTTTTCAAGCTGGATCAGAATGGCGAAGATAATCAGTTTGCCAATCATTGGCGCTACCCTCAATGTGACCCAAGCCAAGACATGCCGCCGCAAATTATCAGCAGAAACAGATGCCGTTATAACATGGCTGACCATCAATCCCTAGAATCATATTAGCGCGGGTATATTTGGGGCCAGTGTTTTGATCCGGCCGGCAAGGGTGCGCCAAAACATCGCAGTGATTGGCTCTTCACATTTGTCAGTTTCAGGCCTAACTATTTCCCACCGAGCTGGTACCAGCCAGACTCAAATCACAAACATTCAACAATAACTGGTTTTTGGGAGCAATGATGTTCGTGAAAAGGCGTGTCCTTTTCGCGGTACTGTCATGTGCGCATCAAAGACCTGTCCGGAGATTAAAATGTCAGTCACAACTGTGTATCAAACAACCTGCCGCGCGTGCGAGTCAATCGAAGCTGCGGTTATGGCAAGCCTCGCTTTTGTTGCCGATTTCTTCACCGTTGCTAGCGTTGCAACCAAAGCATCAAATGCCGCAATGTCTGGT
>RGCC01000254.1 GCA_009919335.1 Alphaproteobacteria bacterium
TTCCCGTTTACCGCCACCTCGATAATCAACCTCGGCAATACCATCAACCCTTGCCAAAGGCTCGACAATATTTGTGTCAAGGTATCGGCCTAGCTCCTCAAGATTAACCTTTGAACCATCTTTTGCCACAAGGGCTAAACGGGCAATCGGGCTATCATCAGAATTTGATGTTTTTACCAAGGGTGTATCAGCTTCATCAGGGAGCCCACTAACCGCGGACAGCTTACTAAGTAAAAGTACCAGGGCCTTATCCATATCCTGACCGACAGAATAAGTCAGAGTTACTCTGGCGCTACCCCTTGTTGATCGAGACGCAATCTCCTCGACACCGTTTAAAGATGCAAGTTCAGCCTCAAGGCGACCAACGATCTCTCGATCAACGTCTTCAGGTGCCGCACCAGGCCAGGACACGCGCACGTCCAAAACTGGTTTTTCAATATCCGGACTCATTTGAATGGGAATGGTCTGCAAGGCCAAGCCACCGAAAATAACACACATAAATATTAGCGCCATTACGGCGATCGGACGTTCAATAGCCAGCTTTATAATACTGCCCATTAGTTTGAACCCTTTTCCTGTTTTGTTTTCTGCTGACTTTCCTTACTGGCATTCTCAGTGCTGTTATCAGCCTCAGCTTTGGCTTTGCGCTTACCGCCACTAATTTGAATCTCTTTCCCATCTGAAAGTTGCTCATTACCTCGCACCACAACCTTTTGCCCGGCCGTCAAACCACCCAGCACTATGAACCCGTCCTTTACAGCGGCACCAATTTGGATAATCTGACGTTTGGCTCGATTTTCGTCTGCTAGATATACCATATGGCCCCCACTTACTGGCAGTACAGCATCCTTTGGCACAATCACTTGCGGCTTTGGACTAGTGGTAGGTATCTGCATCACAACAACAGCATTATCTGCCTGCAAAATAGTTGGCACTTTTTCAATCAATGAAAACCGCATAGTCCGCGTGCCCGACCGCAAGTTTTGGAAAGGCAAAGAAACCCTTATTGCGAGTTCAACCAAGCTTCCATCAAGCCCTCTGCCAAGAAAT
>RGCC01000255.1 GCA_009919335.1 Alphaproteobacteria bacterium
GGCTATTCCAAATCCTATCCGATGGAACAAAAAATGCGTGATGCGTGGGGATGGGGTATTGCTGGCGGATCAATTGATATTCAGAAAATTAATATCGCTGCCGCGCTTGTTGGCAAACGGTTCAATCAGCGCGCATAATCCCTAATCATGCCAAATCCGGCCGAGCACATTCACCCAGTTGGCATGGCATAATTTGGTCATCAATTTGGCATCATAACCATGGGCTATCATGGCGCGGCGCAACGCTGGTAAACCGGCGGCATCACCGATGACCTGTGGGACGGTAGTGCCATCAAAATCTGACCCAAGCCCAACCCGGTCTTCACCAAGATGTTCAATCAGATGGTCGAGGTGGCGCAGCATGATATCAAAGCCGGTATTGGCCTGCATACGCCCATCAGGGCGCAAAAAAGCGACAGCAAAATTCAGCCCCACCATCCCGTCACTTTCAGCAATCGCGGCAAGCTGGCGGTCGGTTAGGTTACGCGCGTGCGGGCTAATAGCATAGGCATTGGAATGGGTTGGCCACCAATGGTTTGCCAGAGATTTTCGCCACATCCCAAAATCCAGCCTCATTCAAATGTGACAGATCAATCAGAATGCCATTTTCGTCGCAATAGGTGACCAGCCTTTTACCATCTTCGGTAAGGCCAGCGCCGATATCACCAGTGCTGGGATAGCGGAACGGCACACCATGACCAAAACGGTTTGGCCGACTCCAGACCGGGCCAATCGACCTTAGGCCAGCCCGCCGAAACATATCAAGATTATAAAAATCGCGATCAATCGGCTCGGCGCCTTCAATATGCATGATCGCGGCAATCTCGCCATTGGCAATCGACGCCTCTAGCATTGCCGTGCTGGTACAAATTTTCAAATAGCCAGCCTGTTCCATCCGGTGCAAAATTGCCGCTTGTGCAACCGCCACTGGCAACGCCTCATCAACGGTAATTTCCGGCGGTAACGGCAGGTCATAGACCGGTAAATTCATTTGCGTCGTTTTGGCGTCTAGATCAATCGGCGATGGCACCCAGATGGCAAAAAACCCAC
>RGCC01000256.1 GCA_009919335.1 Alphaproteobacteria bacterium
ACATGCTCGACAATATCACCATTTGACAGGCGGTGGTCGGCCATGCCTGACAGGTAAATCTGATGCGTTCCCTTGCCGCCACCGGTCAAACCGATATCGGTTTCCCGCGCCTCACCTGGCCCGTTAACCACACAGCCAATGATCGACACGGTAATCGGCATATCAATATGCTCGAGCCGATCTTCGATCACCTGCACAGTTTTGATGACGTCAAATTGCTGGCGCGCGCAAGACGGACAGGAAATCACCGTTACCCCGCGACGACGCAGGCCAAGCGATTTCAGGATTTCATAACCGACTTTGACCTCTTCAGTTGGATCAGCCGACAGCGATACCCTGATTGTATCCCCAATTCCTGCCCATAGCAGATTACCAAGACCAATTGCTGATTTGATCGTTCCCGCCCGCAGCCCACCAGCCTCGGTTATGCCAATATGTAGCGGGCAATCAATGGCATCGGCAAGCTGTTGATAGGCGGCCACAGCCAGAAACACGTCTGACGCTTTGACCGAGATTTTAAATTCATGGAAATCATTATCCTGCAAAATCTTGGCATGTTCGAGCGCCGATTCAACAAGCGCTTCGGGGCAGGGCTCGGCATATTTTTCCAAAAGATGCTTTTCCAGCGAACCCGCATTTACCCCAATCCGCATCGAGCAACCATGATCACGAGCTGCCTGTACAACTTCGCGGACCCGCGCTGCACTGCCGATATTGCCCGGATTAATCCGCAGGCAGGCTGCACCCGCCTCGGCCGCCTCAATGGCGCGGCGATAATGAAAATGGATATCTGCAACGATGGGAACTGGGCTTTGCGCACAGATGGTCTTTAGCGCGGCGGTACTATCCTCATCAGGACAAGACACCCGCACAATATCAGCCCCAGCCGCCGCCGCCGCATTGATTTGCGCCAAGGTGGCCGCTACGTCACTGGTCAGGCTGTTGGTCATCGTCTGAACCGAAATCGGCGCACCACCGCCAACCGGAACTGACCCGACCATTACCTGACGGCAGCGGCGACGCTCGATTGTTCGATAAGCCCGATAAGC
>RGCC01000257.1 GCA_009919335.1 Alphaproteobacteria bacterium
AATATTTTATTGAGCATGCCATTGGCTGTTCTTAGCATGAGCCTTGAGTCATTCGTTGGAACAGGAAAGGTCTGCTGATCGGTAATGCATGCCTGTCTGTGATTCGAAAAACGATTGGTCCTGATAAAGATACTCATGCGCTGGCAGTGCTGATATTCGGATCTAAGCTTTTCAGCGGCACGCGCGACAAAATTACTCAGCGGCATTCTTGCCTCCTCGACTCTTGTAATCGGTGATCTAAGGCTCCTGCTGACAATAATTTGCTTTCTGGGTGAGAGCGACTCCTCAAGCCCAATACACGACTCGCCATTAAGCTCCCGAATCATGCGCTCAATGACAACGCTAAAACGCTTTCGCATGGTTGCAATATTGCTGTTCGCTAATGCATAAGCATTATCAATGCCCATGCCATGCAGATGATGGCTCATGCGGCTTCCTATGCCCCAGATCTCTCTAATAGGCGTCGACCTAAGCATATCGATCCTGTTATGGCTATCAATAATCATGACCTTTGACTGTATGCCCTGCCTTTTGATTTGATAGGCCGCAACCTTAGCAAGTGTCTTGGTAGGGCCGATGGCTATCCTTACCGGTATGCCCACCCATTGTTTTGTCACACTTCTTATGTAGCAACCAAACTCATAAAGATCGTAATGAGAGGCGAGGTCGGTCATATCTAAAAAAGCCTCATCGATGCTGTAGCATTCCATTTTCGGACAAAGCGATCTGAGGATGCTCATCACTCTGCTCGACATATCACCATAAAAAGCATAGTTCGAGGAAAAAACAATGCCTCCTTTTTTCAAATAGTCTTCTCTAATCTTGAACCAAGGAATGCCCATAGCCACACCAAGTTGCTTGGCTTCGATGCTCCTTGCAATCACGCAGCCATCATTATTAGATAGAACAACAACCGGCTTGCCCTTAAGGTCAGGCCTAAATACCGTCTCACAAGAAGCATAAAAGCTCTCACAGTCGACAAGTGCAATGGTCATTTAAACTGATTAATGACAGCGGTGA
>RGCC01000258.1 GCA_009919335.1 Alphaproteobacteria bacterium
TCTGGGGCCTGACCATGCCGTAGATGTCAGCCTCAATGATGTGCAACAGATCGAAATCGTGCGTGGCCCGTCAGCGTTGATGTATTCAAACGGCTCCATCGGTGGCATTGTCAATGTGGTGGATAACACTATTCCCAAGACTGACCTTGATGTTTTCACTGGTTCCCTTGGGGCCGAGGCTCAGTCGGTCAACGACGGCGAGGCGGTTGACCTCTCGTTGCGAGGCCACGTTGGCGATTTGAACTTGACCTATAGCTATCAGGACGCCGAGATGGAGGATTACGAAATCCCCGGCGGCGCCATATTGGACATGCATGGTGCCCATCATGACGAGGATCATGAGGCGGATCACGACGACGACCACGGGGATGATCATGACGAGGAGCATGAGGAGGGCCACGGTGAGATGGATACCCTCGCAAACTCCGATGTGTCGACAACATCCCATCGGGTGGGGCTCTCTACCGTCGGTGACTGGGGGTATGTAGGCATCTCCTACAGCGACCTGAGCAGTACGTACGGCATTCCTTTCCATTCCGAGGCGGCACATGACGACCATGGCGATGAGGATGGGGATGAGCATGCCGAGGGCGATCACGATGAGGGCCATGATGACGATGAACATCACGACGAGGAAGCGCATCATGATGAGCACGGCGGTGAGCGGATTTTCTCGAAAACCGAATCAGAGATTATTGCGTTTAGCGGTCAGCAATGAGGCAACAGAGGTTTCTGTTTCACTGGATTTGAGTGCGGGTGAGCGGATCCGCAGAGTAGTGCTGAACTATGCCGAAGAAGAAATTTCGATCATCGGTGAAGAGGCCTTTATGGCCCCGGTCGATTCGACTGAGACAACGCTCGGCTTTTTTAGCTCGGATGACCTTGGCTTCGCCACGTTGGATTTGGGTGTGCGTTTTGATCATGTTGAACGCGATGGTTTCGTTGCCGAAATGCATCATGAAGACGATCACGAGGAAGATCATGAAGACGAGCATGATGACGAACACGGCGATGACCATG
>RGCC01000259.1 GCA_009919335.1 Alphaproteobacteria bacterium
TGCCAATGGCGGATAGATGCGGGCCGGTTTTGCCTAATTGTCTTTTTTGCATGAAACTCTCCTCGGCTGAGATGTTATCGGCTGGATATAATGGGCTGGGCATCATGGGCTGACAAGGGTTTAGGAGGGGCTGTTATCGCTGTGCCGCCAGAATGGCCTTACAGAATGGCCGCACATAATAGCCTTATAGAATGGTCTTACAAAATATCCGCACAAAATAGCCTTGCTGGGATCATGGTCTTGCTTTGCTTTCGGGCCTTATCACTATTTCATGCGAGGAAACCGGCTTCAAGCCCTAAGCGGTGATAAATCTGTCGAAGGCGGGTTTTAATGCCCAATATCATCGTCCAATATTATCGCCCAATATTATTGTCTTTGCCGCGGTGCTGGGTCAAACTATGGCCAGTTGTCATCGCGATCATGCGGTGTCTTGGCGGTCTGTAAGTGGGCGTCTGGTTCAGGAAAGAGGTTAGTATGGGTGATAATGTGATTTTAACCGCATCAGACGGGCATCAACTGGATGCGTATCTTGCCACCCCTGCCGGAACGCCAAAAGGCGCGGTGGTGGTTATTCAGGAAATTTTCGGGGTGAACCCGCATATCCGCGAGGTCACTGACCGGTTTGCCGCGGCGGGCTATCTTGCGATTGCGCCAGCGCTGTTCGACCGGCGATGCAAATAGCCAAGATGATGTCAAGGCCGCGATTGATCTTGTGGCGTCTGCTGGCATGGTGGGGGCGGTTGGGTTTTGCTGGGGCGGATCGCTGGCGTGGCGAATGGCGTGTGATCGTGCCAGCGGCCTTGCTGCGGCGATCAGCTATTACGGTGGCGAGTTGCCGGCATTGGCGGGGCTTGAGGCGAGCTGTCCGGTAATGGCGCATTTCGGCCTGCTTGATGCGTCTATTCCCGAAGCGGGCGCGCGTGCCTTTGCCGCTGCCCAGCCGAATAGTGAAACCTATTTCTATGACGCCGGACATGGCTTTAATTGCGATCATCGCGGCCAGTATGATGCCGCGGCGGC
>RGCC01000260.1 GCA_009919335.1 Alphaproteobacteria bacterium
AATGCCCGCATTCGCAAGGCGTGGCTCAATGGGGCGCAGATCGGGCTGGTCGGAGAGGCTGCCGATCTGACATATGAATATGCGCATGTGGGCACAGATCGAGCGGCGCTGGCGGGATTGAGCGGCAAAAACTACGGCGCCGTTCTGGAGGCACCGTCCATTGTAATCGTCGGACAGGGGGCATTGATCGGGGCGGACGGGGCAGCGGTTCTATCCCAAGCTATGAAGCTGGCCGAGCCGCGGGACGTGTTGGCGCGTTGGATATCGGTGCGACAGCTGAAGGTGGCATTGAAGCGGCTCTGGACGGAGCCGATGTGGTATTCAACCTTGGCGCGGATGAAATCGATATCGCCGCAGGCGCATTTGTGATTTATCAGGGAAGCCATGGGGATCGTGGTGCGCACCGCGCGGATGTCATCCTACCCGCGGCGGCCTATACTGAGGAAAATGCGCTCTTCGTCAATACGGAAGGGCGCCCGCAATTGGCAATGCGCGCCGGTTTTGCCCCGGGTGAGGCCAAGGAAAACTGGGCGATCTTGCGCGCGCTTTCTGGGGAAGTCGGCACTGTTTTGCCTTATGACAGTCTCGCACAGCTGCGCAGTTCTTTGATCGAAGCCCATCCGCATTTGGCGGCGATTGATGAGGTCGCAGAAAACGAATGGACGCCGCTGGCACCGTCAAACATGGGAGAGGGTGATTTTGTCACTGCCCTGCGTGATTTTTATCTCAGCAATCCGATCGCGCGCGCATCATCCCTGATGGCGGAGCTGTCATCACTTGCAAAAGCACAAAACACTGAACAGGTGGCAGCGGAATAATGCGGCAATTGGCGATGTCATATGCTTTGATTTTGGCGATGGCGGGTGTTGTGTCGGCCTGCGATCAAACCCGTGTTGCAACGCCTGCGTCTTATGAAGCTGTGCAATATGTCTCTGCAAATTCGGAATTGATCGGAGATGGATTGGTCAAGGTCTCTGCCTCTGTCAAGAACGCGCAAAGCGATAAATTTGCCAGTGATTT
>RGCC01000027.1 GCA_009919335.1 Alphaproteobacteria bacterium
GGTAAACATATTTAGCCCAAGCGTAATCAAATCGACATTGCCGGTACGCTCGCCATTGCCAAACAATGTGCCCTCAACACGGTCAGCACCTGCCATCAGCCCAAGTTCGGTTGCAGCGACAGCACAACCACGGTCATTATGCGGATGCAGTGACAGAATAACGGCGTCCCGGTTTGAAAAATGCCGGTGCATCCATTCGATCTGGTCGGCGTAAATATTCGGTGTCGACATCTCGACCGTTGCCGGCAAGTTTATAATTGTGGGGTTTTCCGCTGTTGGCTGCCAGACCTCCATGACCGCCTCACAGACGTCCAGCGCATAGTCAAGCTCGGTTCCGGTAAAGCTCTCAGGGCTATATTGCAGGCGAAGGTTGCCCGCACCAAAGCTGGAAATACGGTCGGCAACCATTTTTGCGCCGTCAACAGCGATCTGTTTTACCCCATCACGATCAGATTTAAAGACGACGCGACGCTGCAATGTGCTAGTAGAATTATAGAGATGCAAGATGGCATTTGGCGCCCCGCGAAGCGACTCGATCGTGCGGTCAATAAGATGTTCGCGCGCTTGGGTTAGAACCTGAATGGTTACATCGGCAGGCACATGGCCCCCCTCGATCAGTTCGCGCAGAAAGTTGAAATCGGTATCTGATGCTGCTGGAAACCCAACCTCAATTTCCTTAAACCCCATCGCCACAAGCATTTTGAACATAGCCATTTTGCGAGCGCTATCCATTGGCTCAATCAACGCCTGATTACCATCACGCAAATCAACCGAGCACCAGATAGGTGCGGTTTCAATTTTTTGGTTTGGCCATGTACGGTCACCTAGATCAGGGCCGATAAATGGACGGTATTTTTCATGACGCAGGCTTGGCATCAGCTTCTCTTTTTCTGGAAATTTGAATTTATCTATCTTAGCGCAACAAGATCCAACAAGACCTAACAAAATCGCAAAAGTGCATTATACGCGCAAGCGGCAAGGGGAAACAGGAAAAAGATCGAAAATCCAGTATATGATCTATGAATAAATGCGGTATTTCAGCTGAAATTGTTGTATAGAAGTGGCGGACACCAGTCATTTCAGCCAGTTTTCCGGATCGCGAATAAAATATGACCGACATTGATAAAATCCGCAATTTTTCGATCATTGCGCATATTGACCACGGCAAATCAACAATTGCAGACCGGTTAATTCAGGTTTGCGGTGGATTGAGTGACCGTGAAATGAAGGAACAGGTGCTGGATAGTATGGATATTGAGCGTGAGCGCGGTATCACTATCAAGGCGCAAACTGTTCGGCTTGATTACAAATCCAAAGACGGCAATTCCTACGTTTTGAATTTGATGGATACGCCGGGTCATGTGGATTTTGGTTATGAGGTTTCGCGGTCTTTGTCGGCTTGCGAAGGCTCTTTGCTGATTGTTGATGCCAGTCAGGGCGTTGAGGCGCAAACGCTCGCAAATGTGTATCAGGCAATTGATGCCAATCATGAGATTGTTCCTGTACTCAATAAGATCGACCTTCCGGCGGCAGAACCTGAACGGGTAAAAATGCAGATCGAAGAGGTCATAGGTTTGCCCGCTGATGACGCAATTCCAGCATCCGCCAAAACTGGCGCGGGTATTGCCGATATTCTGGAAGCGCTGGTAACAAAATTACCGGCACCAGTTGGTGATAAGGACGCCCCCTTGCAAGCGCTGCTGGTGGATAGCTGGTATGACGCCTATCTCGGCGTTATGACCCTTGTTCGGGTGCATCATGGTGTGCTGAAAAAAGGCATGAAAATTCGCATGATGGCAACTGGGGCAACGCATGTTGTCGAACGGGTTGGCGTGTTTGCGCCAAAGCCGGTTGCACTTGACCAGCTGGGGCCCGGCGAGATCGGGTTTATCAATGCTGGCGTAAAGCGGGTTGCTGATGCAAAAGTTGGCGATACGATTACCGAGGAACGCCGCCCAACAGATAAAGCGCTGCCCGGTTTTGCGCCGTCTATTCCGGTGGTGTTCTGCGGCTTGTTTCCGGTGGATACTAATGATTTTACCGGGCTGCGTGATGCGTTGGAAAAGCTTTCGCTGAATGATGCTTCATTTTCATTCGAAGCTGAAACTTCAGCTGCACTTGGGTTTGGCTTTCGGTGTGGCTTTTTAGGCCTTCTCCATATGGAAGTGATCCGCGAGAGATTGAGCCGTGAATTCAACCTCGAGCTTATTTCAACCGCGCCATCGGTGGTTTATCAGATGACCCTAACGTCTGCCGTTAAACGAAGTTGTCTTTGACTTTTACGACCGCCTAAAGTCAATCACCCGCGGCTATGCCAGCTTTGATTACAATATTGACACATACCGTGATGGCGATTTGGTGAAAGTGTCGATCCTGGTAAATGGTGATCCAGTGGATGCGCTGTCGATGATCGTGCATCGTGATCAGGCCGAAAGTAAAGGCCGAGCTATTTGCATTCGGCTAAAAGATCTGGTGCCGCGGCAGATGTTTAAAGTTGCGCTGCAAGCGGCGATTGGCGGTAAGGTGATTGCACGTGAAACCATTGCAGCATTACGCAAAGATGTAACGGCGAAATGCTATGGCGGCGATATCTCCCGCAAGAAAAAGCTTCTTGAAAAACAAAAAGAAGGCAAAAAGAAGATGCGTCAGTTCGGTAAGGTTGATATTCCACAGAACGCCTTTTTTGAAGCTTTGAAAATGGGCGACAATTAGACCCTGATCTAATTTTTGATTTCTGACGAATTTTCATTTCCACGTGCAACCCCGCGATTTGCAGGGTTTTTGTGGGTGGGCTATTTTTCGCCACTCCGCTTTAGTCCTCGCGCGCTCGTCTTGCGCGGAGAGGCATGACCGCCAAGCAGTCCTCCGATTGCCCAGAAAATCATGCAGAATCCGACCATCACTAATGCTGCCGGCCAGCTGAGAACAGTAGCAATAATGGGATGCCACAAAAAGGGCGAACAGTCCAAAGCTGTTATGAGGCTGCATGGATCGATGTAACGGCTTATTATGGTCTCGCTTGCCTGTAGGCTGGTCGGGCTATGTTGGTACCACAGACGCCCCAAAGGCGCGCTGGCGCTATAGCTATTTTTTAAATCCGTCCAGATTGCATAGACGGCAACTGAACCTGCAAGTAAAGCTAATGTGCGAAATAAGAAGCTCATGGTCGGCTCATCATGTTCCCAAGTTACGACTGTTTCAAGAAGATTTTTTTACGCGCCTTGTTTGTTGCTTCAGCGTTGGATCTTTGAGATGGCTCTCCTGAAATAGGCAGGTAATTTTTTAACTTCCGGTTAAAAAGCTTCCACAATAAAATGTTATTGCATCATTACGCGTCCATATGAAATCAAGATAGCCTTGATTTAGTGACAATAAGCCAGGCTTAATGTTGTCTCGCCTCGCAAAACGCGAATAGTTTCAAATGAGTTGAGGCCTATTTATGTTTTCTGAATCTATAATTTTGGCAGCAGACATTGGTTTACACAACGCGTATAGCCTGTTAGTTAAATCGGTATTGGGAGGGGTGGCCGAGCGGTTTAAGGCGCACGCCTGGAAAGCGTGTTGGGGTTAACGCCCCTCCGGGGTTCGAATCCCCGTCCCTCCGCCACTTGTAATAGAATTAGTGGCTTCAGTTCTACCTTTTGATCTTGAATTCGGCGTTTACACCCGGTGGCGGTGTGGCTCCAAATCCACCTTTTGCAACCACTGCCTTTTGATCAGCCTTGGCCTTCGCGTCAATTAATTCTGGATCGCATATTAAACGTAGCTCTCTTTCCAATTTACTTCTGATATCCCTAAATTCTGGGTCAACACCAAGATCACGCAGTTCTTCAGGGTCTTCAGATAAATTGAACAGCTGTGGTTTCATCGATACATAATAGATGAGTTTCCATGGCCCTTTCCGTATCATGAAGGCGCCGGTCTTAGATCCCATGGCGTGATATTCAGAAAAAACCAATCTATCAAAGTCATCGTTGACGTTGGCTAGGTCTACGAGTGATGCACCAGGCTTTGCTCCTGGTTTGATGCCCGCAGTCTTCAATAAGGTAGGGTAGAAATCAATCAAAGAGACTGGTGTTCTAGAGATTTTACCAATAGGAATTCCCGGGCCTTTTATAATACAGGGCACACCAACTGATTCTTCATAAAAATTTGATTTGCCCCAAAAGTCACGTTCACCGATATTGTCACCGTGGTCGCTAGTGTAGATAATTTGTGTGTTGCCACTGAGGCCGTTTTGTTCCACAGCCTCTAAAATTTGGCCAATCAAATCATCGATAAACGTGACAAGCCCGTAATAGGATGCCAATGCAACGCGGGTTCGCTCTGGGGTAAAGTTATCCATGATTTGACAATTTCGCATTGCGTGATGCCAGGGATGTTCGGGGAACTCCCTAGGTTTTGTAGGCATTAAGCCAAGTTTATCATATAGATCATAGAATTCTTGTGGTGCTATCAGCGGAAAGTGTGGCGCTACCATAGATACGAAAAGTACCCAAGGTTTCCGTTGTTTACCATTCTCGGCTAACCACTCTATTGTTTCAGCCGCGACTTGACGGTCATAAACATTGTAGTCAGTTTCCCCTGGGCCAATTTTCTCAGCCATTGACAAAGCCTTCCAGCGTTTTGGTAGGGGCTCCCTAACACAGCCTAGAACATCCCCAGTTCCATCAACTACATGCATTGGTATTTTTTGAAAATCCAGTCCTACATCATCATCTGAATTCCGATAGTGCAGTTTTCCGATTGAACCCACTGTAATACCAGCTTTTTGTAATTTGCTTCCCCATGAGGGTGGAGAGCCAAAATATGGTGTGGCGTTATCCCAATGATGCGAACGATGTGCGTAATCGCCGGTTGCAAATGAAGCCCGTGAGGGTACGCAAATAGGCACGTTTGTGTAAGCACTCTCGAATAGCGTTCCCTGACGTGCTAAATTGTCAATATTTGGGGTTTTTATAATTTTATTTCCATAGCAACCAAGGACTTTACGAGTGTGTTCGTCTGTCATTAGTATCAGCTGATTTGGAATTTTAAAATTCATAAGCGGCTGCCCAATTTTCTACCACCTTGTTAATTTTATACTCAATGTTAGCTTGACCAAATTATTTTGCGGAAATTTAAAATGAATGCCCGCTGAAGAATTGGGTAGTATTTTGTGTCTAGCTGTCGCAAATGTAATACTCAGGAAAAGGTGTAAATATTTTGGCTCAACAAAATTTATTGTTGTTACGTGGATTAATGCTGTGAGTTGATTTAAAAACCCTTTTTCGATTTATTAGAAAGATTGCGATTTAACGAAATAGTCCATTCGATCAACAGTTATGATGTTGAATGTTAAGACCTTACCATTTCTTAGGACTGTTAATTCAATTGTTTCACCGGCTTCACCAGAATTCCATATTTGCTGGTAAAACGCTTTTAAGTTAGATACTTGCAATCCATCAACTGTCAAAATCACGTCTTGCGGTTTAATGCCTGCATTGAATGCAGGCCCACTTTTACTCACTCTTGTGACGGTGATTTGATCGTTTGTGTCATCTGATGAAATCCCAATATATGGTTGAATTTTGTTTTTTCTTCTACCGTAAGATATGAGATCTTGGAGTATTGGCTTAAGGATGTTTATGGGAACCGACATGTTTCCGGGTGAGGATACTCCGGGTATAGCCTCTGATACAAATAATGACCCTATTCCTAAAATCTCGCCATTTTGGTTTAAGATGGGTGCTCCTGCCCACAAACCATTTGCCGGCACAGTATATATGGGGCTTTCAAGAAAATATTCCCACCAACCAGCGAAAGGCCTTCTCGACACAGATCTAACGATTGAACCTACGCCGCGTTCGAGCGCGGGCAAAATCAACAGATCCTCATCTGAATTTATAATGTCTGAGTTTCCCAACGGTAGAGGGTTAAATTTAATTGGAACAACAGATTTGATAATACCAAACCCGGAAGTGTGATCATAGCCGACGATTGTTGCGGGAAATCGTCGTCCATCTGGTAATTCAATCTCTATTTTCTCCGCCTCAATGATTATATAGCCAATAGTTAAGATATGGGTGTCGTCTATTGCAACACCATTTCCCTCCCGCTTAATTCCAAGGCTCGCGGCTGTTCGTGCATCACTTGGAACCGAAGTGTGAATACTCTAGAGAGGCTCTGAAAGAACCACTTATGAGACTGTGATAAGTTTCTTTGGTTGACAACTGTATCAGCAATACTGACTCTTTCTGCTAAACAAAAGGTATCTCTAAATTTTGTCTATTCTAAATAATAAAAAATACGTCGATCGTTGAGCTTCTCCAACCAAATCATATGTCTAATTCTTTGGTTAAAGGAACAAAAAAAATCGTTTTGACATTCTTTTCCGAACTTTTTGCTGCACTTGAAATTGCTGCGCCAATATTATTTTACTCTGTTGGGTTCATTGCAGTTCTTGTGACAGCAGTCTCTAAATCTGGTTTTGGTGGAGCTGTTGCTCTGGGCATACCAATGCTTTTGCTTGTCACTTCTCCAAGAATAGCGCTGGCTGTGACTTTACCAATTCTATTAATTATTGATGTGTGGGTAGTGTTTTTTTTATCGTGAGCAACTTGCCATTTCAGAAGAGGCCGCTGGCACTCTGGAGCTGGGGAGGGTTTTGGTGCACTTTATCTGGCATAGCGAGCTTTATTTCGGTCTCAGGCGGTATACCTTTGCAGATTTTTCTTATGTCTTGCAAATTACCCAGACATACCTTTATCGGCTCAGCTGGTGCGTTTTTCTTCATTCTAAATTTAACAAAGGTACCCCTTTACTGGGACCTTGGCATTTTATCTAAATCAACTGGATTGTTATCTCTTTCACTACTTCCAGCCATACCACTTGGTATTACATTGGGTCAAAAAATTAATAACAAAATAAGTGATGACCAGTTTTATTTGCTGCTGCACATTATTCTGGGGATTGTTGGGTTGCAACTTCTGTACAGTGTAATCGTGTAATACGCTATTAATTTATAGAGTTTATATAAAGAAACTGTTCTTGTTAACATTGGCTTAGCCGACCTCTGGTTTGCCTGAATATTTTTGACTTAATAGAGGCCACATTGTGGTAATCTTAGCTCAAATTCTTGGCAACGGCTGTGCTATTAAGCTCGGCCAGATAAGAGCGCCGGACCAGTGTTTCAACGCCGCAGTTTCCGGCCTATCGGCCATTACAGACCCGTCTGGATCAAATAGATTATCGTCTGGTGTTTTTGTGCCGTCTCGCAAATGCATCACGATATGCAACGGGCCGCCGGTAACGCTTGCCAGCTTATGCGTGGTCGCTGCGATTTGGCCTTCGCCGGCCTGATTATTATGAAGGCGCAGCACCAGCTGTTGCACCGCCCATGCGCCAACGGCCTCATCCATCCCGCCAGCACCGCCGGCATCAATGCCAAGAAAATCCAACCGGTCTGCAGTCATGGGATCAATGGAATTCATCTGGTCGGCAGTCGCCGGCGGCGTGCTAACGCTCCATTCATGCGTCAAAATCGCCGCATAGGGATTATGCCGGAACGCCATCATTTTACGGGTTAGATCATCCTGTTTGGTCTTTAGCTGTGCTGGACTGGGATCCAGAAACACGCGCGTTGTCTCGCCGCCGAACAATGCAATATAGCTATCCATGCCGGGTTTGGTGGCGGCGCCTTGATAATGGGCCGCCCAACGATACCCTGTCCGTGCCAGCTTTTCCGGGATATGAACGCGGTGGAACCAATCCAGATACTGATCACGGTCGTTGGCTAAAATATCATATGTCAAAGCCCAAATTGCGCCGGTCATTTGCGTTTTCCTGTATTCCTGAAAGGGGGGATTAGAGGGGCTCCCCCGGATTTAGGTGATAAAAAAATCGCCAACCGGTCAAGGCCGTTTTTGACCATGTGACCGGTTTTGCGGTTACGATTTTGCCCTTAAGGCGTCAACATACATCTGCAACACATCTGCCAGCGCATGATCATCCTGCGCCGTCTCGCGGGTGCCCGCTGCCAATGGTGTCAGGTCGGCAAGTCGCATGATTGCAGCCGCGCCCTGATGGAAATGCGGTGTCATACCGTAATCATCATAGGTGTGGGCGATTTCCTCCATTTCATAAATCCAGCGCTTAGCATCCAGCGGGATACGCGGCGTCATGCGCTCGATTGTTGCCATGGTCGCTGGCTGGCTTTGCGCAAACTCGTGGAATATCTCGTCGCGCAGGCCGGCCAGCTCGGCCATTACCGCCACTGCGGCAAATAGGGTAAAAGCGCCTTTGGTACTGCTTGCATAAATCATTTTCATCGCTGATGCGCGGCCAATTTCGTCGCCAAGATCGCGCACAATGATGCCGCGCCCATCAAGCTGTCGCACCAGTGATGTGCCTTGCCCACTGACATAAAGACGGGTTCGGCCGTTCTCTTTCACCGGATTCAGCCCTATAATGCCGCCATCAATGAACCGTGCTGGCAGGCCATCAAAGGCGGCGGCAACCTGTTTGGTGGTGGTTGGCGAAATGGCATTACAATCGACATAATCGGGATAGGCACCGGCAGATTTCATCGCCGTTGCAACGGCATGCGCTTGTGATAATGCATGTTCGGGCGGCAGAATAGACAAGATAAGATCGGCGCTTTGAACCAGGTCGCCAAGCGATGGCAAATTTTCAAGTCCGGCCGTCTCGGCAAGTGATTTCGTGCGCTGGCTTCGACCGGCCAGACAGGTCACCACTCGCAATCCATGTTGGCGGAACTGGCTGGCGCATCCGTGTCCCATATCGCCGGGCATTAAAATAGCAAGTGTGTTAAGGGTTTTATCCGGGGTCATTGATGTGCCTTTACATTAGCGATTATAATGAGTGCGTCGCTGATCTAGAGCGGCTGACCGTCAAGCCATGCTGGCTTGCCCGCATGGCGTCAAGACCATCGCGAAGGCCGCCAGAAGCAATCACCAGCTGATCTGGACAGGCCTTGGTAACGGCCATCAGGCAATCAAGCGTCGCGATACCCCAATTCAGGAAAGGCGCAAATGGCGCGATATCATCATCACGGCGCGCCGCCTCAATTCGCGCCCAATTCGTGCCGCCAAATCCGGCAACATCAATCGCCGTAACACCGCATTCAAACAGTTCGCTTGCAATGCTGGCAGAAATACCGGCGCCAACTTCCTTGACAATAACCGGCGCAATATCGGCCGCTACCAATGCGGCAATGGCATCACGGACACCGCGCCAATCATGCTCACCTTCGGGTTGAATGGCCTCTTGCAGCGGGTTTAGGTGAATGGCGATTGCGTCGGCCCCAACATCGTCGATGGCGTCTTTGGCAAGATCCAGCCCACCTGCCGCTGCCAGCTGAATGCCGCCAAGGTTGCCAATGATCGGTATGTCGGGAGCAATATCGCGAAGGTAACCGGCACTTTGCCCCAGTTCTAGGGCGGCACGCTGAGAGCCAATGGCAAAGGCGATTTTCTGATCTTGCGCAACATGGGCAAGGGCGCGGTTAATGGCCTCGGCACGCGGTGTACCGCCGGTCATTGCGCCAATCATCATCGGTGCATCAAGCTGCTTGCCCAAAAACGCGGTCGAAAGGTCAATGTCAGGCAGTGCCATTTCAGGCATCGCACAATGTTCAAAACCCATCCGGTCAAAACCATTGCTGCCGCCCGAACGGGTTTGCGGGTCAAGCGCAAGGTCAATATGCGCATCTTTTCGTGATGCTGCGGTGATGTTGCCGCCTGAGGTCTGATGATTATCGTTACTGGTCATCTTGGCGTGTTACCTTTAACTTCGGTGGCTGCCAATCGGGGGAAAAACCCGTCGACTAGAATCATATGCGGTACGGTCAGTGCGGCAAGGCCGATGAAGATGATTTTTAATAATTCGGCCTCCGGATTACCGCTATCAATCCCGAAAAACACCGCCGCGCCAACAAGCCAGCTAGTGACTGTAAAGCCTGCTGCCTGTAAAATCACCCCTTTTGATGACGCCGAAGACGATAGCATATACCAAATCCGTCGCATATGCCTGCTCGTATGAATAACGCAAAAATAGACGGCAAAACCAACAAGTGGAGGCAAGCTCGCAAAAGCGATTGTGAGCAGAATGAACTCGGCAAATCGGGGGCGAAGTGATGGGTCACGCAATGCTAATAGAGCATAGAGGGCGGCCATCACAGCCATCACCGGTGCGGTGATTTTTGCAAGCGAAAGCGCGAGGCCAGAGGCGCCATCGGTGAGTGCGTTAAACAGCGGGATTACGCTGTCTTGCTGGAAATAGATGATCCCAAATATAGGCAATCCACCATGCAGCAAAACCTGAATTATGAAAGCCGGTTGGGATTTTGCCATGGCATCGCCGCGGCCGAAATGTATCATCGAGATGATCAGGAATAGGCTCAGTGTCAGGCTGGGGGCGATCATCCAGATCGCGATAACCAACAGCGCCGTGGCACAATAAATGGCGATGAATTTAATCCCCGCCGCGAGCGATCGTCCAGCACCAAGGTGATTGGCAATTGCGCCATCAAAGGCCCCATGTGGAAGGCCGATTAAAACGACAAACAACAGCGCAATGAGGCTGGCTGTGTCAAGTAGCACAAGACCTGCCATCATGATGCTGCCGCCCGGTCATTTTGCAAGGCTGCAAACAGAAATGGCCATTTTGGCATTGCCAGAACAATTTTCAGCCACAGGCTCGGCCCTGCTTCACCGCTAAGGAACAGGGCAAATTCATCCCCCGTCAAACGATCTGCCATCGTGGTAAAAATCTGTGGGGCAAGCGCTGGTCGGTCTTTGATGACACGCAGAAAAATACGGTCCATGAACAGCTCAAACGGGCTATGCGCCGCGCCAACCGATAACGGCATGCCCGGCCTGGCGCTGGCTTTTATCTGGTCAATCTGTTTTTGGATAAAGCTGAACGCATAACCGCTAGACGGCCGTATGGCACCGCCATTTCCGCCAATCCCGGTTATGGCAGGGTCGCGTTGTGGCAGGCTTGCCATCGGAATAACGCCTCGTTCACGGCGTATAATCTGGAAGCGATCAACATTGATTATGTCTTGTAAATAGTGCCGGATAGCGGTGTCGTAAAAAGGTTCTGGTGCCAATTCTGGCGAGAATAATGTGGACTCGATCAGCGCATTGCGGGCAGAAAAAGGCAGGCAATAAATGAAATGCATACCGCGGCTTTGATCGCAGCGGAAATCCATCAAGATCGCCGTGTTGCTGTCAAACACGTCGTTATCTGTCGTGACTTCATAGCCCATAAAATGCTGCAGCATTATGCCGCTTGGCATCGGCGGCGGGCGGCTGTCAAGAATTTGTAATGCGTCGTTAGCGGCCATCTCAACTTGGAAATGAACGCCAGCTTCATTCGCCTTTTTGCGGCATCTGCCAAGCCAGTCATGGCGATTAAGTGCGCAATATGGGTGATTTTCGGACCTACGCTCAACCATGCGGTCGTGGCTGATAATGCGCCATTGAAACCATTGTTTGCGCGCTACGGCACTGGCCTCGCCTAGCCACGGCATCGCCCAAAACCCCCAGATATGATCATCTGCCTTATGCGTTTCCGGATCGACAATCGTGAATTCATGGCTGCCGAATTCAGGTGCCCTTGCCGCAAGGGATAAAGAGGCGCACCCCGCACCAAGCAAGGCAACGGAAATCCGGTCTGGTGTCTTATTTGACATGTGGCAGCCCCCTAATCGCGTCATGCAATGCTGGATTATGCGGTGCGGTTGGGTAAAAGCGCTGCGGCAATGCGGTGAATGCTCGAAGGCTACAGGCAATTTTGACCGCTTTGCTGGTCACCTGACGACCGTCATGCCAAGGGTAATTTTTCTGCGCAAGCTGGACACCAATCTGGCGATAGACATAGGCGGCGACGGCAATCGACATATGCGCTCTAAATGGCAGATAGGACAGTCCGGCAATGCCGCTTTTGTAATAGCTGTCGGCCAGATCAAGCAGCCGGCCGACGGCGTTTGCTATGGATTTGGCGGCATCATCATTTGGCGTTTTAGCCAGCGCCACGATCTGGGCGGGTTCAAGGTTGCCAACCCAGCTTGCAGGTAAGTAACGCCGCCCCATGCCAGCATCCTCAAGAACGTCGCGGGCAATATTGGTAAGCTGCATCGCAATGCCAAGATCAATCGCATGCGCCAGCGCCCTGTCATCTGAGCAATCGAGGACATTACACATTAAAATTCCGACAGTTCCAGCAACATGATAAGCATATGACAACAGCTCAGCTTCAGTTTTGAGGCGAACGCGTTTCTGATCGCCCAGCAGCCCATCGATCAACGCAACAACCACAATGGTCGACAGTTTCTGACTGGTCAGGAAAGGTTTGAATTGAATGAGGGCAGGGTCGCTGGCAGGTCCGAAAGATTTTCCTGCTAGCAAATCTTTGCGGATGCGGCGAAGGCGCTGGGGGCCATGTTCGATATCACCATCAGCCATATCATCAAGCACACGGCAAAACTGATAGAGTTGTGCTGCCGATGCGCCCATCTGCGCGCCAAGGAAACGCCGCGCCCAATGAAAACTCTTGCCATAGACCGCAAGCGCCTTGTCGGCTGTCAATGTCTCGCTATGGGCTGTGGTCACCATGGTCTACCAATTTCTGAAATGATTAGGTCACAATCATAGCGCAGCAATGGGGGTGGTGGCGATGCCCTGTTTTTCCTCATTTTCTGCAACAAGGCGTTCAACGACTTTGGCCGAGCATAAAACACCGGGAATACCAGCGCCCGGGTGGGCACCCGCCGCAGCAAAATAAAGATTTGGAATATGCGGGTCACGATTGTGGAAACGAAACCAGGCGGATTGCATGAAAATTGGCGCAATCGAAAAGCCAGCCCCATGCATCGACCGATAATCATTTTTGAAATCTTCTGGTGTCATGAAAAACGGATCAGTGATCACCGTCTCCAATTCGGGCAAAATGGTTTCAGAAAGCGCGGTAATGATACGTTCCTGCAAATCAGGGCCGGTTTTTGCCCAGTCAATATCAGCCCGCAAATTCGGAACCGGGCATAAGACATAAAAACTGTCGCATCCCTCTGGTGCAAAGCTCTTATCCGTTGCGGTCGGGCGATGCAGGTAAAGTGAAAAATCATCAGCAAGGATTTTCCGGTCAAAAATATCGGCTAGTAATTCTTTGTAACGCGGTCCCATCCAGATCGTATGATGGGCAATCTTGTCATAGGTCTTACGCGTGCCAAAAAACAGCACAAACAGCCCCATCGAATATTGTGTAAGAGACTCGGGAAACAGGCGTTTCCGGCTGGCGTGCTGTTGGGGCAGCATTTGGCTATAAACAGTTGGCGGATCGCCGTTGCAGATGACAAGGTCGGCAGAAAAATGGGTGCCATCAGAGGTGGTTGCGCCAATCGCCTTGCCATCTTTTATGTCAATGCGGGCAATATCAGTATTCAGAACAACCTCTACGCCAACCCGGCGTAACAATGCATCTAGCGCGGCAACAAGCCGTCCCGTGCCGCCCATGGCGAAAAATACGCCCCATCGTCTTTCAAGATAATGGATCAGCGCATAGATGGATGTTGTGCTAAACGGATTCCCGCCCACCAGTAACGGATGGATTGAAAAGGCTTGTCGTAACAGTGGATGCTTTATGTACTTATTAACAATGCCAGCCACCGAAAAATAGCTTTGCAATTTTAACAGGCTCGGGATTTGCGCTAACATTGAAGTGAATTTGGAAAACGGCTTATCGGCCAGTTTTTCAAAGCCAACTTCGAAGATCGCCTGTGATGCGCGCAGCAATTTAGCGTAACCGGCGACGTCATTAGGTGAAAACCGCCGAATTTCATCGTTCGTATCTTCGATGGATGGGCGATAATCAAATTGCTCGCCAGTATGAAAATAAAAACGGTACCAAGGATCGAGTGCGCGAAACTCGACATGGTCTTCGCGCTTTTCACCAAATAGGCTAAACAGCTCGTCAAACAGAAATGGGGCGGTGATCACCGTTGGGCCGGCATCATGACGATACCCGCCACGTTCAAAGACTTGCGCACGGCCCCCAATTGCTGGCAGCCGATCGAGCAGCGTGACATCATAGCCGCGTGCACGCATGCGCAAAGCCGCCGCAATGCCGCCAAAGCCCGCACCAATAACAACGACCTTACCGCCGGCGGTCAGCGACATTGGCTATTCCAGTTTTGAGGAAGGCGGGGCAGTTTTCTCATCAAATCGAAATCAGACCGCGCCATTTTTGCTGGCGGTTTCACAAACCCGCATAATCAAGCCGTGAACCGGCGTGATAACCTCAGAAATTTCGGCTGATAAATCACGCGCCCGACTAGCCGCACGATCCAACGTCGCGAACATCCGCCCAGATGCGGTGGTCATCGCCTTCGAGGTCAGGATTTGCCCACGCCAATATGTAAGCTCAGCAGTGTCACCGCTTTTGTACCAGTCGTTGAACTTTGCTTGTTTAGCTGATTTCAAACCATCAAAAAAGGATAAGGTAACGGCGTTTGGTGCGCGGCGGGCAAGGTCACCCGCGATTAGTTTGGCACCATCACTGCCATTGAAATTCGAGATGTCATTCGCGATCTGATACGCCTCACCAAGGTCACGGAAATAGCTGGCGATGGTTTGCTCGGCTTGATAGTCGCCAACCATAATCGCAATGCCCTGCAAAGGCGCGGTTAATAAAGGCGCGGTTTTGTCTGCAGCGATGGTAAGGTAGGCATCCCAGTTAAGGTTGCCGTCCCATTCAAATTCCATGGCCTCGCCTGCGGTCGTTTGCGACATATGTTTTGCAAGGACGCGAAGCAAGCGCGGTGTATTCGCAATTTCGGCCGCTTCGGCAGCAAGCTCGAATGACAGCGCAATGAGCCAGTCACCCAACGTCAGCGCAACATTTCTGCCAAATTTTGTCCAGATAGCCTGATGACCGCGGCGCTGCTTGTCGCCATCGCAGATATCGTCATGAATCAAAGATGCGTTGTGCAAAACTTCAACTGCAGCCGCCCAGCGTGTTGCTGCGGCGCGGTTGACATTCAAAACATGGGCGCCGCGCATCGCCATTGTGGCGCGTAGCATTTTGCCCGGATTATTAAAGTGATGAGCCGCGGCTTTTGCCAAAGGCTGGTCATGTGTTGGTAGCCGGCTGAGAATTAGATTATGGATAATATCCTTATCGGATGGACGCGGTGGTTCGGCGTTGATCGTCTTTTGGAAAGCAGTGTTTCGCAATGCCCATAATTCATTCATCGACTGCCTCCGTCGGGTTTTGGTAAGCCGTAAGGAAAACGAGAGCAGCCAGATTGCCGACTGCTCTCATTGAAGTTTATTTAGATTCTGATTCGGTGACCGCAACGTTCCAGATGATCACACCAAATGCGATCTTGTTCCAAACGTCGGCGATGTTGTAGATCACGTTCAGTGACTCGTCGCTGACCGCGCCGTTGAGGTAACCCATGAAATAGCCGATTGGGTAAATCGCCCAACCAATCGTAACAATCCAACGCATAGTTGAAAATGCTGATTGTACAGACGGTGGTGCCTTTTCAGCTGCAACACGGCTGGCTTCGCCGGCAAAGATCTCATACAGGATGTATGCCCAACCGAGCATCCCGATTATGAAACCTGGCCACGCACCAATATAGCCAATCTCGCCAGCGTAACCGCCGACGAGCATGACAAATGTACCGATCATCAGACGCCAGAAAATTCCACCTGATACGGCCGTAATGGCGCGCAGGATTAGATAGAACTCTACCATCAGCAATGGCACTGTGATCAGCCAATCGATGTAACGATAGACTGTTGGTGTTTCGCCGGTCGTAATCCACACGTCACGCATGTAAAAATAATGCACCGCTGCGACAAGAGTAACGAGGCCTGACACCGTTAGTGATGTTTTCCACTTACCTTGTACGCGAGTTGTTTCGATGAAGAAGAAAGCCGTTGATGCGACCAATGCCATCGAGATGAGCCAGAAAGAAATGCCCACATAATCGTCAGCCTTCAAAGTTATGTCAGCCGCATTTGCCGCAGCTGGCAACAATGCGAATGCTGCCGTCATCAGGGCCGCTTTCAGTGGCAAATTGACGCTTTGACGGCTTGATTACGAGATTTTTCGAAGGTGAAATCAAGATGAAAAACTGGCGTTCAGCACCAGAATGAGATTTATGTATTCTTATCAAATAATTAAGCAACATCAAATTTATTTTGCGATTTTCGCAAAAATAGCAGGTTATTTGCAGTCAATTTTTGTTTTTTGGAATAAGCGTCTCGTTTGTTGCTTTCGTCGGATTGTTGGGCGTGATTCTGCTGGTTAGATAATGTTAATCCCGATGTGAACGGTTATAGCCAGATTTATTGATATAGGGGAATTGTTCGAGACTGCTGTCTGTTGACTTGAAAATCTCGACAAGAAGCGGGAAACAGGCCGCATGATCGGATGAGTGTTCAGACGAGCAATCACCACCCGGACAGGCAGACAGGCCACCAATGATGTCAGTCTCGGCAAAAAACTCAATATAGTCACCCGGACGAACCGGACTAGCCTTCATGAAATATTGATGCGTGTCCTTGGTAAAAC
>RGCC01000261.1 GCA_009919335.1 Alphaproteobacteria bacterium
GTTTATTGGGCATTATTGACCAACAAAGCGGCATAAAAATGTTTTACCTAGTCAACAACAATCCGCGCACCGGCAAAACCGGTATTGATTACCTTTTCCAGCAAATCATCAGCCATTTCGACGTTATCAACAGGCCCCAACCGAACACGATACAGTGTTTTGCCCTGCTGATTTACAGCCGAAACATCACCATTGCCGAGCCCTTTTAGCTTGGCAAAAACGGTATTTGCACTCGTTTCGGCATAAAAGGCACCCACCTGCACCCAAATTTTAGTTGAGACGGGCGCCACGGTTATAACCTCGCCAACACGCGATTGTGACAATAAATCCAAGGCCGATTGCGACGGCTTATTCACCGTTACTTTGCTTTTGGTCTTGCTAGATTTCGCCGTTATATTCACTGTTGGCTTGGCCGCTGCCACCATTTCCGGCAAGGCGCCCTGATCATTTGCGGTCAGGCTTGGAAATTCTCCACGCCGCGCCAGATTTTCCAGCCGCAGACTCTGCTCAGCAAGCACCTGAACACGCACCTTTGCCAGCCCATTATCACGATAACCGATCAAACGTGCCGCCTCACGCGACAGGTCGATGATACGCCCTGAAACAAACGGCCCACGATCATTTATCCGCACAACTAGCGACTTTCCATTATCAAGGTTGGTCACACGCACAACGCTTGGCATCGGAAGCGTTTTGTGCGCGGCTGTAACCTTATTTGGGTCAAATATTTCACCATTTGCAGTAAGCCGGCCAGCAAATTCATCGCCATACCATGACCCAATCCCAGTTTCATCATAGGTCAGATCACGCTCGGGGTAATACCAGACACCAGCGATATTGTATGGATCACCCACCTTGTAACGCGGTGCCGCCACAACGTTGGCCAGCGACTCACTAACAGCATTTCGTTGTTGTTTTTTGAACATGTCGATCGCAAGTTCGGCCGACGTACAGCCTTGCAAAATGAACCCAACAAATAAAACACCAATTATTGTTTTCCGACTAAATTGCATTCGTTC
>RGCC01000028.1 GCA_009919335.1 Alphaproteobacteria bacterium
GGGTTCTCAGTCGCAAATTTTTCAGTCACTGAAACGACGTCGAATGAGCCAATACCAGCATCGCGCTTTTGCTGTGATGACATGATCGGCGTACCAACCTCACCCGCTTTCTTCGCTGAGTCACCGCCAAAGATGCACGCCATGTCGACTGAGCCTTCGGCCAATGATACAGCACCATCGGCTGGCGCCTGATCAACAATCTTCATGGTTGATATATCAACATTGAGTGTCTGCATGTATTTGCGGAAAGCAAAATCAGCCATGGTGTTCAACGGCACCGCAACTGTCTTACCCTCAAGCTCAGATGCATTTGATGAATTGATGCCGAGGCCATTTTTCACAAAACAGTCATTAGCTTCATAAATGACCGCAATTGATACCATTTTGATCGGCGCGCCCTGCTGGATTGCTGTCACGAACGGCGCAAGGCCCTGTGAATAGGCAATATCAATATCGCCAGCCAGCATCGCTTCAGTCATTTGAACGCCAGTTGAAAAGTTAGTCCATTTAACGTCAACACCCATGGCATCGTCATAGGTTTTATCAACTTTTGCGATTTGATTAGGTGTGGCCCACTCAAGGAAAAACGCAACATTCACGCTATCAGCAGCCTGTGCAACTGCTGCACCACCCATCATTACTGCCGCAACACCAGCAGAAATAACATTTTTCTTCAGATTTCTCATTTTTATCTCCCTATTGATTGGCAGATGCTTAACCCAGTTGTTTTACAATTTACAATAGTAGTTCCACCAGACATCTTCCGAAAAACGCTAACACGATTGACAAATGCCTCAATAGAAAAAATTGCTAAATTGGAAAACATCGCCGAATATTCATATTGGTTTGTTGATAACGGGGTGGTAATTTGCGCCGTCAGCCTTGGCAATCCTTTAAAATCTTGGCAACGGTAAAACCTGGTAATCTGTGAAATTCAGCTATCGATAACGCAAAGACGAATTATGACCTCTTTTAGCACTGAAATGGACGCGATGCTCGACCGCCTTGGCGCTAATCAGGGAGGCTTCGTCATCGCCGCCATTTATAAATTCGTCACGCTTGATGATGTGGAGACGCTTCGCCAGAGCTTGCAAAAGCTTTGCAAGGATAATCAGGTTCTTGGCACGATTCTTCTGGCGGGCGAAGGTATTAATGGCACCATCGCAGCAACGCGTAACGGTATGGCTGAATGCCTGAACTGGCTTGAGGCCGATGGCCGGTTCGACAATCTTTCATTGAAATTCTCATTCAGCCCTGACCAGCCTTTTCTGCGGATGAAGGTGCGGCCAAAACGTGAAATCGTCACAATGGGCTGTCCAGAGATTAATCCGGCCAAACGCACCGGCACCTATGTTGAACCAAAAGATTGGAATGATTTGCTTGGCGATCCAGACGTGCTTGTTGTCGATACACGCAACCGTTATGAAACAGCGATCGGTATGTTTGATGGGGCGGTTGACCCGCTGACCACAAATTTTCGTGAATTTCCCGAGTGGGCGCAGGCGCTGGCAAATCAGCCAGCCGATCGCCGCCCGAAGAAAATTGCGATGTATTGCACTGGCGGTATCCGCTGCGAAAAAGCCAGTGCTTTGATGCAGGATGTAGGCTTTGACGAGGTCTATCACCTGAAAGGCGGCATCCTGAAATATCTTGAAGATGTGCCAGCAAGCGACAGCAAATGGCAGGGCGAATGTTTCGTCTTTGATGGCCGTGTCGCCGTTGACCATGATCTGCAACCGGGCAGCTATCATATGTGCCATGCCTGCCGTATGCCATTATCAGCTGATGATCTTCGGCATCCTGATTTCAAAGACGGTATCAGTTGCCCACATTGCAAACCCGATCTTGATCCGGCGCGGGCGGCACGTTTTGCCGAGCGTCAAAAGCAGATGCGGCTTGCCGCTGAACGTGGTGAGACACATCTCGGCACCAATCCGCGACAAAAGAAAAACCCGCCGAAACCGCCCGAAACCCGCTAGCTGCCGCGACGGTGCGGTGCAAGATAATCAATTAGTGGCCCCTTTGGCACGATGCCTGACGGGTTCAAGTTGCGATGGCTTGCATAATAATGTGTCTTGATATGCGGCATCACCACGGTGCCGGCAATGCCGGGCATCTGGTAAAGTTCGCGCAAATACCCCGACAAAGCCGGATAATCGGCAATGCGGCGCAGATTGCATTTAAAATGTCCCACATAAACCGGATCAAAGCGCACCAGCGTCGTAAAAAGCCGCCAATCCGCCTCGCAAAGCGTATCGCCAAGCAGATAACGGTTAACCTGCAATCGTGCCTCAATACGGTCAAGCGCAGCAAAAAGATCAGTCACCGCCTCATCATAAGCCTCGTTGCGGCTGGCAAAACCAGCGCGGTAAACGCCGTTATTGATGTTGTGATAAACATCATCATTCACCGCCTCAATGGCCCCACGCATGGCAAGCGGCCAGAAATCCAGCCGGTTACCAGTTACCGCGTCAAAGGCGGAATTGAACATCCGGATAATTTCCGATGATTCGTTCGAGACGATCGCCTCAGTCTGTTTATCCCATAAAACCGGCACAGTGACACGTCCGGTCATATCCGGTTTCGATTTCTGGTAAATCTGGTAGAGGAAATCCTTGCCATAGAGCGCATCACCAGTGGCATATTCATCGCGCTCAAAGCTCCAGCCGTGATCCAGCATCAGCGGATGCACAACCGAGACTGAAATATGATCATCAAGCCCCTTTAAATAGCGGAAAATCATCACACGGTGCGCCCAAGGACAGGCGTGCGACACATATAGGTGATAGCGCCCAGACTCGGCTCTAAAACCGCCTATGCCACTAGGGCCAGCGGCGCCATTAACAGTGACCCAATTGCGAAAACCAGCGTCCTCGCGGACAAATTTCCCATCGGTTTTTTCGGTATCATACCATTTCGTCGACCAGCGTCCGTCGATCAGCAATCCCATATGGATTCTCCCTAGTCGAAACCAGTTTCAACGCCCTCTCCGGACGGCAATCATTGATCGTCAGATCCTAGCGTGCGGCAGCGCGGATCGCGGTAATGTTATCGGCATATGAATTGCCTTTGAACACGGCCGACCCTGCAACAAGCGCCCGCGCCCCAGCGGCAAAAACCTTGCCAGCGTTATCGGCCGTTATCCCGCCATCAACCTCGATGATAATAGGGCGATCACCGATCATCGCCTTAACCGCCGCGATCTTATCAAGCATCGCAGCAATAAAACTCTGCCCGCCAAACCCCGGATTGACTGTCATCACAAGGATCAGGTCAAGCCGGTCAAGAACGTGCTGTAACCCCTGAATTGGCGTATGCGGGTTTACCGCAACACCGGCTCTGCAGCCAAGCTCGCGGATCTGGCTTAGCGTCCGGTCAAGGTGCTGGCAGGCCTCGGCATGAACGGTAATAATATCAGACCCAGCCGCGGCATAGTCAGCCAGCAATGCATCGGGATTTGACACCATCAAATGTGTATCGAAAGTTTTTTGACTATGCGGGCGCAGCGCCTTAATCAAGGGCGGGCCAAAGGTCAGGTTTGGAACAAAATGTCCATCCATCACATCAAGGTGAATCCAATCAGCACCAGCTTTATCAACATCCTTGACCTCATCCCCGATACGGCTGAAATCAGCAGCCAAAATCGACGGAGCAATTATCAGGGTATCAGTCATTTTATTAAGTCCTAATTAAGCTGATCTGATTTTGGGATGCGCGGCGCCTCACCATTGCGTTTGGCTTTTCTAATGATAATAAGACCAAATTACAAGCGATTCACCACTGCCGGCGTGTGCAGCCAAAATGCCGTAACGCATCTGCCCGCACCCGTGCCGACAATAGAGGCGGAAAATTGAGCTGCAAGATGGACCGCACAACAGGCACGACAGCACGCATCAAGGACTGCGTAAAAATGTAGCTGATAAACCCATGACAAACCCATACAAAATAGAGTAGCTTGTTTCGCTGTTTCAAATTATTGCCGTAAAAATTGAGGACAACCAACATGAGTTCATCAAAGCCACAATTTCAGTGGGACGACCCTTTTTTCCTTGATGCTCAGCTCAATGACGAAGAACGCATGGTGCGTGATGCCGCCAAGGCCTTTGCCGATGACATTCTGATGCCGCGGGTCATTGGTGATTTCCGTGACGAAGAATTTGGCGGTGCTGGCGTCAATCATGTGGCCTATGGGCTTGCTGCCCGTGAAATCGAACGGGTGGATTCGGGCTATCGTTCGGCCATGTCGGTGCAGTCATCTTTGGTCATGCATCCGATCTATAGCTTTGGCAGTGATGAGCAAAAGCACAAATTCCTGCCCCAGCTGGCAACGGGCGAGCTGGTTGGCTGTTTTGGCCTGACCGAGCCTGATTTCGGGTCTGATCCGGGCGGCATGGCAACCAAGGCTGTCAAGACTGATGGCGGCTATCATTTATCCGGGTCAAAGACTTGGATTTCAAATGCGCCCTATGCCGATATTGCCATTATCTGGGCAAAGCTGGACGGTGTGATTCGCGGCTTTATCGTCGAGCGTAAGACTGCCGGCAGTGGCTTTAGCACACCCAAGATCGAGGGCAAACTGTCACTTCGTGCGTCGGTTACTGGCTCGATCCAGATGGATAATGCTTTTGTTTCGGAAGATAATATTTTGCCGAATGTCAGCGGCTTGAAAGGCCCGTTTTCGTGCCTTAATAAAGCACGCTATGGCATTGCATGGGGTGTGATGGGTGCGTCTGAGTTTTGCTGGCACGCTGCCCGTCAATATACGCTTGATCGCAAGCAGTTTAACCGCCCGCTTGCCGCAAACCAGCTGATCCAGTTAAAGCTTGCTGATATGCAGACCGAGATTACCCTTGGTTTGCAGGCTGCACTTCGGGTTGGCCGCTTGCTTGACGAGCATAACTGCGCACCGGAAAATATTTCGCTTATCAAACGCAATAACTGCGGCAAGGCGCTTACCATCGCCCGCACTTCGCGTGATATGCATGGCGGCAACGGCATCGCCGAGGAATATCACATCATGCGGCATATGATTAATCTGGAAACGGTCAACACCTATGAAGGCACGCATGATGTTCATGCGCTGATTCTGGGGCGGGCGCAAACCGGACTTCAGGCCTTCACCGGCGCCTAGGCCGCATGGCCCGTCGCGGGGGCGCGGTCAAACCGCCCGTGATGGGGCACTATTAATATTAAGAACCGGCAAGACCATTTACCGCGTCTAGCCGGTTTTTTTGCGCCACCACGCCAACAGATAGGCCGGATCAATAATCACCGCACCAACCCCAAAAATCACCACCAAGCCGCCAGCCAGAACGGTTGGGTCGGGCGCCTCGCCAAGCATTGTTACCGCCCCGAAAATCGCCGCAACCGGCAGCAGCAGCAAAACCGGCATAACCATGGGCACCGGATAACGCCCCAGCACATAATACCATGCCGAATAGCCAATCGCCGTCATCACCACACCCAGATAAATCACCGTCATCCATGCCTCTGTTGGCGCGGCGCTTAGGGCTGGCAATGGGTCACCATCAATCAGCAATGAGGCCAGCAACATTTGCGGCCCCGCCATGACACCAATCCATGCGGTTAGCTGGACCCCGCTTAATGCCCCGTCAATCCGGCGGATCAAGACCTGACCAAACGCCCAGACAAGCGCCCCTGACAGTACCAGCATGATGCCAATCCATTGCCCTTCCAGTGCCGGTGCGCCAAGGATTACAACAACACCGCCCAAACCGGCAACAATACCCAAGATCTGACGCAGGCTTGGCCGCTCGCCAAGCAGAATTGCGGCGATAATGACGCCAAAAATTACCTCGCTTTGAACCAGCAGCACTGCCGGCGTCGCCGCCATCCGCGCCAATCCGGAAAATGTCAGCCCGTATTGCAAGGTCGCCGCAATGAACGAAATCCAGCATAGCGTCCATAAATGGCCGCGCGGAATCGGCACAAACCAGACCAGCAACAACGCCGCCAAAACAAAGCGCATCCCCATCAAAAGCAATGGCGGAAAATGCCCAAGTCCAGCCTTGGCGAACGCAAAGCCGAACCCCCATGTCAGCGGCACAATTAATGCGATCAGGATATGGCGGAATTGCATGATTTTATCCAGCGACGAGGTTTGCGGTTTTCATATGCGTCAAAAGCCGATCAAGAAACCCCAGCCCTTCAGCCAATGCGGCAATTTCGATATATTCATCGGGCTGATGCATCTGTGCCATACCGCCCGGGCCAAACACGATCGTCTCGATGCCTGCCGCCTGAAAATGCCCGCCATCGGTGCCAAACGACACAACATCCGGGCGCTCGTTTGTCCACAGGCGCGACACCAGATTGGCAGCTGGTGACTGCGGCCGCGCCTGCAATCCCGGACACCATGACTCGACAATCAAATCAATTCCGGCACCGGCATGGATGGCTTGCATCTCCGGAACGAGTTCGTGATCGATATAGCGCTGGATCTCGGCCAAAATTTCATAAGGATCATCTTCGGGCAAGGGCCGTATTTCCCACAAGAAACGGCAATGATCGGCGATAATATTGCGCGCTTCACCGCCGTCAATCCGGCCAACCGAAATGGTGGTATAGGGCGGTGAGAACGGCGTGTCATGGCGCGGATGCGCCGCCAAATATCGCGCCTTTTCCTCGAGATGGCTGATCAGGCGCGCCGCATAATAAAGCGTATTCACCGTGCCGCGTGGATCGGACGCATGACCGGCGGTTCCGCGCAATTCGGCAATCATTTCCAGCCCGCCCTTATGGCCAACAAAAGGCTTCATTCCCGTTGGCTCGCCGATGACCGCAATCGCTGGTCGCACCCCAAGCCGGCTCAGCAATGCCGGCATTTGGGCAGCACCGAAACTGCCCACCTCCTCATCAAAGGTGAAGGCGAAATGCACCGGTATGGCAAGATCACTGGCAGCGGCCTGAAAATCGGGCACCATCGCCAGCGCGAGCGCCAAAAACCCTTTCATATCGACCGCACCGCGCCCGTAAAGCCGCCCGTCTTGTTTGTGCAAAACAAACGGATCACGCGACCAGCCGGCCGGATTTGCGGGCACGACATCCAGATGCCCCGATAGCAGAATACCGCCCTCAATTTCTGGGCCAATGCTGGCAAAAAGGTTGAACCTCTTGCCATCCTCATGCGGATCAAGGTGAACGCTGACACCATGCCCCTCAAGATAGGTTTTTATATAGCCAACGATATCATCATTTGGCTGGCCGCTGATCGACGCAAAGCCAACCAGATCAGCCAATAGCGCCTCAACAGCGCCAAGCCGGTCGATCACGATTGCACCAGATGGACGTGCTGCGGAAAATTAGCCAGCCGGTCACAATTACTGCGTGTCACGTGCAGGGTCTCGCTAAGCTCCATGCCCCAGCCATCCATCCACATCCCAAGGATGATATGCACAACCGCATTTTCCGGCACCGGCACCGCCTCGCCCGGACGAAAACTAAGCGTATGCTCGCCCCAATCTGGTGCATAGGCGGCACCGATGGAATAGCCAATGCGGCTTTTCTTTTCGAGCCCATAACGATCCAGTACCTTTTGCCATGCAGCGTGAACGTCACCAGCAAGCACATCCGCCCGTAACGCATCCATCACCGCGTTCATTCCTTCTTCAACCGCCTTGGCGGTATCGACAAGCAGTTGTGACGGCTTGCCAAGATGCACCGTTCGCGCCAGCCCGACATTATAGCGTTTGCGGCAACCACCCAGCTCAAATGCAACTGTTTGACCAGCCTCAAGCGGCGTATCATTCCACATGGGATGCGCGGTCGACGCGGCCTCACCCGCCAAAATCAACGGATGGATCGCGGTCTGGTCACCGCCAAATTCGGGTGTACCGCGAATTTGTGCCGCAACCACATCAGCCATCAAATCGCATTGCCGCACACCGGGTCTGGCCCCGTCCCATGCCGTCTGCATGGCAATCTCGGCGATCCTTGCAGCCTCACGCATTGTCGCTATTTCGGCTTCGCTTTTGACCAGCCGCACCCAGTTGACCAGCAGGTCAGCATCAACCCAGTCCACCTTTGGCAGACCATCGCGCAAATATTCCAGCGCTCGCGGTGACAAATAATAAACGTCACTCTCATAGCCAATCTTTGCCGCATCGAAACCGGCATCTGCTAGCCACCCAGCCAGAAATGCCGCCGGATGCGTATCGGCACGCTGGACCAGCGTTTCGGGGTAGGGAATGATTTGTTCAGGCGTCAGATAGGTGGTAAAGCGCGCCGCTCCTGCATCCATATCACGGCCAAGCCAGAACGGGCCTCGATCAAGATCGACAAGCATCATTTGCGGTGTATAGAACGACCACGCATCATAGCCACATAGCCAATTGATATTCGATGGATCGCCAAGGATCAGCGCATCAAGGCCGCGCGCGCGCATCACCTCACGCACCCGCCGCAAACGCTGATCATATTCCGCTTTTAAAAACGCCGGTGCCATACTGTCTCCTGTGCTCCAGTGCTCATGTGCCCCATCATGCGCTCATGTGGCTAGCTTCGATATACCACTCCCGGGCATATACATAACATTTCGTAAAGCAGGTTCGCCGCCAAAAGCGCGGTGTTACCATCCTTGTCATAGGGCGGCGACACCTCAACAAGATCACCACCAACCAGATTAAGCCCCCGACAGCCACGAATAATTTCCAGCGCCTGCACCGTTGTCAGCCCGCCAAATTCAGGCGTTCCAGTTCCGGGTGCATAGGCTGGATCGAGGGCATCAATATCAAAGCTAAGATAGGTTGGCTGCGCCCCAAGCCGGTCTTTGACATCCTGCATCAACGGGCTTGCCGATTTATGCCACAGCTCTTCGGCTTGAATAACGGTAAAGCCCTGATCGCGCGACCAGTCAAAATCCTCAGCCGCATAGCCGGTACCGCGAAGCCCGATCTGAAAACTGCGTGCAGTATCAATCAAATTTTCTTCGACCGCACGGCGAAATGGCGTGCCGTGGGCAATCGCCTCGCCAAACATATGCTCATTAACATCGGCATGGGCGTCGATATGCAGCAGGGCAACCGGCCCGTGCTTTTTTGCCATTGCCCGCAAAATCGGCAATGTCAGCGTATGATCGCCGCCCATTGTCAGCGGGATAACATCATGCAGCAGCATCGCATCGAAATAGGCTTCGATGCGGCGAACCGAGTCTTTCAGATCAAAAATATTAATGGGCACATCACCAAGATCAGCAACCATTAAACTGTCGAACGGCGCGGCACGGCTAGCCATATTATAGGGGCGAAGCAAAACCGATTCGGCCCGTATCTGTTTTGGCCCAAAGCGTGTTCCCGACCGGTTTGACGTGCCAATATCCATCGGTATGCCAACAAAACAAACATCCAGACCAGCCGCATTTTCAGCAGCAGGCAATCGCATCATTGTGCCAGGGCCGGCAAAGCGCGGCATTTCATTGCCGCCAAGGGGCTGGTTTTTTGCCATCAATAAATCACCACCGAACGGATAGACTCGCCCTTATGCATCAGATCAAAGCCCTTGTTAATTTCATCAAGCGACAATTTATGGGTGATCATCATATCAATATCAATTTTGCCATCCATGTACCAATCGACAATTTTTGGAACATCCGTGCGGCCACGTGCCCCGCCAAAAGCCGTCCCCCGCCAACTGCGCCCAGTCACCAGCTGGAACGGACGCGTGCTAATTTCCTGACCTGCGCCAGCAACGCCAATGATAATCGACTCGCCCCAACCCTTATGCGCACATTCCAGCGCCTGACGCATTACCTCGACATTGCCGATACATTCAAACGAATAATCAGCCCCGCCACCGGTCAATTCGACAAGATGGCCGACAAGGTCGCCTTTGATCTGGCCGGGATTGACAAAATGCGTCATGCCAAATTTTTCGCCCCACGCCTTTTTGCCGTCATTCATATCAACGCCAACGATCATCCGCGCGCCAATCATGCGCAGACCCTGAATCACATTCAGCCCGATACCGCCAAGCCCGAACACAACGGCAACACAGCCCGGCTCGGCCTTGGCGGTGTTGATCACCGCGCCAATGCCGGTTGTGACACCGCAGCCGATATAGCAAATCTTGTCAAACGGCGCCGCCGGATTTACTTTGGCCAGCGCAATTTCCGGCAGAACGGTAAAATTGGAAAAGGTTGATGTGCCCATATAATGCAGGATCGGCTTGCCCTTGATGGAAAACCGGCTCGTGCCATCGGGCATCAGGCCCTGACCTTGGGTGGTGCGGATCGCCTGACAAAGGTTTGTTTTCGGATGCAGACAATACTCACATTCACGGCATTCCGGCGTATATAGCGGGATCACATGATCGCCCACCGAAACGCTGGTAACGCCCGCCCCGATCTCGCGGACGATACCGGCACCTTCATGGCCCAGAATTGCCGGAAACAGGCCTTCTGGATCAGCCCCGGATCGGGTGAATTCATCCGTATGACAAATGCCGGTTGCCATGATCTCGACAAGCACTTCGCCAGCGCGCGGCCCGTCAAGATCGACCTCCATAATTTCCAACGGCTTGCCCGCGGCAAGCGCAACTGCTGCACGTGTCTTCATAATAGCCCCCTCGCCAGTTCACCCCTGACCGGTCTGATTTCACCTCTTGCTTGCCAAAACGATGGCATAATAAACTTGCCAAGTTCAAGTCTGATTAACACCAGCCCAACATTGGAAAAAACCGCGTGATTTTTCACCGCAACAAAGACATAATTTGCCATGACCTATTTATTAAAAGACCTAGCCGCCCAGCTTGCAACCGGATCAATTCGCGCCCGTGCGCTGGTCGAAGACTGCCTTGCCGCCATCGACCAGCCTGATGGCGAGGGTGCCAGCAGCTTTATCGAAACCTACCATGACCGCGCCCGTAATGAGGCCGATGCGGTCGACCATGCGCGAAAACAAGGCTGGAGCCTGCCTGTATTTGCCGGCATTCCGCTATCGGTCAAGGATCTGTTTGATGAAGCTGGCATCGTCACCAGATCAGGCTCAAAGGTGCTAAAAGACGCCGCACCTGCTAGCAGTGATGCAACGGTTCTGGCGCGTTTAAAGGCGGCCGGCTTTATTGTCATTGGCCGCACCAATATGACCGAGTTTGCCTTTTCCGGCCTTGGCACAAATGCGCATTATGGTGACCCACGTTGCCCGTTTGAACGCGACACTAAAAACCGATCAAATGGGCGGGTTGCCGGCGGATCATCGTCGGGCAGCGCGGTCTCGATTAGTGATGGCATGGCACCAGCAACGATCGGATCGGACACTGGCGGATCGACCCGAGCGCCCGCCGCCTTTTGCGGCATTGTTGGCCTAAAGCCCACCACAACCCGTATGCCGTCACACGGTGTTTTTCCGCTATCACGCTTATTTGATGCCGCTGGGCCGATGGCAAATAGCGTATCTTGTTGCGCCATTCTTGACAGTTTGATGGCAGGTGGCACTGGTGAGGAAGATGCCCCTTTTGCCGTAAAGGGTTTGCGACTTGCCTTGCCAAAAGGCTATCTGTTTGAAGACCTCGATCCCCATGTTGCCAAGAGCTTTGCTGCCGCCATTGACCGGCTGTCTGCGGCGGGGGCAAATATTGTCGATATATCGCTTGCCGAGATCGAGGCCATGCGGCCAAGCAATAATACCAAAAGCATTGTTGCCGCCGAGGCATATCAGATACATAAAGCCCGCCTTGAGGCAGGAATGGGTAAAGATTACGATCCGTTTATCGCCTTTCGCCTAGACGGCGGCAAAAACATCCTAGCAAGCGAATATATCGACATGATCGAAACGCGCAAAGCTGTTTGGCAGTCAGTTCAGACAGCCGTTCGTGGCTATGATGCGTTGGTGCTACCAACCTCACCAATCCTGCCACCGGCTTTATCCAGCCTTCCCGATATCGAGTCGAAAATTACCCAAAGCGCCCGATGCCTTCGCAATACGGCAATATCCAACTATCTTGACCGTCCAACGATCACCATCCCCTGCCATGCGGCGGGTAGTGGACGCCACCATGACCGCAGATTACTCGCGATAGCCGCCGCAGTTGAGGCAATCATCCGCGGATAGATTTCCCGGTGCATCCTATCTGGGCATCCTATCTGGGCGCATTATTTGGGCGGGGTCAGGCCAATCGGGGGCGGCGCAGAATAAAGCGCACCCCATTGCCGATCTGGCGCGGGACAGTTTCGCCAAGAACCAGCATTGACGGCGTCGCCACCAACGTCAGGACAGTGGCAAAGGTCAGACCACCTGCAATGGTACTAGACAGCTGTGTCCACCATTGTGACGACGGCGCGCCAACCAGAATTTCACGATCAACCAGAATAATCGTCATCTCAAACACCATCGGGATCAGCCCAAGAATGGTCGTTACCGCGGTCAGGATTACCGGCCGAAAGCGAACCAGTCCAGACCGGAACGCCGCTTCGGTCGCGCTATAGCCGCGGCTTCGATATTCGTTAAACGTGTCGATCAGCACGATATTATTATTCACCACAATACCGGCAAGCGCGATCACGCCTAGCCCCGACATAACAATGCCAAACGGACGGCTGGTGACCCACAGTCCCAAAAACACACCACCAGTCGACAGGATAATGGCCGACATCGTTACAATCGCCTGCCAGCCAGAATTGAACTGGACCATTAACACGATCACCATCAGCAGCATCGAAATGCCAAATGCCGTACCAAGAAAGCTCTGGGTTTCGGCAATATCCTCGTCCTCACCGCCAAATTGCACATCAACCGCACCCTTTACCGGGGTTTCGGCCAGTGACTGGCGCAGCTTATTGATCAGATCAACCGGCAGCAATCCGCTTTCGACACTGGCATTAATATACATATAGCGCTGGCCGTCCTTGCGCTCGATATCACCGCCTTTAACCCGTGGCTCAAGACTGGCGAAAACTGACAAGGGCACATATGAGCCGTCAACCGTTGGAACGCGTAATTCCTTTAGCCGGTCAAGATTGCGCTGATCACCCATAAAGCGCATCACCACATCCAGTTCATCTTCGGAATCATCTGGCCGGTAATCAGAAATGCGCATACCGCGGGTCAGCATCTTGATCATCATGCCAAGACCCGAGATCGACACACCATGACGGCTGGCCGCATCGCGGTCGGTTACAAGCGACCATTCGGTACCCGGCAAGGGGCGGCTGTCAGTCACATCAACAAAACCGCCAATTTTATTCATCCGGTCAATGATATCATTCGTTGCCGCGCCGATCTCGGCAAGCGAGTTTCCGACAATATCAATGCGGATGGGCTGCGCTGATCCCGGGCCTTGCTGCTGTTTCTGGATGCTGAATTCAGCCCCGGCAAGCGGCGCAACACGGGCCCGCATTCCGTCAATCAAGACTGACGCCTTATCGCGTTCCTGCCAATCGGCAAAGACAGTGCGGATGGTACCAACAGAATCGCGCGGGGCCTGATTTCCCGCCCCACCTGAACGAAAAGATTTGCCGTAGAAATCGCGAATCCCCGGCTGGGTTAAAATGCTGTCTTCGGTAGCTTTGACCAGAAGATCACGTTCCTTGGCCGACAGATCGCCGCGCGCCAGCACCTGAACCTGCGCCTGATCTGGTTCGATATCGGGGAAAAAGGAAACACCAAGACCGGCGGAAACATATCCGGTAAATGACACCACCATAAAGGTGATAACACTGGTCATCACAATGAATGGTCGGCGCACCGCAAATTTCAGAATCGAGCGATAAAAACGCGGCGCCGTTGCCGAAATTGTTGCGGTATCAACCCGCCTTTTGCCAATGAACCCGCCAAGCACCGGAATGAAAATCAATGCCATCATCAGTGACGCGGTCAAAACAGCAATCACCGTCATCGGCAGATATTGCATAAATTGCCCAACGATGCCCGGCCAGAATAACAGCGGCATAAACACCATCAACGTGGTGATAGTTGACGAAATAATCGGCCATGCCATGCGCTGGGCACCAATCTTATAGGCCTCGCGCCGATCCTTGCCCATGGCGATTTGGCGGTCGGCATATTCGGTCGTGACGATCACCCCGTCAACCAGCATCCCCGCCACCAATATCAGCGAAAACAGCACAACGATATTCATCGTAATGCCAAGCGCGTTCAGCGCGGTAATGCCAACAAAGAACGACCCCGGGATCGCCAGTCCCACAAGCGTCGCATTGCGCAGCCCAAGCATCGCCAGAACAACGACCATAACAATGATCACCGCCGCACCGACATTATTGCCAAGATCGCGTAACATATTGCGTACCTGCTTTGAGTCATCAAACAGATAGCTGACCTTTACCTCGGCACCGATTTGCGGGGCAGCTGCATCAATAATTGCGCGCGCTGCCTCAACCACTTCGATCACGTTCGAGCCGACCCGTTTGCGAACATCAAGAACGATCGCCTTTTCGCCATTCACCCGTGACCAGCCTTGGGCCTGCTGAAAGGTACGGCGCACCACAGCCACATCGCCAAACCGGATGCTGTTTCCATCCTTTGCCTTGATCGGCATATTGATCAAATCATCAACCGATTCCAAAACGCCGGGAACCTTCACAACAAGCCGCCCGCCACCATCGTCAATCGCACCGGCCGTCACCAGTTGGTTATTGTTGCGCACAAGCTGGGTTACCGCTGCCGGATCTAGGCCATAGGCCTCTATCGCTGCCGCATCGACCAGAATTTCCAGAATTTCTTTGCGGTCACCGCCAATATCAACCTTTAGAATACCGGGCAAAGCCTCCAACCGGTCTTTAATACGGCGCGCCGCCTGCACCATTTCGCGTTCAGGCACAGGCCCATACAGCGCCGCCGTCAAAACCGGAAATAGCGAAAGGCTAACCTCGACAATTTTTGGTTCATCGGCATCTGGTGGCAAATCAGGCTTGGCGTCATCAACCGCCTTGCGCACATCGGCAATGGCTTGATCAATATCTTCGCCAGCGGCAAATTCCAGTGACACCGAACCGTAACCCTCGGCCGAGATTGAGGTCATCTTGTCCAGACCCTCAACCGACCGAAGCTGTTTTTCCAGTGGCTTGACCAACAGCCGTTCGGCGTCTTCAGGCGAAATGCCGTCATACGACACCGATACATAAGCAACCGGAATATCAATATCGGGTTTGGCTTCTTTGGGAATGTTGAAATAGGATGAAACGCCAACCGCAAACAGCATCACCATGGCAACTAGAACAGCGCCAGCGCGCGAAAATGCTGCCTCGATGATTTGATTCATGATGCGCTCGCAAGCTTATAAGTGACGACAGCGCCATCCTCGACAAAGCCTTGGCCGACGGTCAGCAAAATAGCCCCATCCGGCAATCCGGAAACAAACACCATTTCCGCGCCCGAACGTACAACCTCAACCGGCATGGTAACAGCTTTGCCATCAACCACGATTTTTGCCGCCAATGCGCCGTTTTCGGCGACCGACAGATGCGCTGGCGACATTGCAAATGCCTCAAGCGTGCCAGCGTTAATGGTGGCTTCAACGCTCATCCCGACGCGTAATTTCCGATCATGATTAGGCAAATCAATCGTTACGTCAAATGTGCGGGTTGCAGCATTTGATTTTGACGCAATCTTTGACACGGTTCCATGACGCGACCCATTGCCGGCAATTTCAACCTTAACCTTGGT
>RGCC01000029.1 GCA_009919335.1 Alphaproteobacteria bacterium
CGCCCGTGCCAATGTCTGATCAGCCTTGGTATCTGAATGCTGTTGCTGCTGCGGAAACCGAACTTGACGCAGCGCAAACGCTGGCGGCGCTTCATCGGATCGAGCGCCGGTTTGGTCGGGTGCGCGGTGTGCGCAACGCGGCGCGGGTGCTAGACCTCGATTTACTCGATTTTGCCGGGTTGGTGCATGAAAGCGAGGTGTTATCACTGCCGCATCCAAGACTTCATGAGCGTGCTTTTGTGTTACTGCCGTTAAATGAGTTATGTCCCGACTGGGTGCATCCCGTTACCGGCATCACCATCGCGGCATTAATCAAAAATATTCCTGCCGAGCAACAAATCAGGCTTGCTGATTAATCGTCGACCAGTTGGGTGTTGTAAATGCCGCTTTTTGCTTGTCCAGATTGCAAATTTGCGCTAAACCCCGCATATATTTTACCGAATTTAGGGGATGAGTGGTGTATCCGGCATGACATGTCAGGCTGGGCTCTGGCCAAACTGGTGTGTTGCAATTAGGTTCCACCATTTTTTCACCCAACATTGAGGAGATAACCATGGCACGCGTTACCGTTGAAGATTGTATTGAGAAAATCCCCAATCGGTTTGACCTTGTATTGACTGCTGGGCAGCGTGCACGTGGCATCTTGAAAGGCGATTTGCCGACCATTGATCGTGATAACGACAAGAACCCGGTGATTGCGCTTCGTGAAATCGCCGCGGAAACGGTTGACCTTGGGGTGCTTGGGGAAGGCTTGATCAAAAAGCTGCAGCGCGTCGCCATTCGTGAAGAACAGGAAACCCGTGATGATGCGGCGATCGCGGCCGAAGTTGATTTGTCGGAAATGATTGGTGATTACAGCGATGATGATGGCGAAAACAGCGGCATGCAGATTGCCAGTGCTGAAGAATTAGAGCCATCCGGCTTTGAAGATGTTGACCTGTCTGAAATGCAGGGTGAAGATTAAGCCGAGGGCCAGTGCGACACGATATCCTTTTTGAGGGATCTGCCGGCTGGAAAAGGCTAATCGGCTTGGCAGCAACATGATTGAAGCAGCGGACGATCTTTATAAAAAGATAAAAGCTTATGATCCGTCGGTTGACGGCGAAAAGCTGCATCGCGCCTTTGTCTTTGGTATGGAGGCGCATGACGGCCAAACGCGCGCGTCTGGCGAGCCTTATTACACCCATCCTATTGCGGTTGCGAATATTCTGGTGGATATGCGCCTTGACCTTGATACGGTCATTACCGCGTTGTTGCATGATACTGTTGAAGATTGTGATGTGACGCTCGACACGCTTGGCGATGCGTTTGGTCCGAGTGTTGCCCAGCTGGTTGATGGGGTGACAAAACTAAGCCGGATTGGCCTGCAAACCGGACAAAATAATATGCAGGCCGAGAATTTCCGAAAACTATTGCTGGCAATGAGTGAGGATGTTCGGGTGCTGCTGGTCAAACTGGCTGACCGCACGCATAATATGGCGACCATCTGGCATATCCCAAAATCGGAAAAACGCGCGCGTATCGCCCGTGAGACTTTGGAAATCTATGCGCCGCTGGCAGAACGGATTGGCGTCACGAACCTCCAGCAATCACTGGAAAACGCCGCGTTCGGTGTATTACATGAAGAAATGGCGGAAACCATCACGGCGCGACTTGATTATATGGTGCAGGAATCGGAAATCGTAATTCCGATGATTAGCGTCGAATTACAAGATGTTGTCGAACGCGGCGGCGTTGAATGCAGCGTCAGTGGTCGGTTAAAATCGGCCTATTCGATCTGGCGCAAAATGCAGCGCAAAAAGGTCACGATGGATCAGCTTTCGGACATTATGGCCTTTCGGGTTTTGGTGCCGAGTACGGAAGATTGCTATCGTGCGCTTGGCAGTATTCACGCGGCCTATCCCAATGTCATGGGGCGGTTTAAGGACTATATCTCAACGCCAAAACGCAATGGCTATCAATCGCTTCATACAGGCGTTATTGGGCCAGAGAATCACAAAATCGAAATTCAGGTGCGTACCCCTGAAATGCATAAGATCGCCGAGTATGGTGTGGCGGCGCATTGGAATTATAAAGATCCCGCATCTGATAAAAATGTCCGTAAATTTGGATGGATACAAGAATTAGTTGGTATTCTAGATGAAGAAGCGGGTGCCGAAGAATTCCTTGAACATACGAAAATGGATTTGTATCACGATCAGGTTTTTTGCTTTACCCCGCGTGGTGACCTTATTGCCTTGCCCAAAGGCGCGACGGCGGTCGATTTCGCTTATGCGGTTCATTCCAAAGTCGGGCAGAAATGCTGCGGTGTCCGCATTAACGGGAAAAACCGCCAACTGGCGACTGAACTGGAAAATGGTGATCAGATCGACATCATTACGAAAGCCACGGCACACCCGCTTGCGGAATGGGAAAATTTTGTCAAAACCGGCCGGGCTAAGTCGGGAATCCGGCGTGCGGTGCGGGCTGAACGCGCGGTTGAGTTCAGCCGGGTTGGAAAATCAATTTTACAAAAAGCATTCGTCGAGGTGAATAAACCGCTAAAAAAACGGGCCTTGGACAAGATTCCAGAGATTTTTGGCGTGCAGAAGCCTGAAGATTTATTCGCGCTGGTTGGCGAGGGGCGTATGCAGCCCGAACTGGTGATCGAAAAAATGTTCCCCGATCTTGCAAAAAGCAAAAAGCGGGTTCGGCCAACCGGCGAAACCAATCGTGACCGGGCTAAATCAGGCACACCAATGTTAAAGATACAAGGTGGTAATTCGGGAATTGCCATAACCATGGCGCGTTGTTGTCACCCGCTGCCGGGCGAGGATATTGTTGGGATTTTTACCACTGGAAAAGGGGTGACGGTGCATCGCGCCGATTGCGGCACCCTCGTTGATTTCAGTGATATGCCTGAATTATGGATGGATGTCGGTTGGGAACATGAAGGGCCAAAGCGTGTCATGGGGCGGTTGAATACGGTGCTGTCAAACGAGCCGGGCGCACTGGCTGCCGTGGCCACGATTATCGGTCAGCAAGGCGGCAATATCTCGAATATTCACCTGACTGATCGAAATGCAGATTTTTTTAGTTTTCAGCTTGACCTTGAGGTGAAGGATGTTGAACACATGCGCAGCGTCATTGCCGCACTTCAGGCAAACAATTTCGTGGAACGTGTCGAGCGTACAAGCAATGTCTAGGCTTGGGCTTGTTGTTATAGTGGATAGTTAGAATGTTTCGCCGCCGTAAACCCTTGAGTATGCTTCGCCAGTTGCGCGCATTTATATGGCCGGAACGCGGTTTTCGCCGCCTGTTTTCATACCTTTTTCAACGAATTATTCGGCTGCCCGGGTCGCCGGCGTTTATCGCAAGTGGCTTTGCCGCAGGCGTTGCAGCGTCATTTACGCCGTTCCTTGGACTTCATTTTATCCTTGCAGCGGCGTTGGCGATGCTGTTTCGGGGCAATGTTCTGGCCTCTGCGATTGGTACTTTTTTTGGCAATCCCTGGACATTTATTTTCATTTGGCTGGCCGATTACAAGGTCGGTCTTGCTATCATCCACAGCCTTGGTTATGGCGCTGGTCTTCATGTTTTATCAATTGACGAGGTGATTGGTATTATGAACAGTGCGTGGCAGTTCGTGTCATTTTCTGGAACAATGAGCTGGGCTGAAATGTCGCGTGACCTAGAACAGGTTTTCATGCCGCTACTAATTGGTGGTACGGTGCTTGGCGCGGTCGCCGGGGTTGTTTCCTTTTTGATAACCCTATGGGCGGTAAAGGGCTGGCGGCTGCATCGTGCAAGACGGCTGGAAAAAGCCGCAGCACGAGCCGCGTTGACGAGAAAAGACAAGGCTGCCCGTTAGCGGGAATGAGGCATTTAACGGTGAATGACGAGGGTGTTTTGCAACATCAATTTAAACAATTACGCCTTGGCGTGAATATCGACCATGTCGCAACCTTGCGGAATGCGCGTGGCGGTGTGCATCCAGATCCAGTCGCCGCAGCGTTACTGGCAATCAAGGCCGGGGCCGACGGCATCACAGCGCATCTTCGCGAAGATCGGCGGCATATTCGTGATGATGATATTGCCGCGATCCGGCAGGCCATTGACGCGCCGCTGAATTTTGAAATGGCGGCAACTGCCGAGATGGTTGCGATCGCCCTCAAAACCAAGCCGAATGCTGCCTGCATAGTGCCAGAAAGACGCGAAGAGGTAACAACAGAGGGCGGGCTTGCCGTTGTTGGGCATGAAGATAGGCTAGCTGACATGCTTGGCCCGCTAAAGCAAGCTGGTATTCGTTTGTCGTTATTTATTGAGGCCAATCCAGCTGATATTGATGCGGCCAAGGCGATTGGTGCTGATATTGTCGAGCTTCATACCGGGCGTTATTGTCATGATGCCCAAGGTCGCCCCGGCGAGTTAATGCGGATCAAGCAGGCGGCACGGCATAGCGCAAGCCTCGGTATTGAAACGCATGCCGGACACGGGCTTGGATTTGATACGGTTGGCGCAATAGCGGCGATTGCGGAAATGGAAGAACTTAATATTGGTCATTTTCTAATCGGTGAGAGCGTTTTTTGCGGTCTTGAGGCCGCGATTGCCAAAATGCGCCACCTGATGGATGCGGCGCGGGCAGACGCGCAAAAGCAGATGATTACATGATCCTTGGCATTGGCACTGATCTTGTCGATAGTCGCCGAATTCAGGCGGCAATGAACCGGTATCCCGATAAATTTGTAAAACGGAGACCGGTAATCCGGCCGGTTATCTGGCCAAACGCTTTGCCGTGAAAGAAGCGGTTTATAAGGCGTTGAGCGCGTCTGGGGTGGCGGGATGTGGCTGGCGTGAGGCGGAAACTCTATCCGCATCGTCAGGTGCGCCGATCGTGAATTTGACCGGACGCTGTAAAACGGCGCTTGAGACAATGACGCCGGATGGGTATAACGCCAATCTGGCCGTGTCACTTAGCGACGAGCCACCCTATGCCTTGGCATTTATCGTGATTAGCGCCGTACCGGCTGAATGGATCAAATCAAATGAGTAAAAAACGCCAGGAAAGCAAATTTGAGCTTATCAAAACCGTATTTTTTGCTGGTCTCATAGCGCTAGGGTTTCGGTCGTTTCTTTTTGAGCCATTTAATATTCCGTCAGGGTCGATGGTGCCAACATTGCTTGTGGGCGATTACCTGTTTGTCTCAAAATTTTCATATGGATATTCGCGCTACTCGTTTCCGTTTGGTATCGCACCGTTTGACGGGCGTGTTTTCGAGGATGCGCCAGAGCGCGGTGACGTTGCTGTGTTCCGCCAGCCAACCGATCCCGATGTTGCTTTTATCAAGCGGATTGTTGGCTTGCCCGGCGACCGGATTCAGGTTCGTGATGGGGTTCTGCATATCAATGATGTTGCCGTTAAGCGGACATATTTAGGGCAGGCGACAGCTGGTAACGGCTTTGCGGTGATGAATTTCAAGGTTTATGAGGAAACCCTGCCGAACGGATCGCGCCACTTGATCCAAGAGCGTTCGGACGAAGACTATTATGACAATACGCCGGTTTTTGAGGTTCCTGAACGACATTATTTCATGATGGGTGATAATCGGGATAATTCACGCGATAGCCGCACGACCGCAGTTGGTATGGTGCCAGAAACAAATCTGGTGGGCCGGGCAGACCGTCTGTTTTTCAGCCATAATGGCAATGCGCGGATCTGGGAATTCTGGAAATGGCCATTCGCAATCCGTTATGGCCGCATTGGAGATGGCATCATTTGATGAGTGCGGACCCGCTGGAAAAGCTTGAACAGGCCATTGGCCATCAGTTCACTGACCGAAAAATTCTGCATGAAGCGTTGAGCCATTCAAGCTGTACCGAATCTTCACAAAGCTATGAGCGGTTGGAATTTCTGGGTGACCGCGTTTTGGGTCTGTTGTTAGCGGATCATTTTTTTGCCGCGTTTCCTGACGATGATGAGGGTGCATTGTCATTGCGGCTACATGGTGAGGCGCGCATGTCGACCTTGGCAGAAATAGCCAAAACCTTGCATCTTGCCGATTATATCAAATCTCAAAACGGGTTTGATATTGCGCAGAATGACGGAGTGCTGGCAGATGTTGTCGAAAGTTTAATGGCGGCAATCTATCTTGATGCGGGGTTGTTGCCGGCACGCGCCTTTTTGAACAGGCATTGGCCGCTAAACACTGCCGCTGATGCGCGCAATGAAAAAGACGCTAAATCCAGTTTACAGGAATGGAGCCTGCAACGCGGGCTTGGCTTGCCCGTCTATCGGCAAGTGGCGAAATCTGGCCCTGATCACGCGCCAAAAATGACCTATGAGGTTAAAATAAAGGGGTATGACGCAGTCATTGCCACCGCCGGCAGCCGCAAAATCGCCGAACAAACCGCAGCAGCAGCCTTGCTGAAAAAGCTGCAAGAAAGGACTTCAGCTTTATGAGTGATCACAACGACGATACCGAAACCCCGGTAACAACAGGTTTGTCACCTATCGATACAAAGGCCGGTTTTGTCGCGTTGATTGGCGCACCGAACGCTGGAAAATCAACATTGATGAACGTCATGGTTGGCCATAAAGTGTCAATCGTAACACCCAAAGTGCAGACCACGCGAAGCCGCATTCGGGGCATTGCGATGCATAAAAATGTGCAAATGGTTTTTGTGGATACCCCCGGTATTTTCACCCCCAAGCGCCGGTTGGATCGGGCGATGGTGCAGGCGGCTTGGCAAGGCGCTGAGGATGGCGATGTTCTATTGCTTTTGCATGATTGTGCGCGACGTTTGATTGACGATGATACAAGCAATATTCTGAACAAACTGGCCGCATCGGGGCGGCGGGCTTCGCTGGTTTTGAACAAGATTGATCTGGCACCGCAGGAGCGTTTATTGGAACGCGCTGACGAGATGTCAAAAATCTATGAGTTTGAGCGAATTTTCATGGTTTCGGCCGAAACCGGAAATGGCGTTAATGATTTGAAATCATGGCTGGCCAGCAAAATGCCAAGAAGTCCATTCCTGTTTGATCCTGACGATTTATCGGATATGCCGCTGCGATTGCTGGCGGCTGAAACGCTGCGCGAAAAGCTGTTTTTGAACCTTCATCAAGAACTGCCCTATCAATTGACCGTGGAAACTGAAAGCTGGGAAGATCGCGACGATGGCAGTGTCGAGGTTCATCTGTCGATCTATGTCGCCCGTGAGGGGCATCGCGGCATCATCCTTGGCAAGGGCGGGCAGACCATGCGCCGCATTGGTACCGCCGCGCGTAAAGAGCTGGAACTGGCATTAGAACGACGGGTGCATCTGTTTTCGCACGTTAAGTACCGCAAAGACTGGATGGATGACTCGGCGCGCTATAATTTGTGGGACCTAGATTATAATGCCTGATTGGCAGGCTGAGGCGATCATTCTTTCGGTTCGCCCCCATGGCGAAGGCAGCGCAATTTTATCAGTTTTGACGGCTGATTATGGCCGTCATGCCGGTCTGGTTCGCGGCGGCACGTCAGCAAAGATGCGCGGCGTTATGCAGCCAGGAAACCGGGTGCGGATCAGCTGGCGGGCGCGGCTCAGCGAACAGCTTGGCCAGATGCAGGTTGAATTGATCCAATCAATACCAGCGTTATTACTGGATTCGCCCCTACGCCTATCTGGTGTTGCCTCAATGTGCGCATTGCTTGATGGCGCCTTGCCCGAGCGTGAGGCACAGCCGGGCCTCTATGAGGGAAGTGCGGCGCTGCTTGAGCTGATTGTTCTGGATGATGAAAACGCCGGCTGGATTGAAGGCTATGTGCGCTGGGAATTGGGGCTGCTAGCGGCGGTTGGTTACCGGCTTGATCTGGCCCGATGTGTCGCTAGCGGCCAAACGAATGATTTAGCCTATGTAAGCCCAAAATCAGGCGGTGCGGTGGCACGCTATCAGGCTGGCAGCTTTGCTAGCCGGATGCTGATGCTGCCAGCATTTCTTGGCGGCGTTGACTGCGGCAAGCATGACTGGATTGCCGGACTGGATCTGACTGGCCATTTTTTATCCAAGCGGGTTTTTGCTGCGCATAATTTAGACTTGCCAGCGCAACGTAAACGTCTAGCCGATATGGTTGATAGTCGTTATAACGGCAGGTAATGAAGTGATGAGGCCAATTTATGCGTGATGATGTTGAAATTCCCATTGGTGGGCGTATTGAACCAACCGCTTTTTCTGATGCCTTGTCAGAACGCTATCTTGCCTATGCGTTATCAACCATCACGTCGCGCTCGCTTCCCGATGTGCGTGACGGGTTAAAGCCGGTTCACCGCCGGCTGTTGTTTGCGATGCGCCAGCTAAAGCTGGATCCGGGTCAGGGATTTAAGAAATCGGCGCGTGTTGTCGGCGACGTGATGGGTAAATTCCACCCGCATGGTGATGCGGCGATTTATGACGCAATGGTGCGCTTGGCACAGGAATTTGCAATGCGCTATTGCCTTGTCGAAGGGCAGGGGAATTTTGGCAATATTGACGGCGATAACGCGGCGGCGATGCGGTATACCGAGGCGCGGATGACCGAAGTGGCGCGTCTGTTGCTTGATGGCATTGACGAAGATGCGGTCGATTTCCGGCCCACTTATGATGGTGAAGCTGAAGAGCCATGTTTGTTGCCGGCTGGCATTCCAAATTTGCTGGCGAATGGTGCGCAAGGCATTGCCGTTGGCATGGCAACATCAATTCCGCCACATAATATCATCGAACTTGCCGATGCCTCTTTGCATCTGATCAAACACCCCAATGCCTCGATTGAAACCTTGATGAATTATGTCAAAGGGCCTGATTTTCCGACCGGCGGGCTGTTGATCGAGCCTGAGGCATCAATCAAAGAAGCCTATTCAACGGGGCGAGGCGGTTTTCGGGTTCGGGCTAAATGGGAGGTTGAGACTGAAAAGGGGGGGGCATGGCAAATTGTCGTGACCGAAATCCCGTATCAGGTGCAGAAATCACGATTGATTGAGCGGCTTGCCGAAATGCTGCAAGCAAAACGCCTGCCCGTGCTGGCCGATATTCGTGATGAGTCGGCCGAGGATATTCGTATCGTGCTTGAGCCAAAATCGCGACGGCTTGAGGCTGAAGTGGTTATGGAAAGTCTGTTTAAACTTTCCGATCTGGAAGTACGGGTGCCGCTGAATTTGAACGTTCTCGATGCCAATGGCCGTCCAATTGTGATGGATTTGCGGATGGCATTAAACGCTTGGCTGGCGCACCGCCGGGTTGTGCTGCAACGCCGCTCGCACCACCGGCTTGCCAAAATCGCCAGCCGTCTTGAAGTGCTTGATGGTTATCTCATTGTCTTTTTGAATATTGACGAGGTGATTGCCATCATCCGTGAGGCAGATCATCCGCGTGACGAATTGATGCGCCGCTTTGGGCTGACCGAAAATCAGGCGAATGCAGTGTTGGATATGCGTCTGCGCTCGCTTCGCCGGCTTGAGGAAATGGCGCTGCGATCTGAGCGTGATAAGCTGGCAGCTGAGCAGGCAGAGTTGAACGAACTGCTTGGCGATGAGGAGAAGCAATGGTCCTTTATTTCCATAGAAATCAAGGATATGAAAGCCACGTTTATTAAACAAGATAAGCGTAAAACTATCCTTGCAGACGCACCGAAAATTGATTTTGACCCAACTGAAATTCTGGTTGAACGCGAACCGATTACAGTGATTTGTTCGGCCAATGGCTGGATCAGGGCGATGCGCGGCCATCAGGATCTGGATAGTGATTTCAAATATAAGGAAGGCGATTCAGCAGGTCATGTGCTGCATGCCGAAACGACTGACAAAATCCTGCTATTTGCTGATAATGGCCGTTTCTACACGCTGTCAGGCGATAAATTACCGCGTGGACGCGGCTTTGGCGAGCCGGTTAGCCTAATGGTTGATCTGCCTGCCGATTGCGATATCGTTAAATTATTGCGTGCCGGTGACGGGAAAATGCTGGTTGCGGCCAGCACCGGTCATGGGCTTGTGGTCGATATGCAGGGCGCCTTGGCGCAAACGCGCAATGGCAAACAGGTTCTCAATCTTTCGGGAACTGCAAGGGCTGTCGCATGTGCGATTGTCGCGGGCGATACGGTTGCATCGGTTGGCGTTAACCGGAAATTGATTATTTTCGGCCTTGATGAGGTTCCTGAAATGGGACGCGGAAAAGGCGTTATTTTACAGAGATTTAAGGATGGTGGCCTTGCCGATATCACGGTTTTTGATCGGGCAAAGGGGCTGTCTTGGTTGGCAGGCGGCGGGCGTGTGCGCACCGAAACCGACCTATCGACTTGGCTGGCGCGCCGTGGTGGTGCTGGAAAATTGCCGCCAAACGGCTTTCCGCGTCCGGCAAAATTCACCTAGCATCGTTTTAGCGTGTTCGGGCGGCGTGTTCGGGTGACGTGCTCGGGTGACGTGATTTGGGTGACGTGATTTGGCTGGATCAATTTTATTTGGGCAAAATTCACCAAGAAACGGGCCGGAAATATCCTGTTCCGCGGTAAAGCCCTTGTCTTACCGCGCCCCATTAACGATGGGGATTTCAGCATCTTCATCGATGTCGGTAATCAACATCTGACCCGGTTTGTGGGTGATTGATATTGGTGGTTTAGCGTTAAGAATGGCTGCTTGCGGGGTCACACCGCACGCCCAGAAAACCGCAATCTCACCATCCCCAACCGGCGCAGCATGGCCCCAATCAGGGGCATTAAGATCGTCAATGCCAATCGCTGCTGGGCCACCCCAATGAACCGGCGCACCATGCGCCATCGGAAACGTTGCAGATATCGCGCGCACCATATCCAGCTTGTCTTGTGGGATTGCGCGCATGCTCACGACCATTGGACCTGAAAAGGGGCCAGCTTCAATCGTTTTGATGTTAGTTTTGAACATTGGCACGGTGCGATCATTGTCGATATGCCAAACCTTGATACCAGCGCGGATCAGCGCATGCTCAAAGGTAAATGAGCAGCCAAGCGCAAATCCGACCATCTGATCGTCCCAAAGCGCGGTAATATCACTGACTGTGTCATCAAGCACGCCGTGCCGATAAATATGGTAGGATGGCACGTCCGAGCGGATATCAATATCGGCACCAAGCGTTCGCATAAACGGTGATCCGGTATCCGTAACGCCAACAAGCGGGCACGGTTTTGGGTTGCGTTGGCAAAACCGCATGAAATCCAGCGCATAGGATTGATCAAGAATCACAAGATTGGCCTGCAAAAAGCCATTTGCGAGGCCGGATGTGTGATCGCAATAGGAACCTGATCTGATTTTAGCGCGAATTGTGGGTTGATCGACCTCGCGTAATTGTTCAAAAGACGTATCCACGATAATCTCCTAATGACCCAAGCCGCGGGTTAGGCCGACGAGGTGAGGGCGCCATCGGCGGCTTGCCAAAAACCCTCTTTGAAAATTTCGGCAGGGCCAAAACGCGCCTTATAGGCCATCTTGCGACTTTCGGCGACATAATAGCCAAGATAAAGCCATGCCAGCGACAAATCCTTGGCGATGTCCATCATGTCGGTCACCATAAAAGTGCCAAGCGAACGATCACTCTGCTCTGCATCAAAAAAACTGTAAACAGCGCTTAATCCATCAGATTGAAGATCGGCAAGCACCGCGCCAACCAGCATATCCGCGCTGTCATAATAACTGATCAACACTGTTTCGATCGGGCTGTTATTGATCATGCTCACAAAATCATGCTGATCCATGCGCGCCATTTGCCCATCATCATGCCGTTTTGTGACATAGGATTTAAACAGGCGGTAATGCGCGGTTGTCGGGTCTGGGCTTGATATGCGCCGTGTCAGATCACTGTTTTTCTTAATGATCCTAGCCATATTTCGGCTAGGGATAAATCTATTGACGTCAACGCGCCACGGCAAGCAGGCAGTGCATTGCGGGCAGGCCGGCCGGTAAACCCAGTTTTCCACACGCCGAAAGCCGGCGCGGGCCAGCCCATCATGACAATTAGGGTTTTCCGTAATATCAACCGCGATGCGCTGTTCAGTCTGACCCTCAATATAGGGGCAGTCACTGCGCATGCTCAGCCGCATGGAAAGCGGTATCTTGCGGTGTAACCGTTTATCCTGATCCATCTTGCTAGAGTGCCCAAAAGGCCTATCGCAAATCAAGGTCAAACATCGAGATAAACAGTAAATTTTTGTTAGCTGGCGCTATCATCGAGCTGGCGAACCTGAAAATTGGCGGCGCGGAGTGCAGCAATTATTTCGTCAACATGATCAGGCCCGCGGGTTTCGACAACGGCGTCAATCTTTGCCAGCTTTGCCGGTACATCATAAAATAGCCTTTGATGATAGATCTCGACGATATTGCCGCCGCATTTGCCAATACTGGTTGAAATTGCCGCAAGCATTCCGGGCTCATCGGAAATATCAATCCGTAATCGCGCAATCCGGCCATCAACCGCCATATTTCGATTGAGAATTGATGCGAGCAGGCGGGGGTCAATATTGCCGCCGCAAATCACTGTGCCAATTTTTTTGCCAGCGAATAGGCCGGGATTGGCGTAAATTGCGGCGATACCAGCGGCACCAGCGCCTTCGGCGACAATGCGCTGTTGTTCAATAAGCGCGCCAACAGCCCATTCAAGGGCGCGTTCATTCACCAGCAGGATATCATCAACCAATGCGTCAACAACCGGCAGCGTGACCCCGCCGGGTTTCTTGACCGCGATGCCTTCGGCGAGGGTTTCCCCGCCGCAAGTGATGTCTTCGCCTGCAATGGCCAGTTTCATGCTGGGGTAAAGTTCGGTCTGGACGCCATAAATCTTTATATTCGGGCGCATATCGCGGGCAATGGTGGCAATGCCGCCAATCAAACCGCCGCCGCCTATCGGCACAACAAGAATATCCAAATCCGGCTGGTCGGTAAGCATTTCAAGACCGGCAGTGCCTTGCCCCATCATCACCAATTCATTGTCATAAGGGTGGATCAGCGTCAGACCATTGGCCTTTATCAATTCATTTACCGTACCTTCGCATTCATTCAGATTACGCCCCTCAAGCACAACCTTCGCCCCAAAGGCACGAGTGCGGGCAACCTTGGCAAAAGGCGTTTGCGCTGGCATGACAATGGTTGCGGGGATGCCCATATGTTCGGCGTGATAGGCAACCGCCTGTGCATGGTTGCCCGCCGACATGGCAATCACCCCGCGTCGGCGCTGTTCATCGGTTAGGCCAAGCATCGCATTTAACGCACCACGCGCTTTGAATGATGATGTGTGTTGCAGGCATTCCAGCTTTAAATAGAGATCACAGCCGAGATTGCGCGACAACATCGGGGCCTCGAGCATTGGTGTGCGAATAACCCGCCCGTTAAGTAGATCAGCCGTTTGCCGGATTTGATCAGCACTTACTGCCATTATCTGTTCCCCCTTATGGCAATCAGGCGCAAGAGACGATGATGATGGATTGTCTTTTTGTGCCCGTTAAGGATTTAATCCTATCAGCAACTATGGCTGATTGTCGTTACCTATCTCTGTCAAGCTGGCGGTGATTGCCTGATAACGACGGATAATAAACCGCGCTTGCCATCAATTGCGACCCCATCCCCATCTGGGCACGAAACCTTGAAAAAAAGCCAAAACCGGCGATTAACGCCGAATCATACTGGCAATTTCAGGCGCAAAATAGGTCAAGATGGCATCGGCACCAGCGCGTTTGAAACAAATCATTGCCTCGAAAATGGTGCGCTCACGATCGAGCCACCCTTTTTCAAAAGACGCGCAGAGCATCGAATATTCGCCCGATACCTGATAGGCAATACAAGGCACACCAAATTCAGCCTTGGCCCGCGCCAAAATATCGAGATAGGGCATTCCCGGTTTGACAATAACCATGTCAGCCCCCTCGGCCAGATCAAGCGCGATTTCATGCATCGCCTCATCACTATTTGCCGGATCCATCTGATAGGTCGATTTTCCCGCCTTGCCAAGCGATGCACCAGCCCGAACCGCGTCACGGAACGGCCCGTAAAATCCAGACGCATATTTCGCTGCATAGGCCATAATCTGCACATTCTGGTGGCCAGCTGCATCCAGCGCGGCGCGGATCTCGCCAACCCGCCCATCCATCATATCCGATGGGGCGATAATGTCACAGCCGGCATTGGCCTGATGGACTGCCTGCTCACATAGAACTGCGATGGTTTCATCATTCAGAATTTCGCCTTGATCCAGCAATCCGTCATGTCCGTGGGAGGTAAAGGGATCAAGCGCAACATCACATATGACACCAAGGTCAGGATAGGCAGACTTCACCGCCGCAACCGCACGGCAAACAAGGTTATGCCCATCACGCGCAAGGCTGCCGGCGTCATCCTTCAAGGCCGCATCAATAGATGGGAAAATAGCAATTGCCGGAATGGTTAGCTCAACCGCCTTGGCTGCCTGCTGTAAAAGCCGGTCAATCGAATATCTGAAAACACCGGGCATTGCCGCAACCGGTTCGGCCATATCGTGACCTTCGATGACAAAAAGTGGCCAGATCAGATCGGCTGTGTCTAGACGGTTTTCGGCAACAAGCCGGCGCGAAAATGCACGGTTACGATTGCGCCGCATCCTTGTGGATGGGTATTGACCTCGGCTCATGGGCTGGTTATCCGTATCTGATCTAAAAACCAACTATTCATAACGATCTGGGAACGTTTCTGCAATGGCACAGACGCATATTCACAATGACGTTACCGGCGTTGCTGGCCTGATCACTCTTGATCGTCCAAAAGCACTAAACGCATTGACGGCAGAGATGGTAGCAGAGATCCGTGCAATTTTAATGGACTGGCGCGATGATCCGGCGATCGGCCATGTCGTGATTGCCAGCAGTGCAGCGCGTGCCTTTTGCGCGGGCGGCGATATCCGGCAAGCGCGTGATACCATTCTGGCCGGAAGTTTTGATGAGGCAGACGCGTTTTTCCGGGGTGAGTATCTGGTTGATCTTGCAATCGCTGAATTTGGGAAACCCATTATTGCGCTTTGTGATGGGGTGGTGATGGGTGGTGGGGCAGGGCTTGCCCAGCATTGCACGCATATCATTATGACCGAGACCACACGCTTTGCGATGCCGGAAACCAGCATTGGTCTGTTCCCTGATGTCGGGGCCAGCCTGTTTCTTGGGCGTTGTCCCTTGCCGGTTGCACGGTTGCTTGGCATGACCGGATATATTATCCAAGGCGCCGATTGCATGATGCTGGGGCTGGCCACATCAATGCTGCCATCCGATCAGGTTGAAACCGTAAAAGCCGCTTTACTGGCCTGTGCAACGGCCGATATTGATGATGTGATTAGGCGTTTTGAGACCGATCCGGGCGTGCCAGCATTAAACCATCATATGCCGGTAATTAATCATATTTTTGCGGGTGATGTGACGCCGGAAGACATGCAGGAACGC
>RGCC01000030.1 GCA_009919335.1 Alphaproteobacteria bacterium
CCAAAGAGATATCAGGGTGCGGCAATGACAGGATGATTACATCCGCCGCCATTGCGACACCGCCAATATCATCATGCGTGATAACGCCATTTGCCGCTGCCCGGTTAAGCCGTTCGACATTCTGATCATGGCCATGAACAGGCGCCAATGCGGCAAAGGCAGTGGCAATGGCACCGCCTGCATTGCCAAGGCCAATAATACCTATAACAGGGGCTGGATTTAACCGGTCTATCATATGTCTATCCTCTTCATTTACGCCCCTTGTCTTTGGCTTTGCCATATCAGGCTTTTGCCCATATCAGTCGTCTATAGAGGGCATCAATCACCGCCAATATCATTGATCAGGCCAGCCGTTTCGACAACAGACATTGGCGCCTGCTGCCGCCCAGTCCTGGCTAATTTCTTCGGCTTCATTATGCGACAACCCACCAACACAAGGGCACATGATCATCGCGGTTGGCGCAACCTTGCTCATCCAAAAAGCATCATGCCCAGCGCCTGAAACAAGGTCCATATGGCTATAGCCAAGCCGGTCTGCAGCGCCGCGCACCCGGTCAATACAGGCCCGGTCAAACGCCACCGGATCAAACGCACCGGCAAGCTCAATATCAATCCCCAGCCCAAGCGAGGCCGCAATTTCACCTGCACCGGCGCGCAGCTCGGCATTCATTGCCGCAATCACCGCCGGATCAGGGCTACGGAAATCGATGGTAAATATGGCCTTGCCCGCGATGATATTGGTTGAATTTGGGAAAATTTCGCAATGCCCGACCGCACCGACAGCGTGCGGGGCGTTCTTCATCGCAATCTGATGCGCCAACACGGTAATCTGCGCCATGCCAAGGCCGGCATTTACCCGTGATGCCATCGGCGTTGATCCGGTATGCGCCTCTTTTCCGGTCAGGGTAATGCGAATCCAGTTCAGCCCCTGCCCATGGGTAACGACGCCAATATCGATGTTCGAATCCTCTAAAATCGGCCCCTGTTCGATATGAAGCTCAAAAAAAGCAGCAACTGGCCGCCCGCCGACTGGCGCATCACCGACCCAACCAATCCGTTTCAATTCATCACCAAAACTTGCGCCAGCCGCATCGGTGCGCTGATAGGCCCACTCCAGACTATGCACACCGGCAAAAACGCCCGATGCCATCATTGGCGGGGCAAACCGGCAGCCTTCTTCATTCGTCCAGTTAACAATCTCAATTGGATGGCGGGTTTTCAGTCCCGCCTCATTCAGGCTGCGAATAATCTCCAGCGCTGCCAGAACGCCAAGCGGCCCATCATATTTCCCGCCCGTTGGCTGGGTATCAAGGTGGCTGCCAACCATGACCGGCGGCAGACTGTTATCCAAACCATCGCGGCGGGCAAACATATTGCCCATCTGATCAGTTTGAAGCGCCAACCCCTCGGCCTCACACCATGTCTGAAACAGCCGCCGCGCCGCCGCGTCATCATCGGTAAGCGCCTGCCGGTTATTACCGCCTGCGATACCCGGGCCAATCTTTGCCATTTCCATCAGGCTGTTCCATAGCCGGCTTGCGTCAATTCGCAGATTACGGCCGATCATATGCGCATCACTATTCATAATAATGGGTTACCTCCTGCCGGTTTTAAGTCTGTTTGGTCGATCCTTGTCTGGTCTTATTTTGGCGCCTCATTTTTGGCGGCTCATTTTAGGGTGGGCACATGAAAGGTCAATGACGCCCATAGCGATTCCCACATTTCATCGCCCGCATCAGCCCCGCGCAACGGCCGCAAAATCACACTATCAACAAGGTAGTCGCGTCCGGCCAATAGGGCAAAACGCGCGCGGCCTTCCTGATCAGTTTTATATTTTGCTGTCTCCACATGGCGCGGATTATGCCGGGTGAAAACGGTAATCTGGGCATTGGCCAGCGGCTTGCCGCCTGCATAGAGCCGGATTGGCATCATTTCTAAGGGCGGCAATTGATAGGGATTCGCCTCGGCAACAAGCTCGATCGCCAGACCAAGATGGCGGTCATTTCCAGCACCGGCCGTGCCAGCCCCACCAACATTGATCAGGCTTTTTGCAAAACGTTGATAGCGCTCGGTGATCTTATCCAGCGAAAAGCCGAGGCTTTGATGCTGTTCAAACGCCTGATCAAAGCCTTTTTCGCGGGCAAAATCATCAAACTTTGTGGGCGATAAATAGACCATACGGATCGGCGCAGTTTGATGCAAAATAATGCCAAGGCCCGCCGCACCAGAGTTGATTTTTCCGGCCGGACGATCACCATAGCGGCCAGAAATCTCTTGCCGTTCCAGTCGATCATCCGGCTTGTCATTGATAGTCGGCCGCAAAAGCGCAAATGCCTCGATCTGATCCGGAACATAAATTGCCGATGTCCCCAAAAAATCAGTGCCAATTAGCAAATCTGCCGTTAAGGTTTGATTGGATTTGGGCTGGAACGACGATGGCTCAATCCAGAATTCATGGGCCTGTGATGATGCTGATATAGCGATAAGAAACCCGGCAAATGCCAATCCTATTTTAGCTATATTACAGGTTATTTTGACGATCTTTCGCGCCGCCACACTCACCATCATAACAGCAGAAATAATCATACCATCCTCAAAAGACCATAAAGTTGAACAATTCATGTTTCGCAAAGACTTCAGACCATTGATTGCCAATTGTAAAGCCTTATCATGCCATCTTGGCCTGTGCCTTTTCCTGTTGCTAATCAGCCCGTTCAGCATGGCAGCATTGGCCCATGAAATCCGGCCAGCGGTTGCCGATTTATCACTGTCGAACGCGGCCGGAGGCGACGCCGAAACTGGCACATCCAGCCGCCTTCACATCAGCATTGATTTGAATGCCGAGCTGTTTCTTGCCGGCCTTGATGCCAGCCTAGTGCGCGACACTGACGACGCACCACAAGGCGCCGATTATGACGCGCTTCGGCAATTACCCGCCGCTGAATTGGCCGCTGAATTCACCCGGAAATGGCCCGAATTCAAACAGAGTCTGACCGGTCTTGCCGGCACTGCAGCGGACGGTGATTTTCGGCCACTCGATTTTCAGCTTGAAACAATCACCGTTGAGGATAATCCGGCTATCACCCTGCCTAGAAATAGTAGGCTTGCTATATCAGCCATGCTTGACCCCGCCGATAAAAGCGTCCGCTTTGGCTGGGCTGCTAGCCTCGGGCCATTGGTTGTTCGCCAGCAAGATCCGGCGAAAACGCCTGAAACCCTCTATACCGGCTATCTTGAACCGGGGGCGATAACCCCGCCAATTTTAACCAGTGGCACAACGGCTCAACCGGCCCTAACCGTCGCGCTTGATTATATTAAAATTGGTTTTGTTCATATTGTGCCAAAGGGGCTTGATCACATTCTGTTCGTGCTGGGGCTGTTTTTCTATGCCGCACGATGGCGGCCACTGCTGGGGCAGGTCACGCTGTTTACACTGGCACATACGGCAACATTGATGCTGGCAAGCACCGGCTATATTGAGGTGTCGCCGGAAATTATCGAGCCATTAATCGCGGCGTCCATCATTTATATTGCCTTTGAGAATTTGCGCAGCACCCGTTTAGGCGGTGGACGGCTGGCGGTGATTTTCGGATTTGGGCTTCTTCATGGGCTTGGCTTTGCCAGTGTGCTTGGCGATATCGGCCTCGCCAGCAACCAGTTTATGCTGAGCCTAATCAGCTTTAATATCGGTGTTGAGCTGGGCCAGCTTGCTGTTCTTGTGCCTGCCTTTTTGATATTCGGTGTCGCCGCGGGCAACGCGCTGTGGTACCGGCGCCTGATCGCAGTTCCGGCGTCATATGTAATTGGCGGCATCGGCCTTTGGATGCTGGTGACACGCCTAATCGGCAGCTAGAGCTCACAATGGAGCATCAAGCCATAAAATTTTGCGAATGCTGAAAAGCGCATTGCGTCACGGCGCGGAATTGGCAATGATGGGACAGGGACAAAATGTTTCAAAATGGCACTGATAACGTCAAATCATGCCAGACCATACCACGACAAGAGCGAATAAAATCGGCGACAGGCCAGATTGCATTTCGAGGGAGACAAAGATGAAAAAACTTATGACGATTTGCGCTGTCACGGCGGCGATGGCCGCAATGCCGGCAATGGCCGAAACGGTTAAGATCGGCTATATGACCACATTGTCTGGCGGTGCCGGCATTATTGGCAAACAGATGCAGAACGCAGTCAATCTGGCTATGCAGCACAAGGGCGGCAAGCTTGGCGGTATGGATGCCGAAATCATCTATGCCGATGATCAGCGCAAACCCGATATTGCCAAACAGCTGGCGAACCGTTTGCTGAAAAGCGATCGGGTGGATATTGTCGCCGGCGTTATCTGGTCAAACCTGCTGATGGCGATTCACAAGCCGGTAACCCGTGCAGGCAATTTGCTGATCAGCTCGAACGCTGGCCCGTCGCCGATTGCCGGTGATCAATGCCACGAGAATTTCTTTTCCATGTCATGGCAGAATGACCAAACGCCAGAGGCCATGGGCAAACATATGCAGGATGCCGGCATTAAATCGGTCTATCTGATGGCGCCAAACTATCAGGCCGGCAAGGACATGCTGTCCGGCTTCAAGCGCTATTACAAAGGTAATGTGGTTGGCGAAGTATACACCAAGCTGGGCCAGTCTGATTTTCAGGCCGAGCTGTCGGCATTGCGCGCCGCCAAGCCTGAAACAACGATGATTTTCCAGCCGGGCGGGATGGGGATCAATTTTGTCAAACAGTGGAAGCAGGCGGGTATGGATGGGGTTAGCAAACTCTATCAGGTCTTTAGCGTTGACGGGGTATCATTACCGGCGTTGAAAGATTCGGCGCTCGGCATCCTTGGCACACAAACCTGGTCACCCGATCTTGATAATCCGATCAATAAGAAATTTGTTGCCGATTACAAAGCTCAGTTTGGCGGCTATCCGTCTTTCTATGCGGCACAGGCCTATGACACGATCTTGGCGATCGATTATGCAATTGCAAAATCTGGTAGCAAGGACACCGCCAAAATGCGCGCCGCACTGGCAACAGGCGATATCCCAACCACCCGCGGCAATCTGAAAATGAACACAAATCATTTTCCGATCCAGAATATCTATCTGCGTGAAACAGTGAAGGATGCTGACGGCGTTGTCACAACCAAGGTGATTTACCTTGTTTCTGGTCGCTGCCGGTTTGACCCTTATTCTGGGGATTATGGATTTCGTCTTTCTGGCGCATGGTGCGCAGGTGATGATTGGCGCCTACGCAGCGGCGGCGATTACCCAAGCCACGGGCAATTTCTTTGTCGGGCTGGGTCTGGCCATTCCCATTACATTTGCTAGCGGCTATCTTCTCGAATTATTAATCATCCGGCATCTTTATCGGCGCGATCATATGGAACAGGTCTTGGCGACCTTTGGTCTGATCCTGTTTTTTAACGAGGCTATTCGTATTGGCTTTGGCCCGGCCGCGATTTATTCAGATTTGCCGCCATCGCTGTCAGGCTTTGTCGAGATTTTACCTGAAACACCCTATCCGGCTTTCCGGCTTGGGGTGATCGGTGTTGGCCTTATCATTGCGCTGGGGATTCATTTATTCGTGTCTAAAACCCGTATTGGGGCGATGGTGCGCGCCGGGGCAAACAATCCGGAAATGACGGCCGCGTTGGGGGTTAATATCAAAATTCTGTTCCGGCTGATCTTTGCAACCGGTGCGTGCCTTGCCGGTGTGGCTGGCATGATGCTGGGGCCGTTGACTGCGGTGCAATCGGGCATGGGTGAGCCTTTGCTGATTCTATCGCTTGTGGTGATCATCATTGGCGGTATTGGTTCGGTTCGCGGCGCCTTTGTTGCGGCGATTATCGTGGGGCTGGTTGATACCCTCGGGCGGGTTTTTCTGCCATCAATTTTGCGGTTATTTGTCGAGCAGGCAACCGCCGACGGTGCCGGGCCCGCATTGGCGTCAATGCTGGTTTATATTCTGATGGCATTGGTACTGATTTTCCGGCCAACCGGCCTGTTTCCAGCCAAGGGATAGTGACATGACCGGATTATTACAATTTTTTGGTCTGATTCACGCTGGCATCCGCGACAATAAATTGCTGTGGCTGCTCATTGCCGGATTTGCGCTCTTTCCAATCGTCACGCATCTTGTTGATCTGCCGTTCTGGAACGACGTTGTGATGCGGATCATGCTGCTTGGCATGGCGGCCATGGGGCTTAATCTTGTTCTTGGCTATGGCGGCATGGTTTCGTTCGGTCATGCGGCCTTTATTGGTATTGGCGCTTATTGTGTTGGCATTGGTCAGTTTTACGGCCTGATGAATGGCTGGGCGCATATCCTGCTTAGCATCGCGGTTTGCGCCAGCCTGGGGCTGGTGATCGGCTATTTGGCGCTGCGCACAACTGGCATCTACTTTATTATGATCACGCTTGCCTTTGCGCAGATGCTGTTTTTTCTGTTTGTTTCGCTGGAACAATTTGGCGGCGATGACGGCATGAGCATTGATCGCGCCGAATTTCTGCTGATCGATCTTTATGAGCCATTACGGCTATATTTTCTGATCTGGGCGATGTTGGCACTTGTTGCGCTTTTGTTAATGTTTGTCGTGCGATCACGCTTTGGGGTGACCTTGCGCGCCATTAAAAGCAATGAGTCTCGCGTTGAAGCGATGGGGCTTGTGCCACTTCATTTCAAAATTACCGGCTATGTAATTTCGGCCGTAATTTGCGGGCTGGCGGGAACTTTGTTTGCCAGTTGGCAGGAATATGTATCCCCCGACATCATGCATTGGACACGGTCGGGTGAGTTGATGATCATCATCATCCTTGGCGGGCTTGGAACGCTGGCAGGACCGCTGCTTGGCGCGATTGTCTTTTTGCTACTTGAAGAATTTTTACCATTAATGCTTGGGGCACTGGCACCAGCCTATGCCGAGAACTGGATGGTGTTATTTGGCCCGCTGTTAATCATGGTGGTGCTATTTGGACGCGGCGGATTGGTCGGGCTGATCGACCGCAAGATTCTGCCCCGCCTTGGTCGGGGTAAAACAGCGGTGAAATGATGACAAATCCGGTTCTAGAACTTCGCAACCTAACAAAATCATTCGGCGCATTGACCGCGACAAATGACCTGTCATTAACCGTAATGCCGGGGGAAATTCATGCGTTAATTGGCCCGAATGGCGCTGGGAAAACCACCTTGATCCAGCAGATTTACGGCGCATTAAAACCTGACAGCGGTCAGGTGCTATTAAATGGGCGCGATCTAACCGGCCTTTCGGTGCCAGCGCGTATCCGCGCCGGAATTGGCCGGTCGTTCCAGATCAGTAATGTCTTGATGGATTTTACCGTTTTGCAAAATGGGATCATTGCCGAGCAGGCGCGCCTTAGCCAAAGTTTTCGATTTTTACAACCGGCTTTCGCGGACCGGCAATTGATTGACGGTGCCATCGCTATCCTTGATCGGGTTGGGCTATCCGGCCGCGCTGATGTGATGGTTAGTGATCTGGCGCATGGTGAACGGCGGATGCTAGAACTGGCGCTGGCAATGGCCGCGGCGCCCAGCCTTTTATTGCTGGATGAACCAATGGCCGGTGCCGGGCCTGACGATGGCCAGCGCATGACCGAAATCATTGATGGGCTTCGCGGCGATGTGGCGATTTTACTGATCGAGCATGATATGGATGCGGTGTTCCGCCTTGCCGACCGCCTGACAGTCTTGGTCGAGGGCAGTGTCATTGCCGCTGGAACCGTCGACGAAATTAGTAATAATCAGGCGGTGAAAGCGGCCTATCTTGGCGATGAGGACTAGGCGATGCTGCATCTTCACAATGTTCAGTCAGGCTATGGTGCGGGGCAGGTTCTATTTGGTGTATCGCTGGCGGTTCCGGCTGGCAAGGTTGTCTCACTGATGGGCCGCAACGGCATGGGCAAAACCACCACCATCCGCACGATCATGGGGCAGTTGCCCTTGATCGCGGGGCGTATTGAACGCTTTGGCGATGACCGGCCAGATCAGCTGCCATTTCAGATTGCGCGCGCCGGTATCGGGCTGGTGCCTGAAGGGCGGCAGATTTTTTCCAATCTGAACGTCGCTGAGAATTTACAAACCTTTTATCTGCCACCGCGTGATGATACGGCATCGCACTGGCATTATGACCGTGTGCTGGCATTATTTCCGAGGCTTGCCGAACGACGCGATCATGCGGGCAATCATCTATCAGGTGGTGAACAGCAAATGCTGGCGATTGGACGCGCGCTGATGACCAATCCAAAACTATTGATCCTTGACGAGGCAACCGAGGGGCTAGCCCCGATCATCCGCAATCAGATATGGGATTGTCTTGCCACGCTAAAGGCCGAGGGGCAGTCGATCCTGATTATTGATAAAAATGTCAAAGCCATGGCTAGGCTGGCCGATCACCATTATATTCTGGACAAGGGGCGCGTTGTCTGGCACGGGGATTCAAAAACATTGCTTGGAACCGATGGGCTGACCGCGCGTTATCTTGGAGTTTGAGGAAGAAAACAACCGGTGAGCCGGATAGGATTTAACATGAATGCCTTTATTTGTGATGCTGTTAGAACTCCGATTGGCCGCTTTGGTGGCGCACTCTCATCAATGCGTCCAGATGATATGGCCGCGCATGTGATCGAGGCATTGCTTGCGCGTTACCCAGATTTAAACAAGGGCGCCATTGACGAGGTGGTTTTTGGTGCGGCCAATCAGGCTGGTGAAGATAACCGCAATGTCGCGCGGATGGCGTCGCTGCTGGCAGGGCTGCCGGTTGAGGTGCCTGCAAGCACGATTAACCGCCTTTGTGCATCGGGCATGGATGCTGTTGCCACGGCAGCACGAGGCATTCGGGCAGGTGATTATCATCTGGCCATTGCGGGCGGTGTTGAGAGCATGAGCCGCGCCCCCTTTATCGTGCCAAAATCTGAAACTGCCTTTGCGCGTAAGGCCGAGATTTATGACACAACGATTGGTTGGCGGTTTGTAAATCCGGCAATGAAGGCCGCTTATGGGGTCGATTCAATGCCCGAAACAGCCGATCATGTTGCAGCTGATTATCATATCAGCCGCGCCGATCAGGATGCGTTTGCGCTGCGCTCGCAGCAACGCTGGGCAGCTGCGCACGCCGCCCAGAAATTCGCTGACGAAATCATTCCCGTGCCAGTTCCTCAACGCCGCGGTGATCCGGTTATATTCGATACTGACGAGCATCCCCGCCCCGATACCAAAGCTGAACGGCTTGCTAGCCTTGCCGGGGTAAATGGTGACGGCTCAACGGTAACCGCTGGCAATGCATCGGGCGTCAATGACGGGGCAGCGGCGCTGTTGCTGGCCTCGGCCGAAGGGGCCAAGATGCATGGTTTGCGGCCAATGGCGCGGATCGGCGGACGATATGCGCTTTGTACCATGTGTGTTGGCGTTGGTCAGGGCGTCTCGATGATTATCGAGGCCGTCTAACTGCCCGTCTAACTGCCGGTAAATTCTGCTGGGCGCTTGGCCAGAAACGCGCGCACCCCTTCAGCATAATCATCTGATCTGCCGCACGCCTGCTGCATGACTGCCTCATCATCAAGATGCCCATCAAACGAATTGCTGGCAGCGGCTTGCATCAATTTTTTTGTCCCCGCATAGGCGGCGGTCGGGCCAGATGCAAATTTTGTTACAAGGTCATGCGCTGCCAGCATTAGTTCGGCATCATCATAGCTTTTCCAGATAAGCCCCCATTCAGCCGCTTGCGACCCGGATAGCGCCTCACCGGTTAGCGCCAATCCCATGGCACGCGCCATGCCAAGACGGCGCGGCAAGATCCAGCTACCACCGGCATCAGGCACCAGACCAATTTTCGAAAAGGCCTGAATAAAGCGGGCATTATCTGCCGCCAGAACAACATCACAAGCCAGCGCCAGATTAGCACCTGCCCCTGCCGCAACCCCGTTCACCGCACAGACCACCGGCACCGGCGATCCGGTAATCAGCCGCACCAGCGGATTGAAATAATCATTTAATGTCTGCCCCAGATCAGGCGGCCAATCGCCAGTATCAGGATTGCGATCGCCAAGATCCTGACCCGCACAAAAACCACGCCCCGCACCGGTAATCAATATTGCGCGCGCCGTGCCGACATTTTCCAACGCCGCCCGAAACGCACGATGCATTTCGATATTAAGCGCATTTAACCGGTCGGGTCGGTTTAGGGTAATTTTGACCCAATGATCGCGCTTTTCAACAATGATTGTATCGCTCATATCATCCCTGCCATTTGCTGTTATTTGGTTTCTCTTAAGGGCGCGCGCCATGACCTATTTTTTTTAGATATATTTTGCCAAAATGACGCGAAACAGGTCTTTGTTGCGGCGTGATAATCTTGCATGATCACAAGCGACCTTCGCAAGCATTCTGGCACTAGTTTCGTCAGTTTAGGTGAAGATAATCATTTGCATAGATCGGCATCCACAAACGGCCCTCATGAAAATGCGGCGCCATTGCAAACCCAAAAGGAACAGCCATGACGGTAAAATTCTGGCGCGATGATAATGTGTTTTTTGTCGAGCTTGCCAACCCGCCGGTCAATGCTATCAATCTGGCTGTACGCAGTGGGCTGCATAACGCGCTGATGGCGCAAAAGGCCGAAGCCGGTATTGACCGTGTTGTGCTGATGGGAAGCGATAGAATCTTTGCAGCCGGAGGTGATGCACGCGAATTTGATGCCCCGCCGGTGGCACCACATTTGCCCGATATTCTGGCGATGATTGAGGCATCTGAGGTTCCATGGATTGCACTGATAACCGGGGCCGCGCTTGGTGGCGGGTTGGAACTGGCGCTGGCCTGCCGCTATCGGATCGCTGTAACAAAGGCCCAGCTTGGCCTTCCCGAAGTGCTGCTTGGCGTTGTTCCGGGTGCTGGCGGTACCCAGCGCCTGCCACGTCTGATCGGGTTTTCTGCCGCGCTGGAAATGATCACCAGCGGCAAGCCCATGACCGCACAAATCGGGCTTGCGGCGGGGCTTATAGACCTTATTGATGATGCGCCAAAGGCCGCCGCAATCGCGATTACCGCCGATGATCTGCGCGCCATAACGCCGGTTGGCAATTTGCCAAACAGCACAAGGGATGACGCCGTATTGGTAAAAATCCATGCTGCCCTTAGCCGCCGCGCCGCTGGCCAGATTGCACCGGTAAAGGCGGCCGAGCTTGTTACCCTCACCAGCCATACATCCTTTCTTGCCGGCATGGCCGCCGAACGTGATTGCTTTCTTGCGCTTCGTCAATCCGCACAGGCACGGGCACTTCGGCATCTGTTTTTTGCCGAGCGCGGCGCAAGGGCACCAGCTGACCTTGCCGCGCATCGTTCCACCATTGGCGAGGCCGTTGTCGTTGGCGGCGGCACGATGGGGGCGGGTATTGCCCATGCCCTGATCAGTGCCGGCATCAAAACGGTAACAATTGAGAATAATGACGTCGCTGCCACTGCGGCCATTGCACGCGCTGAAGGCCTTATCGAAGCTGGGATGAAACGGGGCCTAATCACGCCGGCGCGCGCGGCTGAAATGCGTGCCCGCCACAGCGTCTCAACCGATTATGCCAGTGCTGGCAACGCCGATATCGCCATCGAAGCGGTGTTTGAAGATATGGCGGTCAAGCAAGCCGTTTTTCAGCAATTGCAGATGGTCATGCCAGCCACTGCCGTTTTGGCAAGCAATACATCCTATCTTGATATCAATGCGATTGCCGGTGTGCTTGATGATCCATCACGGCTGATCGGGCTACATTTTTTCGTCCCCGCCCATATCATGAAACTGCTCGAGATCGTAAAGGGTGAGGCCAGTGCGCCGGGCGCTCTTGCTGCTGGATTCGCGCTGGCCAAACAGCTTGGCAAAATTCCGGTTGTGGCGGGGGTTTGTGATGGCTTTATCGGCAACCGGATATTGGCACGATACCGTGAGGCGGCTGATCTTTTGCTGTTGACCGGCGCAACCCCGGCGCAAATTGACCACGCCATGACCGGCTTTGGCTATGCAATGGGCCCTTATGCGGTACAGGATTTATCCGGACTTGATATCGCCTATGCGAACCGCCGCCGCCAAGATGCCAGCCGTGATCCAAACAGGCTTTATGTCAGGATCGCCGATCTGATGGTTGATGCTGGCCGCCTTGGCCGCAAAGCCGGTCTTGGCTGGTACAGATATGATAATGCAGGGCAGGCAAGCCATGATCCGGCGGTAGATAATCTGATCATCGATGAGGCGGCGACGGCAGGCGTAACCCGGCGCCATTATAGCGATGATGACATCACCCACCGGCTGTTGCTGGCAATGATTAACGAGGCGGCGTCTATCCTTGACGAGGCAATCGCAGAAACCGCCACCGATATTGATCTGGTGAGCGTTCTTGGCTATGGCTTTCCGCGATGGCGCGGCGGGCTGATGCATTATGCTAACCAGATTGGCATGGAAAACATTCTCGCCGGATTAGAGGCGCTATCCGGGGAAAACAGCACGATCTGGCAACCGAATAGATTTATCAAAGACGCCGCGGCGGCGGGACGTGATTTCGCGTGATGGAAATTCGTTTGGCACAGAATATAACTAGCACCATAATCATCGGGATTTGTCTCAGCCAGACAGGTTCGCAGGATCAAATGATCACAAAAACAGCCTTTGGCAATTTGCGCCGCCACCAGATGATCTGATCCGCCAGACCGTTCTTCGACATCCGGCCGCCGCCGCGACGCATCTTGCCGCATGGGATTATGGGCTGGATCCCCGCACTGCCACACTGCACCACGCAATCATCGCCGCACTTGATCTTGTCCAGTGGCAATTTGCCTATCGCGAAGACGAGCTTGACGAGGGGGTTTTTGATCATTACGGCTTTTTCGAACTGATCGGCCCAACTGGGCATTTCACCTCAAAGCAACTGAATGCCTATATCGGTTATTGGGGACCAGAGCTTTTCTATCCGGCGCATTATCACGAGGCAGAAGAGCTGTATTTTGTGATCAGTGGCGAGGCAACATTTACCGCCGATGGGCGGCCGCCAGTTCGGCTCGGCCCAACCCAGCAGACATATCACGCAAGCTGGCAACCACACGCAATGACCACCGGCTCAAGCCCAATTTTAACGCTGATCCTTTGGCGCGGATCCGGCCTTGATGGGGCGCCAATATTATGCCCTTAAAACCGGCCATCACCCCACCGGCCACTAACCATTACGTCGTTAGTTCTTGCGGATGAAAGCTGTCGCCGCTAACCCGGTGCCAATAAGACGACAGGCGCGGATCATCAACCGGCTTGCCGTCAATCAGCGCATTCACCTCGACGCGTGGATAAATCTGGTCGGCAAGCAGAATTTTACTCGCTGACAAGCGGCGCACTATATGCCGCCGGTTAAGCTGGTTGGTGTGGGTAAGCCCTGCCGCCTCGAGCATTTCCACAACCGCATTCATACTGTTTTTATGGAAATTAAACACCCGCCTTGCACGCGTTTCAACATCAAGCACGCGGTATCGTTTCGGGTCCATCGTGGCAACCCCGCTAGGGCATCTGCCAGACGCACAATCACGCGCCTGAATACAGCCAAGTGCGAACATGAAAGGCCGCGCCATATTGCACCAATCCGCGCCAAGGGCACAATGCCGGACAATATCGTAAGCGCTGATAATCTTTGCCGAAGCGGCGATCTTGACGCGGTCACGGATCCCTGCCCCTCGAAGACAATTATCAACAAAGACCAGCGCATCGCGAAGTGGCGATCCAATATGATCGGTAAATTCAACCGGCGCCGCGCCAGTGCCGCCTTCGGCCCCGTCAACCGTGATAAAATCGAGCATGGTACCGCTTTCCACCATCGCTTTGACAATCGCAATGACTTCCCAAGGATGCCCAACGCATAATTTTATGCCAACAGGCTTGCCGCCCGAAAGATCACGCAGCTTTGCGGCAAAAGCCAGCAATTCATTTGGTGTTGAAAAAGCACTATGACGCGCCGGCGACACGACATCCTGATAGGCAGGAATTCCGCGTGTCTCGGCAATTTCAGGTGTGACCTTTGGTGCCATTAACATACCGCCATGCCCCGGCTTGGCACCTTGGCTTAGTTTTATTTCAATCATTTTAACCTGATCCAGCACGGCGCGCTCGCGGAACGCCTCGGGATCAAACTGCCCATCAGCGGTCCGGCAGCCAAAATAGCCAGTGCCAATTTGCCAGATCGTATCACCGCCCCCCGCAAGATGATATTTCGACAAAGACCCCTCGCCGGTATTATGTGCAAAGCCGCCTAGCTTAGCCCCAGCCGATAATGACTGAATTGCTGGCGGTGACAATGCACCAAAGCTGGTTCCCGAAAATTGCGCGAATAAGGCAGCTCGTCTGTATCAGATTCCCAGAAATATTGGCGCAATTCTGGCCGGATTGACTCGAACAAAAACCGGAACCGGCCAATCAGCGGATAATTACCAAGAACCGCACGTTTCTTTTGCGTGTAATCATAAAACCCGACCCCCGCCAGCCCGGCCAGCACCGCGGCAAATCCCCAAAAAGCGGGATAGGCGAGGCTTGCCAGCCCAGCCGCCAATGCGCCTAGCAGCGCATAAAACATCAGCGAATAGCGTCCAAACAAAAATTCCATGACCACCCCCCAAACGACACTTGATGCTAAATTACGACCCAATCAGCAACCGGATGCAAGCCTTTTGATCACAGGCGCGTGTCAATTCAATCAGCAGTTTATGGCTATTTCTCCAAGAAGCCCGATCGGCGCAAGAACGCCAGCATATGCGGGCGCGATTCCTTGCTCAGCATCGCCGACATTTGTTCACTCCAGCTTTGGGATTTCTTATTGTCTGTGCGGGTTTG
>RGCC01000004.1 GCA_009919335.1 Alphaproteobacteria bacterium
TGATGACGGTTTCACGCGCGGGCGCTATGCCACCGACGCGTCAATCTATCAAATGATGCCGCATGGCGTCGTGATTCCGAAAACGATTGCCGATATCGCGGCCACAATCGCCTTTTGTCGTGAACAGGGAATGGCGCTTTTGCCGCGTGGTGGTGGCACCTCGCAATGTGGCCAGACGGTCAATCATGCGCTGGTTCTAGATAACACGAAATATCTGAACCGGATTCTAGAGTTGGATGTTGAAAACCGTGTTTGCGTTGTCGAGCCGGGCATCGTTCTGGATGAATTAAATCGCCAGCTAAAGCCGCATGGCTTGTGGTTTCCGGTGGATGTTTCGACCTCTAGCCGCGCAACAATTGGGGGTATGACGGCAAATAACAGCTGCGGCGGTCGGTCAATCCGTTACGGCATATTCTTGGTGATGGCAGTCACGCATCTTTTGGCAAATATGATCCGTCTGCGCCCGCCGCCACTGGCCAGCTGGGCACGATTCTGCCGGAATTATTGGCACTCGGCAAAACGCATAGCGATGAGATTCTGTCCAGTTTTCCCAAAGTATTGCGCCGTGTTGGCGGTTACAATATTGATGCGTTAATCCCTGATGCGATGGCGCTTCGGCCCGGCGGCAAGGCCGGTGACGGGATTAATCTTGCGCATCTGCTTGTTGGCTCTGAGGGTACGCTTGCTTATTCAACCGCGATCACGCTGAAACTCTCGCCATTGCCTGCCAGAAAAGTCATGGGGCTTTGTCATTTCCCGACCTTCTATAAGGCGATGGATGCCGCCCAGCATCTGGTCACGCTTGACCCGGTTGCTGTCGAGTTGATTGACAATACCATGCTTGATCTGGCGCGGTCCATCCCGCTATTCCGTTCGACCGTCGAGGCCTATATCAAGGGCGAGCCTGCGGCAATTCTGGTGGTCGAGTTTGCCGAGGATGATCCGGCCGAAAACCGGCGCCGCCTTGAAGCGTTAGAAGCGATGATGGCTGATCTTGGCTTTGGCTGGGATAAACCGGGCGACTCGACTGGCGGCACGGTCATTCTACGCGAAACCGAGGATCAGGCGCGGATCACCGAAATGCGCAAATCCGGCCTTAACATCATGATGTCGATGAAAACCGCAGCAAAGCCGGTGTCTTTTGTTGAGGATTGCGCGGTCGAACTAGCCGATCTGGCCGAATATACCGACAAGCTGACCCGCATTTTCACCAAATATAATACCACTGGAACATGGTATGCGCATGCGTCGGTTGGCTGTCTTCATGTGCGGCCGGTTCTAGATATGAAAAACGCTGATGATGTTGCCGCCATGCGAGGCATCGCCGACGAGGCGTTCCAACTGGTAAAAGAATATGGGGGCTCGCATTCGGGCGAACATGGCGATGGCATTGCCAGATCCGAATTTAACGAGGTCATGTTCGGCAGCAAAATGACGGATCTGTTTCGCCAAGTTAAACGCTTGTTCGATCCGCAGGGAATTTTCAATCCGGGGAAAATCACCGATGCACCAAAGATGGATGACCGGTCGCTGTTTCGCTTTGCGCCGGGATACAAAATTGATGATTTCCCGACCCGATTAAATTGGGATGCGTGGCCGGGTTCGGCTGGCGGGCTGCAGGGCGCGGTTGAAATGTGCAACAACAATGGCGCCTGCCGCAAGCTTGAGGGCGGCGTCATGTGCCCGTCCTTTCGGGCGACGCGCGATGAGCGCGACTCGACAAGAGGCCGTGCCAACAGCCTTAGACTAGCTCTATCCGGCCAGCTTGGCGCGGCGGCGATGGTAAGCGACGAGATGGCTGAAACGATGAAACTGTGCGTTTCTTGCAAAGCCTGTAAACGCGAATGCCCTACCGGTGTCGACATGGCGCGCATGAAGGTCGAGGTCACCGCACTTCGCACCGAATCCAAAGGCCTGTCGCTCCATGACAAGCTGATTGCCCATCTTCCCGATTACGCGCCCTATGCCGCCGCTATTGCACCTCTTATCCGCCTACGCGACATTATCCCGGGCTTTGCATGGCTAAGCGAGAAGCTGACCGGGTTCAGCGCGCGCCGTCCATTACCGCAGTGGCAACGAAACTGGTTCCGCAATCGCGAATTGCCAAGCCTTCCCGCCAGCACAAAACCGCCAGTGTTGCTGTTTATTGACAGCTTTAACCGGTATTTTGAGCCGGAAAACATCCGTGCCGCCGTTCGGGTACTGGAACGCGCTGGCTATGATGTCTTTACGCCAGCGCCATCAGACGCGAAACAGCCGCTTTGTTGTGGGCGCACATTTTTATCAACGGGCATGATTGACCGTGCCCGTCATGAGGCAACGCGTCTGGTTGCCGCCATGGCACCATTTGCCAAAGACAATATCCCAATTGTCGGTCTAGAGCCGTCCTGCACACTCGCCCTTCGTGACGAAATTCCGGCATTGCTGAACAACAAGGACGCCCAAGCCGTTGCTGCTGCCACGCTGACCTTTGAGGAATTGCTGGCCCGCGACAAACCTAAACTGCCACTCAAATCTGGCAAAGCCAAAGCCCTGTTGCATGGACATTGCCATCAAAAAGCATTTGATGCGGTGCGCCCGATTGAGGACGTGCTGTCATGGATTGACGGGCTGGCGGTCGAAAAAATCGAGACCAGCTGTTGCGGGATGGCGGGTGCCTTTGGCTATGGTGCAGATACTTTTGATGTCTCAATGAAAATGGCAAACTCTGCGTTACTGCCAAAAATCCGTGAAGCGGATGATGATACGCTTATCATTGCCGATGGCACATCATGCCGTTGTCAGATCAAGGACGGCACCGCCCGTGATGCAAAACATGTCGCAATTATTCTGGACGAATGGATGAAAGCCCCTAATAATGAGCGCTAGAGCTAACCAAAATCTAGGGTCATAACTAGATGGACAAATTACCGTCGGCAAAAATAAGAGACTCGCTTGAACAGCGAATTGTCGAAGGTGAGCTTGGACATGGCAAGCGTCTTGATGAAACCGAATTATCCAGCTTTTACGGCGTGTCGCGCACACCGGTCCGCGAGGCGCTGCAACGCCTAGCCGAGTCCGGTCTTGCCGAACATTTGCCGCGTCGTGGCACTTTTGTGCGCGCGCCCAGCCTTAGCCAGCTTGTTGAGATGTTCGAAGTGATGGCCGAACTGGAATGTATGGCAATTCGGCTTGCGGCGCGGCGCGCAACCAGCGCGGATATCAACGCGCTGATAAAGGATAATGAAACCTGCCGCGCCGCCGTTGCTGCGGGTGACACAAAAAAATACTATGAGGTGAATGCCCGCCTTCACGGCAGGATTTACCAGATGTCAGGCAATAGCTTTCTTGCCCATGAGGCCCGCCGCCTACATGACCGCTTGCGTCCGTTTCGGCGGCTTCAACTGCGCGTACGGGGGCGGATGGACGAATCAATGGCCGAACGAACGGGCCATGGAAACGATGAAAAAGCATATCACCATTGTTGGCGTGCGCTTTAATGACCTTGTTTCAAGCTTTAACAGCATCATGGGTGACGAGTAATTTTTTACGCCCAAAAACAGGTTGCCCAAAAATAGATTACCGGCGCGTCAGTTGCGGCCATAAAGCCGCCGCTTGCCAAGAGTTTAGTCAGTCTCACAAACGATCAAACCCACGCTATTTTTCAAGCCATTTTTGTTGGAAGCCGTTTCGGCTTATGCCATGCTCTATCGTCGATATTTTTACGATCAATACGCGCATCGATCACAGGTGAGCAGTCGGGGGATTTTACTGTGTCAGATACAAATGAGTTGAATGGCGGACAGGTTATCATTGATTATTTGATCAAGGAAAAAGTGCCTTATGTTTTTGGCCTGTGCGGCCATGGCAACATTGGTCTGATTGATGCCATGCATGAACGCCAAGATGATATCGGCACAATCTCGGTGCATCATGAAAGTGTCGCGGGTTTCATGGCAGATGTCTATTACCGCGTGTCTGGTCAGCCAACTGCGACCTTTACCTCATGCGGCCCGGGATCGGCAAATCTGCCAATCAGCCTTGGCAATGCTTTTTTTGACTCGGTTCCGTTCCTTGCGATCACCGGAAATGTGCCAACGAGCCAGTTTAATCGAGGTGCATTTCAGGAAACCTATCGCCATTATCAAGCCGATTTCCCGTCAACGGTTCAGGCCTATTGCAAACGCGTCTATCAGCCCACCCGCGGCGAACAAGTGCCGCTAATGATGCGTCAGGCGTGGAAAACCATGACAACAGGTCGACCCGGCCCGGTCGTTCTCGACGTTCCTTTCGATATCTTCAAGGAAGCTGCTGCCAGTGAAACCCCTGATCCGGCAGCATGGTCAGCGAATATTTCATCACGTTGCGGGGCTGATCCTGATGGCGTGGTCACGGCAGTTGATATGCTGCTGTCGGCAGAAAAGCCGGTGATTGTCGTGGGGCAGGGCGTGCGCTATGGCGGCGCCGCTGATGAATTGCTGGCGCTAGCCGAACGCTTGCAGATACCGGTAGCATCATCGGCAAGTGGGCTTGGCGCAATTCCGGTTCAACACCCCCTATCCCTCGGCCTTGTCCAGCGTGGCGGCACTTATCAATCCAATCATGCCTGCCGGCAAGCCGATGTTCTGCTTGCGCTTGGTGTCAGGTTTGATGATCGTACATCCAGTTCGTGGATTCCGGGCTATTCATTCACGATTCCGCCCACACGCTTAATCCATGTTGACATTGATCCAGAAGAAATCGGCCGAAACTATCCAGTTGCGTTGGGGCTGATGGCGGATGTCCGTACCTTTTTGCGGCAGGTTCTGGCAGAGCTTGACCGGCGCGGCCATAGCGGTGAGCCAACGCCAGCAAGCCGCAAATGGCTGGCCGCAATTGATGGTTATCGCGCCGAATGGAACGCGTTTGTTGCTCCGGGGTTTGTTGATGATAGCAGCCCGATTAACCCGCAACGCGCCGCGGTCGAGATTGATAAGGCACTGCCTGAAGATGCAATTCTGGTCAGCGATATCGGCGTGCATCACAATTGGCTGTTGCAATTTTGTAACCCAACCCGCCCGGACTCATTGATCGGATCAATGGGATTTGGCCCCATGGGATTTGGTGTCGCCGGTGTAATGGGGGCCAAACTTGCCGCCCCTGACCGGCCATGTGTTTCAGTTTGCGGTGATGGTGCCTTCTTTATGCATGCCAATGTTCTGGGAACTGCGGTCGAGTATAATATTCCGGTTGTCTGGGTGGTCTGGAACAATTACGCCTATGGGTCAATCCGCGGTCTGCAACGGGGTTATCTTGACAGCCGCGAGCTAGCAACAGATTTCCATCATCCGGATACCGGCCTTCCCTATAACCCCGATTTTGCGGCGATGGCTCGCGCGGCTGGTGTTGAGGGGGTTAGCATTGACCGCCCGGGCGATCTAGGCGACGCCATTCTGGCGGGTATCAAAAGCAACCGCCCCTATTTAATTGATGCCAATATCAGTGGCGATTTAAACCCACCCGGTGCTGGCGTCTGGGAAATTCCCGGCCTTGGCGTTAACAAGCCTGCAATTGGCGAGCGCTATATTCCCAAATAGGCGCGCCCCCCAGCAGCATAGATCATGTTACTGCGGATGATCGCGCGGTGATCATGGCCCACATATAACAGGCACTTATTTGACCGCCTTGGCCTGCTCGCGAAGCACCGTTTTCTGGATTTTACCTGTCTGGGTTTTCGGCAGGGCAGAAAACACAAAATGGCTTGGCAATTTATAGCTCGCCAGATGCTGGCGACAAAAGGCCCGCAGCGAGTCCATATCCGGCTCGGCTGCACCCGGCTTTAGCGTGATAAAGGCACATGGTGTCTCGCCCCATTTATCATCAGGGCGGGCAACGACGGCCGCTTCCATAATATCGGGATGCTGATAAAGCGCCTCTTCAACCTCAAGGCTGGAAATATTCTCACCGCCGGAAATGATGATATCTTTTGACCGGTCTTTTACCTCGGCATAGCCATCTGGATGCAGTACCGCCAGATCGCCACTGTGAAACCAGCCACCTGCCGACGCCTTTGCCGTATCTTCGGGATTCTTCAGATACCCCTTCATAACGGTATTGCCGCGAAGCATAATTTCACCAATGGTTTTCCCATCGGCGGGAACCGGTTGCATGGTTTGTGGATCAACGACCTGATAATCGCCAGCCAGAACGTGCGGCACCCCTTGACGCGCCATTTTCTGGGCACGGGCAGCAAGCGTCATCTCCTCCCAATCGGCCTGCATTTCGCAAATCAGTGATGGCCCATAGGATTCGGTCAACCCATATAGATGGGTGATTTTAAACCCCATGGTTTCCATATCATCAATGACCTTGCTAGGCGGTGCGGCACCGCCTGTGGCAACCTGCACCGGCACCTCTTTTGCGGTCTTTGGCTTTGCCTCATCGGGTGCATGGATCAACAGCGACAACACAATCGGCGCGGCCGCCATATGCGTTACATTTTCGGCCTCGATCAGACGAAAAACCTCGGCCGGATCGATCGCGCGAAGGCAAACATGCGTGCCGCCAACGGCCGTTACCGCCCACGGATGCGTCCAGCCATTGCAATGAAACAGCGGCAACGTCCAAAGATAGGTGCTGCTGGTGCTAAGCCCCATCGCCAGAACATTACCAAGCGCATTCAACGCCGCGCCCCGGTGCGAGTAAACCACGCCTTTTGGGTTGCCGGTCGTGCCCGAGGTATAGCTGAGCGAAATTGGCATCGTTTCATCTTGCAAATCGAACAGCGGCGTTGTCTCCAGCCCACTTGCCAAAAAGCTCTCATAATCCGTGTCACCGATCATACGGCCAGCCTCGATTGCCGGATCGTCGATGCCAATCACCCTGATTTTGCGGCCACAAAGCGATAATGCTGCCTCGGCGACATCGGCATATTCACGGTCAACAAACAGCATCTGGCTTTCGCCATGATCAAGAATTGTGGCAATTGTCTTGGCGTCAAGGCGGGTGTTGATGGTGTTCAGAACGGCACCCGTCATCGGTACAGCGAAATGCAGCTCTAGCATTTCCGGCACATTTGGGCATAGGACTGAAACCGTAGTTTGCGGTTTAATCCCCGACCCGATGAGTGCCGCCGCCAGCTTTTTACAGCGTTGGCCAAATTCGCCATAGGTGATCCGCCGTGCGCCATAGGCAATCGCCGTTTTTGTCGAAAAAACATAGGCAACGCGCTGGATAAAATGCACCGGCGATAGCGGCTGCATATCAGCCCCTTGCATATCTAGCGCGGCGAATAGTGATCCTTCAGACATACCTCAAACTCCCCCCGGGTTCACATTAATCATGGCCAACACCCCAGCCCCAGAAATCATCACCGGACTGTTGTAGAAACCGGCTGATAACCATCTGATGCACTTCGGTCGCGCCATCAACCAGCAGCGCCTGCCGACCATAACGATAAATCCACTCTAATACCGTATCGGTGGAATAGCCACGCGCACCACAAATCTGGATGGCATCACTCGTGACACGGTTTAATAATTGCGAGACGTGAATTTTTGCGATTGAAATATCCTGACGTGCCTTTGATCCCTGCTCGATCCGCCATGCAGCACGCATTACCATCACCCGGCCAATCTCGATATCCATCGCCGCCTGACCAAGTTTCATCTGAATTGATTCGCGGTCGATCAGCTTGACGCCAAAACCGCTGCGGTTGCTGGCATAATCGGCGGCAATATCAACCGCACGTTTTGCCAGTCCCAGCCAGCGCATACAATGTGTCAACCGTGCTAGCCCCAGCCGGATCTGGGTGACTTTCAAGCCTTTGCCCTCGCCCATGAGCACCCGTTCATCATCCAGTTCCATACCGTCAAACACCAATTCACAATGCCCACCATGTTCTTCGGGCCCCATGATGCCGATGCGGCGCTGAATGCGCCAGCCCGGATCATCACGATGAAACAGAAAGGCCGTTAACCCGTCACGGGCACCATCGCCGGTCTTTGCCATCAGGATAAAATGCGCTGCCTCACCCGCGCCGGTGATGTACCATTTACGGCCATTTATCACCCATTTACCATTGACCCGCTTTGCCGTGGTCTGGATCATGCTTGGGTCAGAACCGCCACCCGGTGCAGGCTCGGTCATGGCAAAGGATGACCGCACATCACCATTAATGATTGGCGTTAACCAGCGGTCTTTCTGGGCGGGCGTTGCAACCATGTTCAAAATATACATATTGCCATCGTCAGGCGCCGCACAGTTAAAGGCGACCGGCCCGAAAATCGAATAATTCATTGCCTCATATAATACCGCCATACCGGTTGGCCCATAACCAAGCCCGCCCTGCTCACGCGGGATTTGTGGCGCCCATAAACCAGCATCCTTGACCTTGCTGCGAAGCGCCCGCAACACCGCCATATCAATATTGCCATAGGCATCATAATTTTTGCGATCAGCCTCTAGCGGCACGATTTCGTCGCGCACAAAGGCACGCAGCTTGTCATGGTCCGCCTGTAAATTGGCATCAATTGAAAAATCCATATTCGCGTAATCCTATTCTTTTTTTTGGCGATAATATTATAAACTGGCACTCATCCCGCCATCAATGGTCAGGGTCTCACCGGTCATATAGCTATTCGCCGGATCCAACAGAAAAAGCAGCGCCGGCATCAACTCGGCAGGGGATGCAAACCGGCGAAGCGCAGTGCGTTTTTGCAGCTTTACACCGGCGTCGCTTGATAGAAAGTCACGATTTAAATCAGTAACCACATAGCCCGGCGCCAGCGCATTAACCCGAATATTGTCACGCGCCAGCTCCAATGCAGCCGCGCGTGTCATCTGAATGATGGCTGCCTTGCTCATCGCGTAAATACCAGTATGCGGCAAAGGCCGGTGACCTAAAACCGAGGCTATATTAACGATCACACCGCCGCCAGCCGCCTTTAGTGCAGGAACCGATGCCTGTAATATCCATAGGCTGCCAAGTAAATTGGTGTCAATCAAACGCCGGACTTCATCTTCATCGCTTTCATGCAACGCCGAGGTCATGGCAATGCCGGCATTATTGACCAGCCCGTCAAATTGCTGACCCGCGAGATGCCCAGATAGATGTCCAGATTTCGCGACATCAGCAACCACAATATCATGCCCGTCACCGGGAAGGCCCTTGATCATTGCCGCCAATGCCCCTGCATCACGGCCGAGTGCAAGCACGCTTCCACCAGCCTTGGCAATCGTCTGACAAAAAGCCGCCCCAAGCCCGCGCGCCGCGCCGGTAACTAAAATCCTTTTGCCGTCGAGCTGTCCGGTCATCTTATCTCTCCAAGGTCAATAGTTCAGGTTTGACCTCATTTATGCTTGTCTGAATAACGGTCATTGAAGGTGGTGTCTTTTTTTCGCCATTGCCTGAAACAGCCTAGTAAACTTACGCTAGCTGAGCCAATATGGTCAAAACAATCTTCTCTGCCATCATGTGATTCTATCGGCAGTTTATTATCAACTCCGTTACTGTTGAGCCCGAGCCAGAACATGACCAATCCTGAAAACGGCCCCAATACCGCGCGTGACCCGTCTTTCTATAAGCCTCTCGTTGCATGGCTGAGAGACGCTGCACCTGATATCGGCGTGCCGTTATCTTTGGATAAATTTTCCACTGGCCAGTCGAACCCAACCTACCGGCTGCAAACCGATCTTGGCGGCGCGGATGGCCGCTTTGTGCTGCGTACCCAGCCCGCCGGATTGCTGCTGAAATCAGCCCATGCCGTTGACCGTGAATATCGCGTAATGAAGGCATTGGGGAAAAGCCCGGTGCCCGTACCCGATATGATTGCCGTCTGCGATGATCCAGATGTGGTCGGTATGAAATTTTTTGTCATGCGCGAAGTTGATGGCGAAACGCTGTTTGATCCGGCATTAGCCAGCTATAGTGCCGGTGACCGCGGCGCCCTGTTTTATGCCAAAATTGACGTGCTTGCCGCACTCGCCGCGATTGATCCGATTGCGCAAGGGCTGGAAGGCTTTGGGAAACCAACCGGCTATATCGACCGCCAATTCGCCACATGGACACGCCAATATCGTGCCAGCGAAACCGAAACGATCGCCGCAATGGAATTTCTGATTACCGAATTGCCCGCCTGTCTCGACGGGGATATGCCCGGATTTTGCATTATCCATGGCGATTTCCGGCTAGATAATCTGCTGATCCGCAATCGCACCGAAATTGCCGCGCTGATTGATTGGGAACTTAGCACGCTGGGGCCCGCCTTTATTGATCTTAGCTATTGGTGTGCAATGCTGCGGATGCAGTCTGACTGGCCGATTGGCGGGCTTGGTGGTATCAACCGGACCGGCCTTGGCATACCTGATGAGGCGCAATTGGTCAGCGCCTTCTGCGCAAAAACTGGGCTTGATCGTCCGGCAAATTGGGAGGCGTTGATTGCCTTTCAATGTTTCCGTTTCGCCGCAATCCTGCAAGGCGTTCTAAAACGCCACCTAGATGGTAATGCGTCAGCTGACAATGCGGCATCGGTCGGTGGTCAAGCGCAACTCGTTGCCATGCTTGGCGCTGATATTCTGTCACGCTATCTTGGCAAAACCGCCTGATTGACCCCCGTTGACCAAGATTGTTGGTCTCAATAGAGGCTTTTCATCCAGCGGTGAAGCCGCGCGCCATCATGGTCGCTGCCATCGCAAAGACGATCAACCAGATTGAAATGATGCAAGCCCCCGCATCCGTGAAACATGACCTGATCTCCGCGCTGGCGCAACGCATCTGCCATAATCCATGATTGATCAATCCACCCCGACGGCTCGCCGCCGCCAACTGCGATATAATAGGCCGGCCCAACCGCAGGCATATGGGTCAGGCAGTTCCAGTTACTGGCCTCATCCTTACTAAGCCGCACATCGTCATTGACCGCCAATTCTCGAACCAGCTCGGTTTCATATATTCCCGACAAGGCCGCAATACCGGCAAGCCTGCCCTGCAATTTCGGGTGATGTGACAAATGCAGGGCGATATGCGCGCCCGCCGAATGCCCGAGCATGATGATCGGCTGATCTTGGCCTGCAGCATCCAGAGTGCCGATAATCTCGTCAATACCGACATGAAGATGCTGCATCATCTGGGTCACGCTAACCTCAGGGCATAGCGGGTAATTCATATTCACCAGCCCAAACCCGCTTTTGGCAAGATCTGCCATATGATGATCCATATCGGCCTTGTCCAATGCACGCCAATACCCACCATGGATATTCAGAATAATTGGCTGATTTGCAGCCCCTGGATGCAGGTCAAACTGCATCAGGCGATGCGCCCCATAGGCCACATTAAACCTGCCGGTCAGCTCCTCATGATGACGCCATTCAACCCAGCTCATGTAGAATTCTGCCCTGATATTTTGCGGCCATCTAAAATAACGGGCGGCTTATGCGCCGTCATCGTAACCGACCCGCCGGTCCATAATTCCACCTCAACAAGACATGAATGTGCGGCGGGTCCCTGCGCCAGCTTTGAGGTGCCAATATCCGGCGTCAACACATTCGGATTACCGTGATGGCAGCTAAGGCCAGATGTTCCTGAAAGGTCTGGATCAAACCATGCGCCAGTGCTGACAATCAGCACCCCCTGCATCACCTCATCACTGACAACCGCGCCGCAAAGACACGCACCGCGATCATTATAAAGCCGCACGATATCGCCGTTTACAATCCCACGTGCCGCTGCATCTTGGCGATTAATCTTGACCGGCTCATGTCCGTCAATCTTGGAAGCGCGGCTAATACTGCCATGATCAAGTTGCGAGTGCAGACGGGCGGTTGGCTGGTTACCAAGAAGGTGAAGTCGGGTGCCGCAATCAGGGCTGCCAAGCCACTCTGGCGGAACAAACCAACACGGGTGCGCTGCGCAATCATCATAGTTAAAACCGGCGATCGTTTCTGAATAGATCTCGATCTTGCCACTTGGCGTTGACAGCGGATTGGCGATCGGGTCAGCGCGAAAATCAGCCAGCATAACATGGGCTTCTTCTGGTGGTTCCAGCTTGAACCAGCCTTCGTCTCGAAACGCATCATAGCCGGGCAATTCATGGCCTTGTTGGGCGGCGGCCTGTTTCGTCATATCATAGAGCCAGCGTTGCCAATCTTCGGCATTACGGCCTTCGGTAAAGGCATCTTCAGCCCCCATCCTTGCAGCAATCCCGCGGAAAATTTCAAAATCATCACGCGCATCACCAACCGGTGCAATGGCCGCCTGCATCGAGACGAAATAATTATCCATCGGCGACATCGCAATATCGTCTCGCTCCAGCGTTGTTGTGCAAGGCAGAACAATATCGGCGTGTTTGGCAAGGGCGTTCCAGCACCATTCATGCGCAATAATCGTCTCTGGTTTCTGCCAGCCCGCACAAAGTCTATTCAAATCCTGATGATGATGAAAAGGATTGCCACCGGCCCAATAGATCATCTTGATATCGGGATAACGGTAACGCACACCATCATAGTCAAATTCATCACCAGGATTGAGCAGCATATCAGCAATACGCGCCACCGGAATAAAACTTGAAACCCCGTTTATGCCCTGCGGCATGGCCGCAACCGGCAGCCGCTGAATATCATTACCAACCGTATTTACCGCCGAATAACCAAGCCCAAATCCGCCCCCGGGCAAGCCGATCTGGCCAAGCATCGCCGCCAGCGTAATGCCAGCCCAAAATGGCTGTTCACCATGCGCCTGTCGGGTTAGTGACCAGCTAAATGACAACATGGTTCGTGATTGCGCCATTTTAATCGCCAGCGCCTCGATCGCCTCCACCTCAATATTGCAAAGCGCGGCCGCCCACGCGGCATCCTTAACCAGACCATCAGTGGCACCGGTCAGATAATCGGCAAAAGCATCAAAGCCAACACAATACCGGTCAAGAAAACTGCGGTCATGCAGCCCCTGATCAAACAGCGTATGGCACAGGCCAATCATCAGCGCTGTATCACTGTTCGGGCGTATCGGCATCCATTCAGCATTAACATCATCAATCATGTCCGCGCGCAACGGTGACACTGAGACAAATTCAACACCGTTTTGATGCGCTGCGAGAATGGACTCCTTCTGAATATGCCGACCAAGTCCGCCCTGCCCAATTTGCCCATTCTTCAGTGGCACCCCGCCAAAAGCGACAAATAGCTGTGCATGGTCACGCACCGACTTCCAGCTCGTCTGATTGTATATGTAATCACGGAAATGCCCAATCACATGCGGCACGATAACCTCAGCGGCAGCAAAGCTGTAGGTGTTGACCGATTTTGTATAGCCGCCAATGCTGTTCAAAAATCGGTGTAACTGCCCCGGCGCATGATGAAACCGGCCGGCGCTTGCCCAGCCATAAGAACCAGCATAGATCGCCTCATTTCCATATGCGCTGATAACCCGGTCCAGCTCGGCGGCAACGATTTGATCTGCCTGATCCCAGCTTACCCGAACAAATGGATCGAGGCCGCGGCGTTCGGGATGACTTGCCGGCCCATGATCCAGCCAGCTTTTACGGATCATTGGCCCAATGATGCGCGATTCATGATCAATAACGTCAACGATACCCTTTCCAATCTCAGTCGGATCGGAATCTTCAGCGAAATGGCTGAGGCCGGTCAATCGGCCGTCCTTTACATGAGCGTGATAGGTACCCCAATGTGCGCTTGTTAGGCTCATTTGATCGCATCCCTTTGCTGCCCCGCCATGGATTGGCCGACACATTCTGCCAGCGCGTGACGTCCGCATTTCTATGACAATACGCGATTGCCGGCGAAAATCTAGCGGAAATCAAACCCCATTTTTGCTGCGGTTTTAATCCCTTTGCCTCTCGGTTTTTACCACTTTACTGACCGGCGCTACTGACCGCCTCTGGATATTTTTTTGTTGCGATTGGTGATGGTAACGGCACACTTAAAACCTCGTTTATCTCTTATCGCTGTAACTGGATGAATGTTTATGTCAAACCTCACCTTACCTGATCTTCCCGTCTATGAGCTTTATGCCATTCGTTATGCCACCCGTGACGCCGTCAGAAGCGAGCATTTTATTGGCGGCGATCCACATGATGGCCCGATGCCGATGGATTATTTTATCTGGCTGGCAAAATCTGAAAATCATATTGTGGTGATTGATACAGGCTTTACCGCCGATATGGCGACCAAGCGTAACCGGCAATTCATCCAGTGCCCGATCAAGACTTTAGACGCGCTTGGCATTCAAGCCGATGCTGTTGATGATGTTATTTTAACCCATCTTCATTATGATCACTCGGGCCATTTCGACCGGTTTCCCGGGGCACAGTTTCATCTTCAGGAACAAGAGCTGCAATATGCAACTGGCCGCTACATGCGCTATCCGCAATTGCAACACGCGTTTGAGCTGGATGATGTATGCGGGATCGTGCGCCTTAATTACGCGCAAAAAGTTACATTCTATGATGGCGACGGTGAGGTTTCCACAGGACTGCGGCTGCACCGCACTGGCGGCCATTCCGCCGGGCTGCAATTTGTGTCGGTTCACACCAAGCGCGGCTGGGTAGTTCTAGCCTCGGATGCCAGCCATTATTATGAACATATGGAGAGCTATCGGCCTTTTACCATCGCCTTTCACGTTGGCGAAATGATGGAAAGTTTTGACCGACTGAAAAAGGTCGCACCAAGTCTCGATCACATTATTCCCGGCCATGACCCAAAGGTAATGAAAAAATATCCGGCACTGGCTGGAAAAGATGGCTTGGTGGTGCAACTTGACGAGAACCCTGTTTAACGCTGTCTATGCGCGGCTAGCCCAATATTCCTCGCCGTAATCATGAAGAATTTCATCACCAGCCCTGATGTCGGCAAGCGCGGTGAATTCGATAAACCGGTTATCAACATCGGCAATTTGCCATTCTGCATTTGCCGGTGAGCCATGATTATAGATCATCCCGCACCCCAGCACGCAAAGATAATCGCTTTTCACATCAGGGCTGGTAAAAAGGTAATCATTCAGCCGGTTGATTTCATGTAAATCATCGTCATCGATTACCAAATAGAAACAGCGTTCGATCAGGCTACCTTTTGGCAAATCGACACACGCAAAGACGCCAAGCCCATGCAACGGTGAATCGCGAACCTCAATCCGTGCGGCCTGATGGCCGGCAAGAGGTGCAAGCTCTTTCATTGTTATATCTCCGTATAGGGATTGCTGACAACTGATACCACTGACGCGGGGATATGATAAAGCTTTCCTGTTCAGGGGTAAATTATACTGTTGCCTTGAGCCGGTTGACCAGCGAAGATATCCTCGTAAAAATATTAATGTTGCTATCGTGCAGCACAAATTTTGTTTTTCTTATTAATTATTTGGCCAATCGCAAATCAAGTCTATTATCATGACAACAACAGCTCACTCCTCACTTCCCTTGCTATTCACTCCAATAAAATTGCGTGGTCTCGAAATACGCAATAGAATAATGGCATCTCCAATGTGTCAATATTTGTCAGAAGATGGCGGCCCTAATGACTGGCACCTAATGCATTTAGGCCGCCTTGCTATCGGAGGCTGTGGCATTGTTTTTGGCGAAGAGACTGCGGTCGAACCGAATGGCCGCAAAACATACTCTTGCGCAGGCATGTATGACACAAAGCATGTAGGGGCGTATCGTCGCCTTACTAATGTTATAAAAGAAAATGGAGCAGTGCCCGCTATTCAATTGGGGCACTCTGGCCGTAAAGGGTCCTGCCATGGTGCTATCGAAGGCTGGCGGCCACTCGAACTCGAGGACGCCAAGTATGGGAAAGCTCCCTGGCAAGTCATGGCCCCTACGGCACATAACTGTCCCCCTCGTCCTATTTTCCCAAAAGAAATGGATCTTGATGACATAAAAAAGGTGATCAGCTCTTTTCGCACAGCTGCTAAAATGAGCATCGACTCCGGTTATGAAATTGTTGAGATTCATGGCGCGCACGGCTACCTGATACATCAATTTCTCTCATCAACCTCAAACCAAAGGGAGGACGCTTATGGTGGAAGCCTTGAGAACAGAATGAGGCTTGCCGTCGAGGTTGCTGTGGCTGTCAGAGAAGTTTGGCCTCAAGATAAACCTGTTTTTTTCAGGCTTTCTGCTGTTGATGGCAAAGGGGGTAGCTGGTCACTTTTTGAGTCAATCCAGCTAGCCGCAGCACTCAAAGCAGTTGAGATTGATATGATTGATGTATCTTCTGGAGGAGTGATGGGCGACAGCGAGATGCCCATGGTGCCACGCATACCAGCCTATCAGGTCGAGTTTTCAAAACGCATAAGATCAGCAGTTGGAATCAAAACTGTTGCTGTTGGCGGTATAACAGAACCAAAACAAGCCGAAGAAATATTGCAAGCAGGCGATGCTGATTTGATAGCTTTAGCACGCGAACTTTTGTGGAATGCTGACTGGCCCTCCCACTCAGCAAAGGCATTAGGGTTAAAAGATCCGTTTGCCTACCTCCCGGAGGGCTATGCTCATCGCCTTCGCCTTCGGGAGAGCCAAAAAGAAATGAAGATAAATCAAGACGAAACGGAAATTACCAAAAGTCTGAGTTATTTTCTCAGTAATGCCGATGATCCCGCAGATTAGACTAGTGGCTTAATTTGATAATAAACAATCGTGTTATTTAATTGGGTTCGCGCCACCATAAGTCCAGCGGTAATGCGGTGGTGTTGGGCCTTTATTCCTCTCTTTGCGGCCAGCTTGCTCATGCGCATGCGCAAGTGCCCCAACCGATCTTGACAGACAGAAAAGGCCGCGCGCCAATGCAGGCTCAAACCCAAGCTCGGCATAAATTACCGCGGTCACACCATCAACATTCATCGGAATTGGCTTGCCTTTTAAATCGGCTAGAAACCGTTCAACCCCCACCGCAATTTCGGCAAAGCCACCATCGCAGATGTTTGCTGCAACCGCCGCCTCAAGCAGCGTCATCAACCGCAACGATCGTGGGTCAGCGTTCTTATGAAAGCGGTGACCAAATCCCGGAACAAGACGATTATTCGCCTGATAGACAGTCTTGATCGCCGTTTCTAGCGGCATCTCCACCGCCTGTGCTTTGACATCATGGAAGAATTGCATGGCCTGCTCGCCGGCACCGCCATGAACATCGCCTAGCATATTGATCGCGTTCGCCATCGCATTATTAAGCGACAGGCCGCAGCTAACCGCCATCCGCGCCGCAGCAATTGAGGGCGCTTGTGGGCCATGATCAACCGCTGACACCAGCGCCGCCTCAAGCAAGGCCGCCTGTGATTTATCAGGCCGCGTGCCACGGGTCATCAGCCAGACCATTTCAGCAAAGCCGATATTGCCGATCAAATCCTCAATCGGAAACCCCCGCAGCCGAATTTGACCCGGCGCCATATCAATAATATCGGTTTGCCACCAATCTGCTACATCCGTCATGGCCTTCACTCCTTTACCGCTATGCGTTGGTTTCTGCTTCAATTGCATCATCGGCAAGACCAATGATACCGTCAGCATATAATTCCTTGATCTGGGCGGCTGAAAACCCAAGGCTTTCAAGACATGGGCCAGTATCAGCGCCAATGACCGGCGGATTACGCGTTAGATTGCCAATGCGCCCATCAAGGCTTATCGGCAGGTTTGGCAGCCGGCCTTTTTCCCCATTGGGCATGATAGTTTCAAGAAGGTAACCACCGTCATTTAGGTGCGGATCGTTGAACAGCGCTTCGGGCCGCGCGATCGGCGCAAATGGCAGATCAGCCGCAATCGCTTTTTCGGTCACCGCCGCCAGATCCAGACCGGCGATCGTCGCCGCCAGCCGTGGCAACAGACGCGCGCGCGCCTCGATACGCTGATTATTGGTTGCCAGCGTTGCATCAGCACCCAGATCATCAAAGCCAAAAATATTACAAAATCTGAGCCAATGCTTATCCGAGGTGATGCCAAGAAACACCATGTGATCATCCTTGGTGCGGAATTGATCATAAATCGCCCATGCAGATACCCGTGCCGGCATCGGCGGCACCGGCTCATCCGACTGGGCGGCATAGGCAAGATGCTGGCCCATCAGGAACATCGCGCTTTCAAACAATGCCGATTTAACCAATTGCCCTTGGCCGGTTTTTTGCCGTTCTATCAATGCTGCCTGAACCGCAACAACACCAAATGTACCGCCCATAATATCGACAACGGACGCACCCGCGCGCAATGGCTGACCGGGCGGCCCAGTCATATAGGCCAGCCCACTCATCATTTGCACAACCTCATCAAGCGCAATCCGGTTTTCATAAAGGCCCGGCAAAAATCCCTTTAACGACAGATAGATCAGACGCGGGTAATCTGCGCCTATTTGACCGTAATCAAGCCCCAGCCGTGTCATCGTTCCGGGGGCAAAATTTTCAATCAGCACGTCAGTTTTAGTCAAAAGCCGTTTGACGATCCCAAGGCCGCGCGGATCTTTCAGATTAAGTGCCACACTTTGCTTATTACGGTTAAAAAAGGGAAAGTAACCGGTACCAAAGCCCTTTAACCGCCGTGTCGGATCACCGGCAACAGGCTCAATCCGGATCACCTCAGCGCCAAGATCAGCAAGGATCAATCCGGCGGTTGGCCCCATAACCGTGTGGCCGAAATCAAGCACGCGCAACCCCGCAAGCGGCATGGCATCGGCACTCATATAGTGTCTCCGCCGGCACCATTTTTCGGGCCTATCCGGACCAGCGCATCAAGCATCAGAACGCCATCAGATCGCACCAATACCGGATTAATCTCGGCCTCGGCAATCCGGTCACTACCAGCCAGCCTTGATAGGTTTGTTATCAACCTAGCCAATGCGTCAAGATCGCCTTTGGGTTTTCCGCGATAGCCACGAAGGGCGGCAAAGCCCTTCACCTCGGCAATCATCTTATGCGCGGTTGCAATACTGACCGGTGCGGGGCGTATAGTTACATCTTGGTAAATCTCGGCAAAAATACCGCCGGCGCCAACGGTAATGACCGGCCCAACCAGATTATCATGCCGCAACCCAACCAGCGCCTCGCCAAGCCCGAGGGCCATTTCTTGAACCAGCACCCCATCAATATGTGCCTTTGGCGCATGAATTTTTACCGCACGCTGCATCTCGGCAATCGCCGCCTCAAGCGCCGCCTCAGATTCAATCGACAGAACCACCGCACCATAATCAGATTTATGCGGCAAATCCGCCGAGACCAGTTTAGCAACCAGCGGGAATTCTAACCCTGTTTCAGCCACCATGGCCGATGCTTTAAACGCTGCATCATCACCGGCCGGTAAAAATAAATGCCGCGGCCCCTCGATACCAAGCGCGGCAAAAAGCCGGCACCCATCAACCTCATTCAACAGCCCCCCGGCATCACCGATTTTGGCAGTCGAAATCATTGTCTCTAGCTGCTGCCCTATGGCCAGATGATCATCCGCCTTTGTGCCAATATGACGTTCATCACCATGATCATCTTGATCGGTTTCCACATCATCACACAGCAATAGTCCAATGCTGTCGGCACAGCTCTCGACACTGCCAAAGCATGGAATTCCAGCCGCCTCCAGCATCGTCATTGAGGTGACTGCAACCGGCAACGGAAAGGCCGCCACCGGTGCCGCTGCCGGATTTTCAGCAACCGCATCAATAATGGGCTTTACCGCCAGTTCGGGATTAAACTGCGCCGACGAGCCAATCGCCACCACAACAATCCCGGTTTCGGGATCATTGATCAATTGAGTGATGGCCTTTTTCATAATATCATACTGGGCACCGGCGAGCGTAACATCGACAAGTTTGCCACTGCCACTTGGAATGTTCTGCAACGTAAAAAACGCTTTCGAAGCCGGGCTTAATCCGGTCAACTCGACACCGCGGAGGCTGAGCTGGTCAACCAGCATCGCCCCACCGCCGCCAGTTGTCGTGACAACGGTTGCACGGCGTGGACGCGATCCCAATTGGGACTTTTTCATCAATAATGCCGGCGCTTCAAACAGCGCATCAAACTGGCGAACCTCGGCCACCGAATGCTGTGCTAGAAACGCCCGAACCGCCGCCGCCTCACCAGTCATGGCACCAGTATGCGAAACCGACAAGGCCTGACCATCGGTCGATTTTCCAAGCATATAGGCCACTACCGGCTTGCCAAGCCGTTTGGCCGCTTGGGCAAATTCAGCGAATATCTGCGGATTGCGCATGGTTTCCAGAAACAAGACAAACCCGTCGATATCTTCATCATCAACCAAGGTCAGGCCAAGCCTGCCAACACAAACCTGCGCCTCATTACCAAGCGAGACCAGCGCGGCAAAGCCGATATTTCGTGCCTGCCCCCGCGAAACAAGCGTGCCAATCAGACTGCCACTATGCGATAGAACCGCCAGCCGCCCGCGCGGTAAATCGTCGATTTTAAAGGCCGCATTGGTGGTGCAGACGAAGCCATTATTAGTGTTTACCACGCCCATCGAATTTGGCCCGATCAGCATCAGCTTGGCGGCATTCGCCTTTTCCACAAGCCGCGCTTGGCGTGCTTGCCCCTCGCTGCCGGCCTCGGCAAACCCGTCGGCCAGCACCGAGACAATCTGCACACCGGCGGCGATACAATCATCCAGCGCCGCCTCAACCAGTTCAGTGCCAAGCAGAATATAGGCGTGATCTATCTTTTCAGGGATTGCCGAGACCGACGGATAAGCCTTGATGCCAAGCACCTCGTCACGGCGCGGGTTGACGATATAAATTTTACCGGCAAACCCATGTTGCTGGCAGAATTGCAACGGCCGCGCCGACAGTTTTTTTGCATCACCCGATACACCAATGAGCGCAATTGATTTTGGCGCAACAAGCGCGCACCCTAAATCATGCCCAGCCTCATCCGCAAAATCACCCATAATATTGCCCTTAATATCGCGCATGATCAGCCATCAATTTTTGGCGGCTTTGGCGGGCGCTGCTGGAAACGCCGTTCAAAAACACCCTCGGCAATCCGGTTTTTCAGAATTTCTGTTGACCCGCCAGCAATCATCCAGCCGCGTGTCCGCCGCATGCAATATTGCACGATGCTGTCGTCACTAAAGCCCAGCGCACCCATCACCTGCAACGCCTCATTTGCGGCAAAGAAGCCAGCCTCGTTACATGCCAGTTTTGCCACAGCCGAATCATGCGCCGATGGCAGGCCATTATCAGCCCGCGTTACTGCCCGCATCAGCAATAGCTGTGCAGCCTCAAGCCGCATTTCCATTTCGGCGAATTTCCACTGTATCCCCTGAAATTCGCAAATATCACGGCCAAATTGTTGGCGCGTTTTGGCATGATCACGCGCCTCGCTAAATGCTTTGCGCCCAACCGCCACGGCACGCGCGGCATTGCCGAGCCGTTCAATGTTAAAGCCGGATATCTGCTTTTTGAATCCCCCCGGGCCAAGCAGGATATTCGCCTTTGGTATCCGGCAATTGTCAAAATAAAGCGGCGACCATGCCTCGCCATTCATATAGCGATAGCCCGGGCCAATGGTAAAACCTGGGGTGCCCTTTTCAATGATCGCCGACCCAATACCCTCGGTACCCGGGCCAAACCGCAAATAGATCAGGAACAAGTCTGCCTCACCGCTATTCGTCCCGAAAACCTTGCTACCATTGATTAAGAAATCATCCCCGTCAGGCGTTGCAGATGTTTTCAGTTCGGTAACAGATGACCCTGCATCGGGTTCGGACATACCAACCGACATCACCCCTTTTCCGGCCAAAAGGTCAGGCAGGAAGCGTGCCAGTTGATCATCACTAGCATATTCGGCGAATGTGCGGATTGCACCGAAATTGCCAGCCTGCACCACATCAGCACTGCGCGGACAAAATTCAGCAACCGCCTGAATCGCCAACACCGCATCGCTTAGACTGCCGCCGATACCGCCCTTGGCTTCGGGAATGGTAATCCCAAGAAGTCCCATCTCGGCAAACCGGGCGGCAATATCCCATGGATAGCCGTCGCTATTGGCCCGGTCAACCGCACCATCCGCCAGTTCAGCAGCGGCAAAGCGCCGGACCGTATCATAGAAAATCTGCTGATCTTGGGTGAGTTCGAAATCCATCTAGGCATCCTCATCATCATTAAAAACAGCCGCCCCACTAGAGGCAAGCTGGCTAATTTCATCATCGCTAAATCCAGCTGCCAATAATGCAGCCCGCCCCCCTTGGCCAAGGCGCGGCGGTGTCATTGCCGCGTGATCACTCAACGATGCCGGCGACAATCCAGCGATGCGTGCCGCTGGCAATTGACCAAACTCTTCGATCTCAACCCAGCCAATTGCCTCGGTTTCAGCAATTTGAGGATCGTCAAACAAATCATCATAATTATGTACCGGCGCATTCAGTATATCGGCTTTCGACAACACATCTACCCAATGCGCCGTTGGCCTTTGCATAATGTGAGGCGCGACAAGATTGTTGATTTCTGCAGCGTTATCAAGCCGGGCCTCGGCCGAATTAAACCGCGGATCATCCAGCCATTCATTGGTGCCCAAATGCTGGCACAGGGCGGTAAAATGCGGATCACGGCGCGCATTTAAACTAAGATAACCATCCGCTGTGGCAAAGGTGCCAACGGGTGCCCCAACCGGCTGAACAGCCGAGCCTTCAAATTTTTGTGCAACAAGACGCGCCTCTTGAAAGGCCATCGCACTTTCCAAAAGGCTTGTTTGAATATGACAACCGCGTCCGGTTGTTGCGCGCCGGTACAGCCCGGCAAATACCGCCTGACTAAGATAAAGGCCGGTCGAATAATCAATCGCCAGCATATTGATCCGGCGCGGCAATCCAGCTTGATCCCGGTTGATGCTCATCAGGCCGGTATAGCCCTGCATCACGGTATCAGTTGCCGGCATACGGCTTTTCGGGCCCGTCGGGCCAAATCCGGTAACCGATGCATAAACAACGTTTGGGTTAACCGCCGCCACAGCCGCATAATCAATGCCCAGTCGCTTTGTTACATTAGGCCGGTAATTTTCAATAATGACATCCGCCTTTGCCGCCAGCTTGAACGCCGCAGCACGGCCATCAGGGCTTTTCATATCGAGGGCAAGGCTCTTTTTACCGCGGTTCAAGACGATTGATTCAGCCGAAAAATCGCCTTTGCGAAGACCAAGTGAGCGGCACCAGTCGCCACTACCTTGCGGCTCTACCTTGATAACACTGGCGCCGTTGCGGCCTAAAAGCAGCCCGCAATAGGGCGCAGCCACCCCTTGGGCAAATTCCACAACAAGCAACCCGTCAAACGCATCTGCCATTGGATCGGTCATGCTAGCGGCTCTTTTTGTCAAGAAACGCTGTTACCGCCTCATGATGCTCATCACTGGCATAACAGATTGACTGCGCCTCAGAACCCAGCGCAAACACGGTTTCGAGCGTTAAATCAACTGACCGATTGACGATTGATTTTGACAAGGCCACAGCGCTTGGCGGTCCAAAGCACAGGCTTTGTGCCCAGTTGCGCGCCTCATCCAGCAATGTCTCGGCATCGGCCAACCGATCGGCAAGGCCAATCATTGCCGCCTCGTCAGCAGCGACGGTACGGGCACTGAAGATCAGTTCTTTGGCAACTGTTGTGCCAACACGGCGCGGCAGGAAATACAGCCCGCCGCCATCAGGAATTAAGCCGCGTTTCAGATAGGTCATCGAGAAGCTTGCCGCCGGCCCTGCAACAATAAAATCACACGCCAGCGCAAGATCACAGCCCAAGCCCGACGCGGCACCATTAACCGCGGCAATCACTGGCTTGTCCATATGATAGATCGTGGAAATCAGACGATGCGTCTGTTTTTGCCGCTTCCAACCGTTAAATCCAACCTTGCCGCGCGGCGCCTCCAACCGTTCACGCATCCCACCAATATCGCCGCCAGCGCAAAACCCACGCCCCGCACCAGTGAGGACAACTGCGCCAACCTCGTCATCGGCGTTCACCTCGTTAAGCGAATCGATCAGGGCATTTCGCATCGCATCATTGATCGCATTTCGCTTTTCTGGCCGGTTTAATGTAACCGTCGCCACCTTGCCATCACGGGCGACATCAATCAGGGGTTGTATGCTTGTCATCAGGGGTTTGCCTCGGTGATTTATAGGATTGGACCGTCAGCACAAGCCTTTGCAAAGGCATGAAACGCGGCGAATAGATCATATATTCATCAAAAAGAATAAGGTAAAAAAATGCCCTTGTCATGCGGCAGATTTAATTACGCTTGCCATAGGAAAGATTTATTCAAAGACAGGCTATTTTGACCTTGCAGCACTGCCCGTCTGTTGAAACAATGCTAGTCACTTCGCGAGCATAGTCCCCCTTGGTGCCAACATGGTTCTTATAGAAAAAATCGCCGATTATATTGTGCAGGAACAAACCCGCACCCTTCCACCGCGCACGATCCATCACGCCAAACGCGCTGTGATCGACTGGTTTGCCGCAATGTATCCAGGTGCTGTTCAGGACCCTAATCCGATGCTGCGCGCCGCCTTCCTTGACAGTGGTGATCCGCAGCACGCAATCATCTTTCCGACTGGTGATCATTCGACAGTCAAAATTGCGGCCTTTTTGAATGGGGCTAGCGCTCATACCTCAGAATTTGACGATATTTTCCGCGATGGCGGACTGCATCCGGGCTGTGCGACAATTGCAGCTGCGCTTGCCGTGGCGCAAAAACATACCTTATCCGGCGATGCCTTGCTGCGTAGCGTTATCGCCGGTTATGAAGTTAGCAGCCGGATCAGTGCTGCGATGGGCCGTGACCATTATCGTTATTGGCACACAACGGCGACGATCGCCACCTTTGGTGCTGCCGCTGCGGCGGCGGTGCTGTTGCGCCTGAACCGAGATCAGACAGCCCATGCTTTGGCAACTTCGGCAACGCTTGCCGCCGGATTGCAGCAGGCTTTTCGTTCTGACGGGATGAGCAAACCGCTTCACGCCGGCCATGCCGCCGAAACCGGGGTAATGGCTGCGATTGCTGCCAGCAAAGGGGTGACGGGGGCGCTTGATGTGCTTGAGGGGCCAGCTGGAATGGGCGCCGCGATGAGCGGCACTGCCGATTGGGATAAAGCCACATCAGGCCTTGGCGATACCTATAATATAGAAATGATTACTTTTAAAAACCATGGTTGTTGCGGTCACACCTTTGCCGCCATTGACGGGTTATTGGCGGTGATGAAAGCCGAGCAGATCAGCGCCGGTGATATTGCGGATATCGCCATCGCAACCTATGGTCCGGCGGTTTCGATTACCGATAGAGTTGATCCGCAAACCCCACAAGAGGGCAAATTTTCAATGCAATATGTGGTGGCGCACGCCGCGCATTATGGCAGTGTCCGCATCGAGGCTTTTGCTCCAGACCGGATGCGTGATCCGGCTATTCGGGCGATGCTGCCCCATATTCAGGTCAGCCTTGATCCGGAAATTGACGCCGAATTTCCATCGCGTCGGGCGGCGCGTATCTCCATCATGACGCGTGATGGCAGGACAGTTTCTCATTATCAACCCACCCGAAAAGGCGATCCCGATCTGCCGCTATCGGATGATGAATTGAACGCAAAATTCATCGAACTAACCTCGCCAATTCTTGGCAGCATTTCGACCAACGCGCTTTTGAAAAAATTATGGAAACTTGAAACCATCGACGTCGCCAGCATAGCTACATCTGCCGTGATCCGCCGTGATGACGAAACCCGTAATAACTTGCCAAACTGACCATGCTTTGGAGCACAAAATGACCACGACACCAGCCTATAATGATCTTCAGCAGCATATTGCCGCGTTGAAAGAGCGTAACCTCCTCATCGAGGTTGATCGTCAAATCGACAAAGACAGTGAAATGCACGCATTGGTAAGGTGGCAATTTATTGGCGGCATGAAGGAAGAAGATCGCAAGGCGTTCTTGTTTACCAATGTTGTTGATGGCAAGGGGCGCAAGTTCGACATACCGGTTTTGGTTGGCGGTCTGGCCGCCAATCGCAGCATCTATAGCGTTGGCATGGGCAGCTCGGTAGACGAGATTCAGGCGAAATGGGACAATGCCATTTCAAACCCGATTGACCCGCAATTCATTGATGATGCGCCGTGCCATGAAATCATCGAAGATGGTGATAGCCTAAGCCAGCCGGGGCACGGTCTTGATGCGCTGCCGATTCCGGTTTCAACGCCTGGTTTCGACAGCGCCCCGACGTTAAGCGCTGGCAATGTCATTACCAAAGATCCGGAAACTGGTGTGCAAAATATGGGCACCTATCGCTGTGCCTTAAAGGCGCCTGACCGGTTAGTTGTCAGAATGGCAACAAGGGTTGGTGGGGCCGGCGGTTACCAGCATTATCAGAAATGCCAGCAGATGGGCATTACCGAAATGCCTGTGGCAATTGTACTTGGCTGCCCGCCTTATGTGGCTTTTATGGGGCCGCAGAAACTGCCGCTTGGGGTTGATGAATTTACCGTTGCTGGCGGGCTTGCCGGTGCGCCGATCAATGTGACCACAGCAAAAAGCGTCGATCTGGTCGTCCCCGCCGAAGCCGAGATTGTGATCGAGGGCTTTATCGACACAACCAAAGTCGAACCTGAAGGCCCGTTCGGCGAGTCACATGGGCACATCGCGCTGGAAGAATATAATATGCCAATGCGCATTACCACGATTACCCGCCGCAAAAAGGCGGTCGTGCCCTCCTATATCTCGCAAGTCGCACCAAGCGAGTCCAGCGTGATCAAACGGGTGGCCTATGAACCATTGTTCCTGCGTCATCTACGTGACGAAAACAACATTAAGGGCGTGAAGAAAGTATCGCTTCACGAACCATTGACCGGCCTGCTTCGTGTCACTGTTATCACCTGTGACGCCAAGATGCCCCGCACCGAAATATGGCGCGCCCTTTATAGCGCAGCGTTTTTCAAAGGGGATTGCAGCAAAATCTGTATTGCCGTGAATGAAGATATTGATGTTGATAATGCCGACGCCCTTTTCTGGGCGATGTCATATCGCACCAACCCGTCCGAAGATATGCAAACCTTGCTGCATCGCGGCCAAGGTCATGGGCCCAAGCGCGAGCATGATGGCGAGGAAGATTCCAGCGTGCTGATTGATGCGACAATGAAATCGCCAATGCCGCCACTGGCACTGCCAAGCAAGGAATATATGGAACGCGCGAAAGACATCTGGGACGAATTGGGCTTGCCGCCGGTAAATGTGAAAATGCCATGGCATGGCTATTCACTTGGCGCATGGCACCAGATATGGGACGATGCTGGCAGGCGCGCCGCCACCGGTGACTATCTGGAAAACGGCCGCATTTCAGCTGGTCAAACCCAAGAAAACCTCAAGCCTGAGTCAAAGCTGGATCCTGATACTGGCCTTCCTGCAAAAAAATAAGAGCCTATAATCCTGCTTAATTCCTGCTTAATCCCCGCATAATTATACTCTTTTATCGCCGTTTTTCGCCGTGAAAGGCCAGCCCTAAATTTGGACAGTTTTGAACTCGCATATGTGATGTGCGTCGCCTTTGTGACGGCCGCAATCAATAGCTTTATTGGCGTTGGTGGCGGGTTTTTGCCAGCCGTATTTCTGGCGCCGGTAATCGGCATGAAGTCGCTTTTGCCGATGCTGAGCGTAATGCTGCTGATCAGCAATTTTTCACGCTCATGGATTAACCGGGCCGATTTTCACAAACGCGCATTTTTGCATATTGCCATTCCGGCAACCCCGATGGTGTTTCTGGGTAGCTACTTCTATTCGGTGCTTGAACCAAGAATGATTTCGCTGTTTTTGGGGGTGGTGATTTTATCTTCGATCCCGATCCGGCGCTGGGCTAAATCACGCGAAATCAAAACCTCACCGCTGGTGCTAAGCAGTGTCGGCGGGCTCTTTGGTTTTCTGTGCGGGTCGGCGGTTGGCCCCGGCATGCTGTTGATACCCTTTATGCTTGGCTTTGGCCTGACACCGGTTAATTTTGTGGCCACTTTGGCGGTGATTGCCTCCTTTACCAATGTAGCGCGGGTTGCCAGCTTCAGCAGCCTTGGGCTGATTGACATGGATTTGCTGATGATCGGATTGTTAGGGGGCCTTGCAACAATACCAGGCAATATCCTCGGCCGGAAAATCCTGAAAAAGCTGAAAGTAAACGCGCATACTCTTCTGGTCGATATCGTGACCTTGGGTGGCGGCCTGAACTTTATTTGGATAGCCCTTAAATAGACCTACCGCCGCCAATCTTATCAGCATCATCCCGGTAACTGGTAATACGATTTCGGGCCATATGATTTCGGGTCACAAGCTGGGCGCGATGAAATTACGGGGGGCAAATCACCCTACCGTATAGAGCGCCAGCTTCTCCTCATCCAGATCAATCGTCAGGCCTGCCCCGTCCGGCACTTGAAAGCTGCCTGCACTGATATCAAGCCGGGTTTTAGCAACAGTATCCTTGACCTTTAGCGGCCCAACACACTCAAGACCAGGCAGAATATTGCTGGATGATGCGCCAACCATAATTTCGGCCATCGTGCTCATATCGAGACCAAATCCATGCCCCATAACGACCTTTAGGCCAGCCGCCTCGGCCGTTGCCATCATCTGCACTGCCGGCATGATGCCGCCAGCCTGTGCAATGCCAAATTTCACCAGATCGGCGCAGTCAGCCTCGATCACTTTTAACAGGCTGGCATGATCACTAATCGCTTCATCCGCCATGATGCTGATCCCGCCAACGCGCCTAATTTCAGCCAATCCAGCCAGATCATCGCGCGGAACCGGCTGCTCAAACAGCTGCAGATCACATTGACGAACCGCGGCGCATAATTTGATCGCATCCTTCACGCTATATTGCTCATTCGCATCCATGCGCAACTGCATATCCGCGCCAACCGCAGCGCGTACCGCCTCGACCCGCTGGATATCGGCATCAACATCGCCGCCAATTTTAATTTTCAGCGATTTGAAACCCGCTTTTGCCCAGCGCGCTGCATCCAACGCCGCTTCATCAGCTGGTAATTCACCGACCCATCCATTAAACACAACCTCACCCGCCACCGCTCCGCCAAGATAGTCACATAAAGAAATGCCCAAGCGCCGACAGGCCAGTTCAATCGCAGCCATTTCAACTGCGGCTCTAGCACCAATTTGCACATCCGCCACCGCGCCGATCATATCCGACAGCCGATTTATATTTGTGGCTGACTGCCCCAGCACAAGCGGTTTGATTTTCTGCGTAATCGTTGCCGCAATATCCTCGGCGCGGTCAGGAAATACCGCCCGCGTTGACGGATCAACACTGCTAATCCCATACGACCCGTCAGATGCAGTCATTCTGACCACCACGCCTTTGGTGACATTTTTGGATTTTCCACCACTGGAAAAAACCCCAACCAATGGCATTGCAACAACAAAGACCTCAAGCGCCTGAATGCTAACCGGTTTCATTAACTGTTCCTCTTTTAAACTATGACGCTCTTTTGACTTATGAAGCGGGCCTTTACGGCATTATTCTGGGCTGAGACATTATTTGGCCTTTTGAACATAAATCGGGCTACTCCATGCCTGATGACCATCTTCTTGGGTAACACGCACATAAAGCCGCTGTTCAGTGCCGCTTTCAAGGCTGAACGACTGCTCACCAGATAGCGTGTAGCTGTCCAGCACATCAGGCAACCGCTCAATATGCAGGCGGATATCCATACCGCCGCAATCGACGGAAATACCGTTCTGGTCAATGTCAGCCACCGATGCCTCGAGGGATTCGAAATTGGTTTGCACCTTGACCATGCCTGCCAGCGCCGCATCATCAAGCCAGAAATCCACCGATGATGCGCCGCCTGTGGTGACGGTTTTCCACTCAACCCTTGTGGCAGAAACCTGCTGCGGCTGCCGGTTCGGATTCCAGAAATTCACCGCATTTATGCGCTTAACCGTTCCGGCGCTGAACGCCGTCGAGGCGTCCCATTTGACCAGCCGGCCACGGCCACGATAATGCTGTCCGGCGCAGGTAACACGCAACCGGCTAAGCGGACTTTGATCGTTCCATGGACGGATTGTGCGCACCAGATCCAGACCATTGAATATATCTACACGCTCGAGTGGCGCTGTCCCGATAATCTCAAATTCAAGGTTAAGCTTATCCGCATCACTGGTGGCGATATCGCCAATTTGCAAATGCTGATCGCCGGCGCGTGCTGTCACATTCATATAGATCCGCGCACCGGTTGTTGCGTAATGACGGCGATTGCGAAAAGCGCCAAAGAAGGTATCACGATCCAGTTTAGGCAACAGATGACAGGTCAGCCCGCCATATGAGCCAAATTGGCTATCGCCCGGATATTCGGCACCCGGCCGGCCCTTATGGCCATCACTTGATCCGACGATGCCAACCCGATAGCCGGACTCGAACGCATCACGAAGAATCCATTCAAAGGTTCCCCAAGACGAATGCACCTCGACTGATGGCTCTAGTTTCGCATCATGCGCATATTTGATATCGGCATAGCGTCCACCGACATGAGCAACAACAATGGCGTCTTCACCCTGCAGCTTTTCGATCAGATCAGGCGTTGATAACACGTCATTTTCAGGATGGGTGCGATCACTTATCAGCGCACGGCTAGACCGGTAAATTGGCCGACCTTCGCTGCGAAACCAGACATTGTGATCACCGCCAAGGCCGGTATTGCCCGACCATTCATAACCGGGCAAGGTCATAAAGCGGCCATCTTCATTATATTCGGCGGTCAATTCATTTAGATGCTGCCAGAACGCATCGGTTATCTGAAAATCATTTCCCTGATGGCCTGCGATATCAAGAAACGCCTTATTGCGGGCAAAGTCAAAATACTCACGCGCAGTGCCAACCCCAATTGTCTCGCCGCTTTGGGCGTGCATGTCACTCCAGAAATGCGCCCATTCAGCCTTGCGGATTACAAGCGGGTTTGTCGTCGCAATCACCGCATCCTGTTCATTGAGCACGCTGATATGCAAAACCCCCTCAGCATCGACTGACAGGTCTTCAATAACTGCCGCAAAATCGCCCGCCTTGAGATCAACCACATCAGGCAAACCGTTTACAGGCATATTGCTTTTCAGCCTGATCTGGCCACCAAGCCGGTTGGACGGATTGCCCCAGCAATCATCACCCTTTATCGACAGCCGAAACGCCTCGGCGGGGCGGCGCAATGTTGGCAAAACAGCCTTCCAATTGACCGGATCACCGGGCACCATTGAAATCGTCGGATTTGCCGCACTTGGCAGGGCGATGAAATCTTGTGTGGCAAACGGGTCGACGGTGATCTGAAAGGTAAAAGCAGACTCGCAAAAAGTCTGCATCAACCAGCCGGGCGATCCCTTTGTTTGATTGCCAAAGATAATCTCAATCCTGTCGCCCTCGCGCAAAAAGCGCAGGCAGCGGATATAAAGGCTTTTGTTCCACGGGCGAATATTACGCCGCGCCTCCCACGACACATCTAGGACGGCACCATTCGATGCCTCAACCGTGGTATATCCGGGCGCTGCCGGATCATCGAATTGGATTGTTGATCCATCAAAATGGCCCCGAAACCCGATACGCAACCCGCCCTGATCGTCAAGGCCGAATTTGCCTGCAGTATAAACCAGTTTAAAGGTCTGATAGGTACCAACTTCAAAGCTGCCCAATGGCGATAGCGTGGCTTCACCCATCAGGTCTTGGCGATAGTCATTATAGGGCATGGCTGGGTCTACCTTGATTTGATGAGGGATACGAGATTATGGCGGCGGCCGGATCATAACCGCTATCTAATATGAAAAGGTAAAATGGGCAGAATGAAAAGGAAAACTTGTGCAGTTATGATGCAAAATAGATAATGCCCATACGTAACCAGCCCAAAATCAGCGGCATTCTTCATTGCATGCGGCAAATTTGCGTCGCAGAAAAACGCAGATGCCTATTTCTTATGCATTATGTCAAAAAATACTAGATTTTGAGACTTGCTAGGCTAAAGTTCACTCAAGTTTAATTTACCGTCTGAAACACCTTAACATCAACCTCACATTCAGCCCTGACATGCAAAATTTTGCGCGAGGAAAAGGCATATATTAGATGAATACCTTGATCGAAAATGCTGGCATGTCCCTCGAAATGCTGTTCCTGTTCGGGCTGATCGTTGGTGCGTTATTTTGTTATGCAAGTGAAACCATACCAATGGAAGTTACCGCCCTTGGGGTAATACTTATCCTATTGGTGTTCTTTCACTTTGCGCCAATCATTGATGCAAATGGCGTTAATCAACTCCCCACGAGCAAGATATTATCAGGCTTTGCCAATCCGGCGATGCTGACCGTTCTGGCCTTGCTCGTTGTGGGGCAAGGCGTCGTCAAAACCGGTATTCTCGAGATTTTCTCGCGCCATGTGCTGAGCCTCAGCATGGGTAGATTATGGATAGCCACTTTAATTTCATTGATCACGGTGCTTTTTATCAGTGCCTTTTTGAACAATATTCCTGTGGTCATTATCTTCATCCCGATCATGCAAGGTATTGCCCAAAGATTTCATGTGCCAGCATCAAAATTATTGATGCCGCTGAGTTTTGTTGCGGTGGTGGGCGGCATGACAACACTGGTCGGATCCGGTACGAATTTGCTGGTATCAAACGCGCTGATCGAGGCTGGATTACCGGGGTTTAGCTTTTTTGAGTTCACCCTTCCCGGATTACTTCTTGCCGGTACCGGCCTTGCCTATGTGATGCTAATTGCGCCAAAATTCCTGCCGCACCGTACCAGCCTTAGTCACCGGATGCGGGAACGTCTTGATCAGCATTTCATGGCGGAAATCTCGATCGACAACGACTCGAAACTGATTGGCCAGTCACTTGGGGTTCGGATGTTTCAGGAATTACCTGAAATAAATATCCGCATGATCAACCGTCTTGGCAAAACCATTTTACCACCTTTTACAGGACTTAAATTGCGGCATGGCGACACCATCGCGCTGTCGGCAACGCGCGAAGACCTGACAAAACTGATGGAGTCCGGCTATGGCCTGACACCTGCCGAGGGTTATCGGCGCAACCCGACCAGCCACCAAAAGTCTGAACAGATCATTGTTGAGATGATGGTCACGCCGTCATCATCGCTGGTGGATTCGACGATTGGCCGCACTGGTTTTGAATATCGGCATAATTGTCAGGTTCTCGGCACGCATGGGACAGGCAAAATTATCCGCTGGTGATCTGTTGCTGGTCAAATGCGACGCCGAAACGCTGCGCGGGTTGCGCGAGGATCTTGATGTTGTTCTGGTCGAATTCTCAGTTGAAGAATTACCTAACCTGAAGGCAGCAAATCTATCAATTTGCATTTTTATGGCGGTTGTTCTGTCGGCAGCATTTGGCCTTGTGCCGATTGTCATATCATCGTTCTTTGGCGCGTTGGCGATGGTGGTGACGAACGTCATCACCCTGCCTCAGGCCGCTCGTGCGCTCGATCATAAAGTCATAACGACCATCGCAGCAGCGCTTGCGCTTGGTGTTGCGATGGAGGCGACTGGCGCCGCGACCTATCTTGCCAACCTGATCTTGTCGCACCAAAACCTGCGCCGTTTTATTTGCGCCTATTGGTCTTCATATCGGTGCCGAGATCGGGGTTGATCCCCGCATTTTTGCAATCACCATCGTCTTTGCAGCCAATTGCGCCTTTGCCACCCCGTTTGCCTATCAGACCAGCTTGTTGGTGATGGGGCCGGGGAGTTACCATTTCAAAGACTTTTTCAAAGTCGGGTTTCCGCTGGTGATCCTGATCTGGCTGGTTTATTCGGCCTTTGTGCCTTGGTATTACGGGTTGTAGTTATAAACGCTAGCCATCGCACCGCGCCGCACAGGAAGGTTTAGACAGCATGGAAAAAGCCAAAGCTGCCGGTCGGCAACCCTGGAAAAAAGTGCAATTCTCTCCAGCAAGCACGGGCCCCCTTAATGGGTTGCGCGTGGTTGATCTATCGCGCCTTGTTGCTGGCAATATGGCATCGCTTCAACTTGCCGATGCGGGCGCCGATGTCACGAAAATTGAGCCATTACCCGCAGGAGATCCGCTTCGCGCTTGGCAGCAGGATGGGATCCAGACATTCTGGTCGGTCTATTGCCGCAACAAGAAAAGCCTCGCGCTGGATTTCCGGCATGATCAATCAATCGGCATTTTAACGCGGCTGATTGACCGGGCTGATGTCCTGATCGAAAGCTTTCGAACGGGAACGTTGGAATCGATGGGGTTGGCACCGGCACAGCTGCATCAACGCAATCCGGGTTTGATCATTTTACGTGTATCGGGATTTGGCCAGACCGGCCCCTACAGCCACCGCCCCGGCTTTGGCACGATGGTCGAGGCTATGTCAGGATTTGCCAGCCGTACTGGCGAGGTTGGTGGCGGACCGCTACTACCGCCGGTGGCACTGGCGGATATGGTGTCCGGCCTTTATGGGTCAAACGGCATTATGATGGCCTTGCAAAGCCGCCAGAAAACCGGCCTTGGACAGGTTATTGATCTTGCATTACTAGACTCGATGGTGTCGGTTTTAGGGCCCGATGCGTTTGATTATGCCGTTACTGGGGCAGTGAAACAACGCGTTGGCAATGGCTCAAACACGGCAAGCCCGCGGAACATCTATCAAACATCGGATCATCATTACATTGCCATTTCAGCATCCATTCAATCGACCGCCAAACGGCTATTTACGGCAGTTGGCGCTGGCGAGATGATTGAAGATCCGCGCTTTTCCAACAATGCGGCGCGGGTCGAGCATCAGGCCGAAATTGACAAAATCATTGGTGGCTGGATTGCAAAACGCAACCGGCAAGAGGTTATGACAATTTTTGAGTCCGAGGGTATTACCGCAGCACCGGTGAATGACATTGCCGACAATGCGGCGGACCCGCATTTTATCGAACGCGGCATTTATGTCGCGGCCGAGGATATGTCGGGCAGCGAGGTAGCGATGCACCAGCCCTTGCCGATCATGCAGAATAACCTGCCAGCATAGTCGCAGCCTGCTAGCCGAGGCCGGATTTCACGATGATGAGATTGACCAATTGATTGCCGATCACGCCATTGCCCACCAGCCAGACTAGCCATCATCATCTGCCAAGGCCCCAATATTTTGACATGATATTTTGGGCGACAACCGATCGAAGGTGGCGTAACTTAACCAAATCAACTATGCCGATATCTGGCTAAGGCGTCGTTAAGCCTGCCGGTTTGAGGCCCTGCCCAAAGAAATCACCAATAGCCATGCCAGCCACCTTTTACGCCTTTCTAACCGCCCGCGCTGCCGTCAGTCTTGTTACCGCAATGCTGTCAATTGCGATTGGCTGGCATCTTTATCAAAATAGTGGTGACCCCTTTGATCTGGCGCTCGTCGGGCTTATGCAGATCCTGCCGATTTTTCTGTTCTTCTTTGTGACCGGCTGGGCCACCGACAGCCTGCCGCGCAAAGCACTGCTGATCATCTGCACGATCAGTGAAATGGTGATTTTAGGCGGCATAACGCTTGTTATGCTGGCTGATGAGCTGAATCTAACGATCATCTTTTCGTTGTTATTCGCGCATGGCGGCGTCAAGGCATTCTATACCCCGGCACAACAAGCGATCATCCCCAATATCGTGCCGGCAGATATGCTGTCGCGGGCGATTGCGCTAAATTCAACCATTGGCAA
>RGCC01000031.1 GCA_009919335.1 Alphaproteobacteria bacterium
AAGAGGTTCTAGCTGGCCGTGCCGATGCGCATATCACGTCAAATGTCGAGGCTTATAAGCTGGTGGCGAAATATCCTGAAATGATGGTTGTACCAGTTTCAGCACCAAAAGCCCCAACACCGATTGCGATGCTGTTGCCGCAGGCTGATCAGGTATGGATCAACTATGTGAACACATGGATTACGTTGAAAACCGAACGCGGCTTCTTTGCCGAGCTTGGCCGGAAATGGCAGCTTTCCAACTAACCTAGCGCCACATATAAATGTGAAAGGAGGGGCTTTTGCCTCTCTTTTTTTTTGCGCAATCGTCGTGACGTTGTTATCACCATTGCCAGATGATCGCCGAACCAAACCCCAGCGGAGACCGACCCATGCTTGTGCTTTATGACCTTGCGATCAGCAGCTATGGCTGCAAAACCCGCATTCTGCTTCGTCACAAGGGGCTGGAATGGAAAAGCCTTGCCCCACCAGATGGCTATGGCAGCCCCGCCTATTGCAAGATTGTGCCGTCGGGAACCATTCCGGCATTGCTGCATGACGGGCTTACGCTTGCCGAGTCTGATGCGATTGCCGAATATCTGAATGAGCTGGCACCGCTGCCGGCGATGCTGCCTCTGTCGGTGCAGGACCGCGCCAGAATACGCGCAATATCACGCTTTCATGACACGCGCATCGAACCCCTGTTGCGCGCTTATTTTGGGCAGGTAGCCCCGGCTAATCGCAATCCTGATTTCATTGCCGAAAATGCGGCATTGCTGCAACGCCGCTTTGACCAGCTTGCACAGATGGTAACGCCGTCACCGCTATTAGATGGCACCGATCTCAGCCTTGCCGATTGCGGCTTTGCGCCCAGCTTTGCGATTTTAAATTGCCTTCGGGGCGTGCTTGGCTTTGAGCTTGATCTGCCATCATCAATCACCACCTATGCGGCTAATTTATGCGCGCACCCGTCGGTTCGGGACGAGTATAAAGCCTATGTGACGGCGCTTGATGACTGGGCAGCGACCAAGCTAGCCAGCTAGATAACACCCATTGACGCTGAATTCATTTCGCGCCTAGGCTGAAGGTATCTAGGGGTCAAACAATCCTATTTCGATTGATTTGATTCCGCCTCAACGATGCCGGTAAACTATGCAATTGTCTCTGGCCTTTCAAAATTTGCCGCCGCAGATGCGCGCCACAATCTTGATGGTTGCGGCGCTTTTCATGTTTACCTCTATGGGCATCTTTATCCGCCTATCTGCCGCCGGTCTGCCGGTAATCGAAGTCGTATTTTTCCGCAATGCGCTGGCGATGGTTTTGTTGATGCCGCTCATTATGCGGATGGGCAGATCAAGCATCCGAATGCAGAAACCAAAATTATTTTTTCTGCGCGCCCTGATTAATTTTGGCGGTATGTTTTGTGGCTTTACCGCCTTGACGCTAATTCCGCTGGCACAGATGACGGCACTTGGCTTTACCGGCCCATTATTTGTTACCATTGGCGCGGTATTATTCCTTGGCGAAGTGATCCGGGCACGACGCATTGCGGCAATTGCGGTCGGGTTTCTTGGAACATTGATCATCCTACAGCCCGGCTTTACCGAGATTTCGGTTGGCGCGATGATGGCACTTGCCAGCGCGCTATCAATTGCGATGGCATCATTGATCGTCAAGAAACTAACCGCAACTGAAACCCCCGAAGCGATCGTATTCTGGATGGTGGCAATGCAGGCCCCGCTGGCGCTAATACCGGCAATGGGCGTCTGGCAATGGCCCAGCCTTGAGAACTGGATCTATCTATGGGCGATGGCACTGTCCGGAACGATTGCGCATCTATGCTTTACCCGCGCCTATCGACTGGTCGATATTACCGCCTTACAGCCGCTGGAATTTATCAAGCTGCCATTTGCTGTATGTCTTGCTTGGATTGTCTTTGTTTCCGTCTGGCGTGGTGCGGCTTTGTGGATAGATCACCGGCGTATCCTGCTTTATCAGGGTCATCCGGCTTTCATTGACCGGCAGGCGGTAAAATGCTGGCCCATGTAGCGAGGTAAAGCCTTCCAAACGGTCAAGCGCATCTTCGGCCTCAAACACATGGGCAAGACATGACATGGTGTTTGGTGCCGTGTAAATACCGGCACAGCCACAGGCCATAAGTTTGGCCGCGTCAAGATGCGGTGCGCTGTCAGTACCAAGGAAGAAACTGCTATCGCCAGAAACTGCCGCCGCGACTAATGCACGGCGATGGCTTTCACGCTTTGCCACCGGCAGGCAATAATAATGCGGGCGAATTCCGCCTGCCAGAATGTGATTTCGATTAATAAATAAATGATGCGTTGTAATCGTGGCAGCGATATTAGCACCGGCAGATTTGACGTAATCGACACCGTCACTGGTCGTCACATGTTCCAGCACCACCCGCAAATCAGGGATGCGATTGCGTAACGGTTCCAGCACAGTTTCAATAAATACCGCCTCGCGATCAAAAATATCAACCTGCGGGTCGGTCACTTCACCATGCACACAAAGCGGCAAACCAATTTCGGCCATTGCGTCTAGCACCGCGATTACCTTGTCCAGATCACGCACACCCGATGCCGAATTGGTGGTCGCTCCAGCCGGATACAGCTTGACCGCATGGATCAGTCCAGCCTTTGCCGCCGCCACAACATCGTCCGGCTGGGTTGTCTCTGTTAGATAAAGCGTCATCAACGGCGTGAAATCATGAGCGGGATTTACACATCCCATAATCCGTTCACGATAGGCCGCCGCATCGGCGCCTGTTACCACCGGCGGAACCAGATTCGGCATGATAATGGCGCGGCCGAAATGACGCGATGTATCATCAATAACCGCGGCAAGCATGGCCCCATCACGAAGGTGCAAATGCCAATCATCCGGGCGGCGAATGGTCAGGTGAGTCATGGTAACGAACCCCAGCAAAAACCCTGATATTTAATCAGGTGATGAAACAAAAACAGGCTGTCATTAACGCAACAAGCCCCAGAAATACCCGCATCACACATAACAGCATCACGTGGCAAAATCTACACTGGCTGATGCTGACAATTTATCAGTTCTGCCAGCGTTGCTGTTTATCGGTTATACTAACCACTAGGTTTTATGGCGCATATGTTATATTATAACATTATCTATTTTGATGATCAGGCCTAGGCTTTTTATGACGCGCGAACCCAATGATTTAATCACCCTCGAGAATGCCGGTGTCAGGCGTGATAATCGCTGGCTGGTGCGCGGCATTGATTTGCGCATGCGCGCTGGCGAGATCGTAACCATCATTGGCCCGAACGGCGCTGGCAAAAGCACCACCGCGCAGCTGGTTGTCGGTACATTGCGTGCCAGTGAAGGGCGCGTTCTGCGCCAAACTGGGTTGCGTGTTGGCTATGTGCCGCAAAAACTGCATATTGATCCAGCGTTGCCAATGCGGGTGAACCGGCTTTTGGACCTGACCGCCATGGTCTCCGTTGAAGCGAAACGGCGCGCCCTTGATGCGGTTGGCATTTTGCACCTTGGCGATGCATTTGTGCAGGATTTATCGGGCGGTGAATTTCAGCGCGCATTGCTGGCCCGTGCGATGGTGCGCCAGCCCAATCTTCTGGTACTGGACGAGCCGGTTCAAGGCGTTGATTTCGCGAGTGAGGTCATGCTGTATAATCTTATCAAACAGATTCGCGATACCACCGGTTGCGGCGTTCTGATGATTTCGCATGATTTACATATTGTGATGGCTGACACTGATACTGTTCTCTGTTTGAACGGTCATATCTGTTGTAGCGGCAGCCCGGATTCGGTTGTCAGCAATCCGGAATATCTGCGGTTATTCGGCGCGCATGATACTGCAGCGCTGGCAGTTTATCAGCATGACCATGACCATATCCATCTTCCCGATGGTACGGTTCAGCATGCCGACGGGTCAATCAGCACGGGTTGCCAGCCTGAGCAAAGCGATGACTTGCGGCGCGGGCATGATCATGTTTGACGATTTTTTCATCCGCGCGCTGTTTGCGGGCATCGGTCTGGCGGTTATTGTTGGGCCGCTCGGCTGTTTGATTATCTGGCGCAAAATGGCCTTTTTCGGCGACACCTTAGCGCATGCGGCGCTGCTGGGAATTGCCTTGGCGATCCTTATTGATATTTCGCCCCTCGTTGGCGTTCCGCTCGTGACGCTGGCAAGCTGTATTGCGCTGATGATTGCCAAACGCACACCCAGCCTTTCATCCGATACGATCTTGGCAATATTGGCACATTCGACATTGGCGCTTGGGCTGGTGCTAATCTCACTTACAGGCGGTCGCAGCCTCGATGTGAACGGGCTTTTATTTGGTGATATTTTGGCAGTTGATACCACCGACCTTTTGGTGATTTACGCTGGCGGCGGCGCAATATTGGCAATTATTATCTGGCAATGGCGACGCCTGATTGCGGCGACGTTAAGTCCGGAAATCGCCGAGGCTGAAGGCCTGTCTCCACAGCGGGCTGAATGGCTGTTTATGATGCTGATTGCCCTGGTGGTCTCGATTGCGGTCAAGCTTGTTGGCGTGTTGCTGATCACCGCGCTGATGATCATTCCGGCGGCGGCGGCGCGGCGACTGGTCAGCAGCCCCGAAATGATGGCTGGATTGGCGTCATTGCTTGGCGTGATCGGGGTGATTGCCGGGCTTTATGGCTCGGCCGAATTTGACATACCATCGGGCCCTGCCATTATTCTGGCTGGTGGATTGTTATTGCTTGGCCTCAGCTTTGTGCCACGCCGACGGCCGGCCAATGCCAATATGCGCCCCCACACCCATCAAGACGAGGTAGGCCATGACGCAAAATGAGACCCTTGTTTATACCCTGCTATGTCAGGCTGACCGGCCGTTAAGCGCGTATAATATTCTTGACGCGCTTCGTGATAAGGGCATCCGCGCGCCGCTTCAGGTTTACCGCGCGCTAGGCAAGCTGGTGGAACGCGGCGCGGTTCACCGGATTGAAAGTGTAAACGGCTTTGTCGCATGCCAATTGCATGATTGCGGCGGCAGTGAGGTTAGCATTTTCATGCTTTGCACCCAATGCGAGCGTGCCAATGAATTCACCGATGCCAGTATTGATAAAACATTGCAGGCACTAGGCGATGATCGCAAATTTCAGGCCGCGCACAAGGTCATTGAAATCACCGGCCTATGCGCCGATTGCCGTTCGGTCTAGACTAACCCCCGCCACCCTAGACATTCAGCAACAGATATTCACGCTCCCACGGGCTGATCACTTCAAGAAACGCCTCGGCTTCAGCGCGTTTTACCTCAACAAACAACGCGACAAATTCCTTGCCAAGAACGCTGTGCAAGGGCTTTGCTCGTTCCAACGCATCAAGCGCCACGTCAAGATTACGCGGCAAGGTTTCCAGATCTTCACCACTGATTTTGCGCGGGCGGGTTGGACGACGCTTTTCCTGCAGCCCCAGCCAGATCGCGGCCAAGGTTGCAGCAATCGCCAAATACGGATTGGCGTCAGCCCCCGGAATACGGTTTTCGATCCGCCGGTTCTTCGGATCACCAAGTGGCACCCGCAATCCAACTGTCCGGTTATCCATACCCCACGCAAGATTGGCAGGCGAATCCTCGGTACCCGTCCGCCGCCGATAAGAATTCACATAAGGCGCCATTAACGCCATCGCCCCACTCAGGTAACGCTGCATACCGGCAACCGCATGATAGAAATCATCGCTTTCGTCACCATCATCATTGGAAAAGATGTTTTTCCCCGTCACCTTTGATTTAACCGAGGCATGAACATGCATAGCGCTGCCCGGCTGTTCTTGCATTGGCTTTGCCATGAAGGTCGCATGCAGATTATGGTTGATCGCAGCCTGACGGACCGTCCGTTTGAACAAAAAAGCCTGATCGGCAAGATCAAGCGCCTTGCCATGATTGAAATTGATTTCCATCTGCGCCGCGCCAGCTTCATGGCTTAGCGTATCAATATCCAGCTTTTGCAGCTCGCAATGGTCGTAAATTTCTTCGAACAGCGGGTCAAATTCATTCACCGCATCAATGCCATAGGCCTGACGCGCCTTTTCAGCACGGCCCGACCTGCCGGTTGGCGTGACCAGCGGCGCATTGGCATCACTGCTTTGCTTGACCAGAAAAAACTCAAGCTCAGGGGCAATCACCGGCTCTAGTCCCGCCTTATCAAACAGCGCCAAAACCGATTTCAGCACCGCCCGCGCCGAAAACGTTACATCTGTTCCATCCTGATGAACCGCATCATGGATAATCTGCGCCGTTGGCTCATCATACCATGGCACCAGCCGGCAGGTTGAAATATCAGGCCGCAATATGACATCACGGCCAATTTCATCCAGCACTTCACTGTCATAATATTCACCAGTGACCGACTGACCAAAGACATATTCCGGCAAGCGTAATCCGCCGGTATTCTGTGCAGATATGAATTTATTTACCGGCAGAATTTTGCCGCGAGCAATACCCGAAATATCACTGACCAGACATTCCACTTCGGTAATGCCCTGATCTTTCAGCCATGCGTCCATATCGAATCCCATTTTCTTTCCTATCGCGCCTGTAAATCTTCAAAGGTCTGATCGAGTGCGGTTGATATTTTTGCGATCATCAGATCGATATCATCACGCTCAAAGGTCAATGGCGGTGACATAATCATCGCGTCACGAACCGCCCGCACCATCAACCCTCCTTTGATTGCGTGATCACGGCACATAACCCCGACCTCACCAACCGGATCAAACAGCACCGGGCCTGCCTTATCCTTGACCAGTTCAATCGCACCTAACAAGCCAAAGCTGCGCACCTCGCCAACCAGCGGATGCGCTGCAAGCGGGGCCAGTGCAGATGCCAGATAGGGGCCAGTATCATTAAGGATTTTTTCCACCAGACCATCGCGTTCAATCAAATCAAGGTTAGCCAGTGCCACCGCTGCTGCAACCGGATGACCCGAATAGGTAAACCCATGATAGAATTCCCCGCCATCGGCAATAAGCCGCTCAGCCACCCTGTCACCAACCATCACTGCAGACATCGGCACATAGCCCGACGTCAAACCCTTGGCAAGGGTCATCATATCAGGCGATAAATCCATACCGTGACTGGCAAACCAATGACCGGTTCGCCCAAATCCGGTAATCACCTCATCGACAATGAACAGAACATCATGCTTCCGGCAAATTGCCTCAACCTGCTTTAGGTAACCGGCAGGCGGGATAATCACACCACCAGCACCTTGGATCGGCTCGGCGATAAAGGCCGCAACATGATCGGCACCGATCTCGGCAATTTTATCCTCAAGCCAGCTAGCCGCCTGCGTGGCAAACGCCGCCTCATCAAGATTGCCCTGATATAAAAATCCGTAAGGCGGGTTGATATGGGTAAAGTCAGGTGCCTGTGCCGCCTGCTCATGCATTGCCGTCATACCGCCCATGCTGGCCGACATGATTGTGCTGCCGTGATAGCCGTAGGTGCGGGCGATAATGGTCTTTTTCTCGGGCTTGCCAGCAAGCGCCCAGAAATGCCGAACCATGCGGATAATCGTATCATTCGCCTCTGATCCGGAATTTGCATAAAATACATTGTTCAGACCATCCGGTGTCAGATCGACCAAACGCTTAGACAAGGCAATGATCGGCTGATTACTGGTTTTGAAAAAATTATTATAATAGGGCAGCTTGGTCATCTGCGATGTCGCGGCATCCACCAATTCATGCCGCCCATAGCCAACATTGACACACCACAAGCCAGCCATCGCATCCATAATTTTATTGCCGTCACTATCATAGATATAGTGACCCTGCGCATGGGTGATGACACGGGTTCCAGCCGCACGCAATTCCCGATAATCGGTAAACGGCGCTAAATGATGTGAGGCGTCAAGCTCGCGCCAATCTTGGGTCGTCATATCCTGCATGGTAAATCCATCCAAATCGAAATATTAAGCAGTTTCATATCTAAAACAAATAAACAGCAAATATGCGCATTTATCAGGGTAACCGGAAAAATACGCCCGACGGCAATCGCCTTATTCAGCTATATCAATCAACTCCGGCAATCAGATACGGCAATCAGATATGGCGATCAGATATGGCGATCAGATATGGCGATCAGGCCTTATCTCTTTGTCCGGTTGTGCCTTAAATGGCATCCCAACTATACTTGCGCATATTTACCATCACAGACTACTATTGTTACAAGAGGATCGCAATCGGTCTGATTGGCAAAAACACCTAACCGGCGCGACCGGCAATCTGCAAGTAAAATCGGCACCATGACAGAGCTCAATTCCATCTATGCAACATCAATTCCGGCGCGGCCAGAATTTGCCACACCAAGCGGCAATCTTGATTGCGAAATTGCCATTATCGGTGGCGGCTTTACCGGCATGACAGCAGCATTGACGCTTGCCGAAAACGGGCATGATGTTGTGCTTCTCGAAGCCAGTGTTATCGGCAGCGGTGGATCGGGCCGTAATGGCGGTCATGTCTGTCAGGGCTGGTCCAATGATTTTCATCACATTAGCCGGCAATTACCAGCCGATGAGGCAAAGCTGGTTTGGGATGCGGGCATGAATGCGGTTGACCTGCTGCGCCACCGGGTTAAGGCCCATAATATTGATTGTGATTTGCGGTTTGGCTATCTCCATGCCGCCTTGCATAACCGCCAGATGCAGGATTTGCTGGCAATGCATAAGGAATGGCAGGCCGAGGGCTATGATGATTTTACCGTTCTGGACAGCCCGGATGCGCTTGGGGCGCATATTGGCACCAATGCCTATGTCGGCGCGTTGCATGATGCCGGCAGCGGACATATCCAGCCACTGAAATATCTTGATGGATTGGCACGCGCTGCCAGCAAAGCCGGCGTTCGCATTTTCGAACATGCGGTTGTCACGTCACTGGAGACCGTGAATAAATCAAATCATAATGACGTAATGGGTGGGGGCACAAAGAACACGCCGCTCAAAAGGCTTGTCCTTGCCGATGGGCAAACGGTAAAGGCAAAATTTGTTCTGTTATGCGGTAATGCTTATTTGCAGAATGTTGGCACGGCCAAGATGACCCGCCGCCTTGCCCCGGTTACCTCGTCAGTGCTTGCTACCACACCGCTGTCAGACAATCTGATCGCGCATATTCTACCCCAACGCGCCGCTGTCGCTGATTGCAATACCGCGCTGAATTATTACCGGATTGACGCGGATGGGCGGATGATTTTTGGTGGGCGTGCCAGCTACACCAACGTCAATCTCGGCAATGTTGAAAGCGACCTGCGTCAGCGCATGATCCAAGTATTCCCCGAGCTTGCCGACTGTGAAACAGCCGCGGTATGGTCGGGCAAAATTGGCATTACGGTCAACCGGATACCGCATTTTGGTACTGCTGGCGACGGGGTTTATTTTGTGCAGGGATTTTCTGGTCACGGGGTTGCGTTAACCGGACTTGCCGGAACTCTTCTGGCGCAACATATCATGGGGCAATCGCGGCTCTTTAATATTTTGAGCAAGCTTCGTCACTTGCCATTTCCCGGTGGGCTTTTCCGCACACCGGCGCTCGCCATTGGCATGAGCTGGTACAAGATGCGCGATTATCTACGCCTCTAGATCACCGAAATTTTTGGACGAATTGGGTCTCAAACCGGCGCACCCATCGGCATGATCAGCGCATTAAAGCCGCCCAACCGGCTTTGCCGTCGCGCCCTTTTTCTTTGCCAGAACCGCCAGCCAGTCAAACGCCATATTTGCCGCAGCAATTGCGGTGATCTCAGCATGATCATAGGCTGGTGCCACCTCGACAACATCCATACCGATCAAATCAAGTGGCTCTAGCCCGCGCACAAACTCAAGCCCCTGCCAGCTGGCAAGGCCGCCTGCAACCGGTGTTCCCGTGCCCGGCGCAAAAGCCGGATCAAGACCATCAATATCAAACGATAGATAGACCGGCGCCCCGCCAGCGCGTTCACACACAATATCAATAGCAGCATCAATACCTTTGCGATGCACCCATGGGCTGGTCAGAATTTCAAAACCATGATCGCTGTCATTATAGGTGCGCAGGCCAACTTGCGTGGATTTATCGACATCAATGATGCCCTCGGCAACAGCTCTGGCAAACATTGTTCCGTGATCAAACGCCACCCCATCATCGGGCCATGTGTCACAATGCGCGTCAAACTGAACAAGCGCCACCGGCCCATAGGCCTTGGCATGCGCTTTCAACAACGGGTAGGCAATGGCATGATCACCGCCAAGGCTAAGCATCTTTGCCCCGGCCGCGATAATCCTATCAGCATGATCAGTGATGCTGTCAAACACCGTATGGGGGTGGTGCGGATCAAGAAAACAATCCCCAAAATCAATCACTGAAAGATGGTCAAACGGGTTAAATCCAAAGGGGAAATGCGCCAATTCAGCAAGCTGCACCGATCCGGCGCGAATAGCACGCGGGCCAAGCCGACAGCCCGAACGATAGGTCACCGCGCTATCATAGGGGGGTATGCCGCTAACCACAACATCAACCCCGTCTAAATCCCGGCTGTAACGCCGCCGTGCAAAACTCAGCGCCCCCCCATAGGTCATCTCACGCAGGGTCTGGTCATTTTGTTTCATGCGGAATGCCGCATCACCATCGGTTTTACTCATTCTTGCCCCATCATTTTTGGCCCATCATTCTTGCCCCATCATTTTTGGCTCATCTTGGGCGTCTCAATCCGGACTGCGGGCAGCTAGCCGGCAGCGTAGCACCCAGCTTGCGCCAATGACCGCAATCGCAACAACAAGTATCATCACAGTGGCAAGCGCGTTGATTTCCGGTGTAACGCCAAGTCGAACCTTGGAAAACACCAAAATCGGCAAGGTTGAACTGCCCGGGCCGCTGACAAAGCTGGCGATCACCAGATCATCAAAACTAAGCGTGAAGGCCAGCAGCCACGCCGCCACAACCGCCGGGGCGATCACTGGCAAGGTGATCGATAAAAAGATAAACGGCTGGCGCGCACCAAGATCGGCGGCGGCCTCTTCGATCGCCATATCAAAATCGCGCAACCGCGCTTGAACCACCACCGCGGCAAAACACATCCCAAAGGTCGCATGGGCAATGATAATAGTGTCGACACCGCGTCCTGCCGGCCAGCCAAACAGGCTTTCCATTGAAATAAACAACAGCAGCATCGACAGGCCAGTTACAATTTCCGGCATTACCAGCGGGGCACTCGCAATCGCGCTTAGCGCCAGTCGTGACCGGAAATTGCCAAACCGCACAAAGGCAACAGCAATGCAAATCCCAAAAATTGTGGCAATGGTCGCAGCCCAGACCGCAATCAGCAACGACGTCCCAAACGCCGATAAAAGCTGATCATTCTCCAGCAAGCTAGCATACCATTTCAGCGACGCACCGGACCAGACTGAAACCAGTTTTCCGGCGTTAAAACTATAGATAATCATCACGATGATCGGCAGATATAAAATGCCAAATCCCAGCGCGCCAAGCGATAATACAAGACCGTTCATCCGTCCCATCACTTGGCCTCCGCTGGTTGCTCGGGCCCGTCGGCGGCTGTCTCGCGGCCATCTTGATAACGGGCATAGATGATCGGCACGGTCAGGATTGCCAGCAACAGCATCGCAATTGCCGACGCCACCGGCCAGTCACGATTACGGAAAAATTCAGTCCAGAGAACCTTGCCCATCATCAATTGGTCTGGCCCACCAAGCAGCGCCGGAATCACAAATTCGCCGACCGCCGGAATAAATACCAGCAGACTGCCAGCCACAATGCCCGGAACGGTAAGGGGCAGAATGATCGTGCGGAAAATTTCTGGACCCGAGGCACCAAGATCGGCCGCCGCCGCAAGCAAATCTGCATCAAGGCGCACCATCACTGCATAAAGTGGAAGGATCATCAATGGCAGATAGGTCAGCACCATCCCGATATAGATTGAAAAATCGGTCTGCATCATCTGGATTGGCGCGTCAATCAACCCCAGCCATAATCCGGCTGCATTGATAAATCCATTGGGGTTTAACAATCCGATCAACGCATAAAGCCGCAACAGGCTGGATGTCCAGAATGGCAGCATCACCATCACCAACAAAACCGTCCGCCATTTTTCTGTGCTGCGGGCGATCCACCACGCCATCGGATAGGCAAAGGCCAAACAGACCAGAGTCGAGAAGAATGCCAGCTTTATGCTGTTCAGCGCCGGACCGAAATAATCCGACCAATATTGCAATAAAAGCTCATAATTGCCGGTGGTGAAATTGGTGAAAAACCCGTCATCGCCAAATCCCCATAATGGGGCATAGGGCGGAATACCACGGCGCGGCGTGGTAAAGGAAACTTGCAGCGTTTCAACAAGCGGCAGGAAAAAGAATACAGCTAGCCAGATCAGCGGCAGCGCAATCACCAGACGGCGACCCGTCACCGCAGGAAGATGCGCAACATATCTGACCAGCCCCCGCACCATGATCAATCCTCAAGCACGATAACGTCTTGCGGGTCAAAATGCACATAGCCCGTCTCGCCCCAGCTAAGCGGCGCCTCGGTGCTGCGGCGCTGTTGCTGCTGTAATTTGAACATCTGACCTGACGGTGTCTTGACCCGGTAATTTGTCGCAAACCCCAAATAGGCAAGATCCTCAACCACCACTTCAATCTCATTGGACGCGCCGCTGGCGGTTCGGCTAAGATAGATTTTTTCCGGCCGAATTGCCAGTTTGACCGCCTTGCCAACCGCAAGGTCAAGATCGGTCAGCGCGCGAATTTTAAGATCGCCATCAAGCGTAATTCCGGTTTTATCCCGCTGCCCAACAACCCCGTCGACAAAGCTGATAGTGCCCAGAAAATCGGCAACAAAACTGTTTTTTGGGCGCTCGTAAAGCTTGCGCGGTTCATCAACTTGAACCAGCTGGCCTGCATCCATAATCCCGATACGACCAGCCAGCGTCATCGCCTCTTCTTGGTCATGCGTCACCACAATGAAAGTCGTGCCTAGTTTTTCTTGAATATCGACCAGCTCAAACTGGGTATCTTCACGCAGTTTCTTATCCAGCGCAGCAAGCGGTTCATCAAGCAATAACAGCTTTGGACGCCGGGCCAGAGCGCGTGCCAGTGCCACGCGCTGGCGCTGGCCGCCGGAAAGTTGATGCGGCTTGCGGCTGCCAAGATTTTGCAACCGCACCAGTTTAAGCAGCGCATCGACCCGTTCGCCAAGCGCATCACCGCGCAGTCCAGCGCGGCGCAAACCATAGCCAATATTGCCAGCCACACTCATATGCGGGAATAACGCATAATTCTGAAACATGAAATTTACCGGCCTGTCGGCAGGGGCAACCCCGGCCATATCATGCCCGTCAATTTCAATCGTTCCCGTCGTTGGCGACTCGAACCCGGCTAACAGCCGCAAGAGTGTGCTTTTACCACAGCCCGACGCGCCAAGCAGGCAAAACAACTCTCCCTTTTCGATATCCAGCGACAGATTATCCACCGCAACAACATCAGCAAAAGATTTGGAAATGGATTTCAACCTTATGAAGGGAGCCATTTGCATCCTATCCTGCAGGCTTGGCAGATATTCAGGCCCCGCCAAACCTCTCTCAAACAGCCCTGTGGCGCGCCCTTTAGCCGCCCCTCGCGAGGAACCGGCATAAAGGGCGGCCGAGGCTTTTGTTTTTATGCCCTAGCTACCGCTGGTAAAGCGTGACCATACCCGATTGACAATCCGGTCAAGCGCGGCGTCATAGACCGGCGTGACAAACAGATTTTTGCGTGTTTCCTTGCTTGGATAGATGCCCGGATGCGACAGAATCTCAGGGTCAATCTTTGCTTCAGCAGCTTCGTTACCACTAGCGTACCAGACATAATTGACGTTATTTGCCGCCACATCAGCCCGCATCATGTAATCAATAAACCGATATGCATTATCGACATTCTTTGCATCAGCCGGGATTGCCATCATGTCAAACCACATATTCGTGCCTTCGGATGGAATGTAATAATTGATCACATGACCATTATTGGCTTCCTCGGCGCGCGCTGCCGCCTGAAACGCATCACCTGACCACATGATCGCGGCACAGATATCACCATTCGCCATATCATTGATTGACTGGCTGGAATGGATATAGCGCAAATGCGGACGCACCTTGTTAATTTTCTTTTCATTATAGGCAATGCCAGTTGTTCCCCACATATAAACCAGACCGGCCTTGTCGTCTTGCATCTGCTTGTTCGCCAATGACTGCACCTGCGGGTTTTGGTTTTTAGCATTGGCAATGCGGCTGTAATCCATGTCGGCATAAACACCTGACTGGCGGCCACGCGCCAGAAAATCGGCGGTTGGCACAACAAGATCATAA
>RGCC01000032.1 GCA_009919335.1 Alphaproteobacteria bacterium
ACCGAGCCTCATCATGCCATCAGCTTCTTCTGCTCTTATTCAAACGCTAGCCAATAATGGTGTCGAGGTTATTTTCAGCCTGTCCGGCAACCAGATCATGCCGCTTTATGATGCGTGTATTGATGCCGATATTCGCATCATTCATACCCGCCATGAAGGCGCTGCTGTCTATATGGCCGAAGCCTACGCCCAAATCACCGGCAAAATTGGCGTCGCCTTGGTGACGGCTGGCCCGGGGTTATTAAATGCGGTCTCGGCGCTTTATTCGGCGGCGCGTTCAGAAAGTCCGGTTTTGCTGATTAGTGGGGACGCTGCTGTGAACATGGACGGGCGGGGCGGCTTTCAAGAACTCGATCAATGTTCGGTTACCGCACCAATCACCAAATATTCAACACGGCCAAATGCGGCGGCCGCGATCCTGCCCGAATTAGAACGGTGTATTACCGCCGCCCTTGGTGGCAGCCCGGGGCCAGTGCATCTTGCGCTCGCCTTTGATATGTTATCACCAACCACAGATTTAGAACCGGCTGCGGTAACCGCAATACCCCCTGCATCAGGCGTTAGCCACGATGATCTTGACCATATTATTCGTGCAATTGAGGCGGCGAAATGCCCGCTTTTCATAACCGGCCCGCAGGCAAATAAAACCCGCCAACCAGCCGTTAATGCCGCGCTTGAGGCGGCGTTGGGACTGCCGGTTATCTGTCTTGAGTCAGCCCGCGGTCTTTCCGATAGTTTTTACGGCGATCTGACAACCACGCTAAAAGCCGCCGATCTGATCATTCATCTTGGAAAGCTGGCAGATTATTCCACCGGCATTCATGCCGGTGGCAGGATTACCGCAGGAACGCCGATTATCTCGATTTTGACCGACGATCAGGCCGCACCAAATCCGGCGCATGACAAAAACCCTATCCAGCTTATGCGCACTGGCAGCATTCCGGCGGCGATGACCCAGCTTGCCGCCGCAATTACCGATCGTGATATTAATGTAGGCGCCGATCATTGGCCGGCCGCAATCAGTGCATCAATTACCCGCCGTCTTGACTGGCAGGCGGACGGCAAAGGCCGGCATCCAGCCGCCCTGACCACACAGTTACAGGCAGCGATTAACCGCGCCCCAGCGCCGATTCTAATCGCCGATGGCGGCGAATTTTGCCAATGGGTTCAGGCCGGATGCGTTGCCCCACGCCGCATAATCAATGGCCCATCAGGCGCAATTGGTGGCGGTATTGCCTATGCGATTGGCGCCGCGATTGCCGCACCGGATGCGCAGATTTTTCTGGTGATGGGCGATGGAACGGCAGGATTTTATCTTGGCGAGATGCATACAGCCGTGCGCACAAACGCCAATATCACCGCGATCATTGGCAATGACTACCGCTGGAATGCCGAGGTGCAAATCCAGATTGACACCTATGGACCGGACCGCGTCTATGGCTGCGAGCTTGATGAAAAAGCCGATTATGCAGCGGCGGCAATCGGCCTTGGCGCCTTTGGCAAAACGGTTGGGCCGGACGATGATCTGGACGCCGCCCTTGCCGCCGCCAGCGCGTATCAAGGGCCAGCTTTATTAAATGTGCTAATAGACGGCGTGGCCGCCCCCAAATTTGTGCCCCTCAAGCTATAGGGAAACTTTTCGGACGATATGCGCATCTTATAGCCTGCGCCTCATCCTATCCGGCGAAATTTGCCTCACGCGCCCGCACCAGTGCAACCAGCGTATCATTATAGGGTGTCTTAATGCCCATTTCACGGCCAAGCACCGGCACCATGCCGTTGATCGCGTCAATCTCGGATCGTTTGCCAGCCATATGATCAAGCCGCATTGACGGATTGGCGTTGGGCATATCGGCGGCAAATTTGGTGCCATAGGCAACTGCATCGCTAAAGGAAAATGCCACGCCACGTGCCCGCCCGATTTCATAAGCCTCAAGCATACAGCCAAGCGCCACCGCACGCCGGTCATCATCGCTGAACAGCTGGCCGATTGTGCAGTCAAATGCCACTGACGGCGCACTGCACATGACATTGCAAATAAATTTTTCCCAGACAAGCTGATGAATATCAGCAAACGCCTTGGCTTTAAAACCCGCCCCTTGCCATAGTGATTCAACCCAGACCAACCGGTCAGTCATACCGCCATCCATTTCGCCGATCCGAATCTGGCGCATCGCGTTATGATGGATGTGACCCGGCCCCTTGATTGACGCGCCAAACCCTTCGGCAACCCCAAGCAGCACGTTATCGGTTGGCATGAATTGGGCAATCCGCTCGCCCGCACCAAGCCCGTTCTGGATTGTCAGAACCAGTGCGTCTGGCTGCATGATTTTGGCGATTTCAGCCGCCGCGCTGCCGACGCCATTGGCCTTGGTGGCAATCACAAAAAGATCAATCGGGCCAAGATCGGCAATTTGGTGAACCGCTGTAATGCCGTTGATTATGCGGTCACCACTAGCCCCTTCAAGATGCAGCCCGTTTGCCCCAATGGCGGTGATATGGTCGCCCCAGAGATCAACTACCGATGTCTGATATCCAGCCTCGGCGAACAATCCGGCATAGACCGAGCCCATCGCACCCGCCCCAACGACGGCGATGCGTGGCGCGTTCTTTGATTGAAACCCACGATTGGATTCAGCGCTGGCCTTTGTCATTGAATATCTCCCCCTATTTTAAAAACCATGACAAAATGAAAATCTTAGCAACGCGCCCATCAACAGCGTCAGCCCTCGGCCACAACAATCGTTCCGGCGGCGATCAAGGCATCAATTTCTGCATCACTAAGGCCCGCCGCCACCAGCACCTCACGCGTATGCTCGCCAAGCGCCGGCGGTAAGCCAGCAACCCCAACTTCGCGTGACCGGCTGAATTTAATTGGCGAGGCAACCCCCTGATAATCATCCCGCGCAAGCACCATTTCGCGTTCGGCCGTTTGCGGATGCAGCAGGGCTTCTTCGATATTACGCACCGGGCCGGCCGGCACCCCGGCAGCAAGCAGAGTTTCGGCAAATGATGCCCCATCGACCTTGGCCAGCGCCGTGGTCAGCAAATCGGTCAAGGCCGCACGATTGACCACGCGGTCGGCATTATCAGCAAAGCGCGGATCATCGGCAATTTCACCCTCGCCAAGCGCGTCACACAGGCGGCGAAACGCACGATTATTCCCGATCCCGATAAAAATATCATTGGTCGCGGTTGCAAATTTATCATAGGGCGAAATGTTCGGATGCGAATTGCCGGTGGCGCGCCCCGGTTTCTTGCTTAGAAAATAATTGGCATTATGCGGATGCATCAAGGCCAGCGCCGAGTCATAAAGCGTCATGTCGATATATTGACCAAGACCTGATGTTTGACGTTCGTGAAGAGCCATCAAAATCCCGATCACGCAATATAGCCCCGTTCCCATATCAACGATTGGCGCGCCAAGACGAACCGATCCGCTTTCGGCCATTCCATTGATCGACATCATGCCAGTCATCGCCTGAATTACCGCATCATAACCGGGCGCACCGCCTAGCGGCCCGGTCGCGCCAAACCCTGATATGCGGCAATGGATAAGCCGGGGAAAGCGGTCCTTTAAAACATCCTCATAGCCAATACCCCATTTTTCCAGAGTGCCCGTCTTGAAATTATCAATCAATATATCGGCGTCTTCTAGAAGCCGCAGCAACAGATCACGGCCAGCCGCGCTGGCAAGGTCAATGACAATGGATTTCTTGTTGCGGTTCACATTGATAAAATACGACGCCATATCACGGGCAAATGGAGGCCCCCACCCACGAACCTCATCACCGCTTGCCGCCTCAATTTTGATAATCTCGGCGCCATGATCAGCCAGAATCTGCGTGGCATAGGGGCCGCCCAGAACGCGGGTCAAATCAATCACCTTAACCCCCTCAAGCGCGTGCTGACCCAAATTTGATTTTGCTATTGTCATGTTTTACTTAACGCCCCTGATTCTTGTCGCCCAACCATGTCGCCCAACCATGTCGCCCAACGGGGCCACTGGTCAAGGCTGATGCCCTAATATGATTTTGGCAAACCAAGCACACGCTCGCCAATATAGTTTAGCACCATTTGCGCACTGACCGGTGCAAGGCGCGGAATCAGCGATTCGCGAAGCAGGCGCTCGACATGATATTCCTTGGCATAGCCCATGCCGCCAAGCGTCATCACTGCATTTGTTGCCGCCTTAAATCCTGCCTCAGCGGCAAAATATTTTGCCGCATTCGCCATACCGCCAGCTGGCGCACCGCTATCATATAAATTTGCCGCCTTGGCAATCAGCAGACTGGCTGCTTCAAGCTCAATCCAGCTTTCGGCAAGCGGATGCTGAATGCTTTGATTTTGTCCGATAGGGCGGCCAAAAACAATGCGCTCGCCAGCATAGTCCACAGCCCGGCGAAGCGCCGTCTTGCCAATGCCAAGCGCCTCGGCAGCGATTAAAATCCGTTCAGGATTCAGACTATCCAGAAGATAGGAAAACCCCTTGCCCTCTTCGCCGATCCGGTGCGCCTCTGGAACCATCAACCCATCAATGAAAATCTGATTACTATCAACCGCCGCGCGCCCCATTTTTTCGATCTCGCGCACCTCGATGCGGTTCCGATCAAGATCAGTATAGAACAGCGTCAACCCGTCAGTTCGCCGCGCCGCAGGATCGGGCTGGCTGGTGCGTGCCAGCAGCAGAATTTTAGAAGCAACCTTGGCGGTCGATGTCCAGATTTTCTGCCCAGACACAAGATAGCCGCCCTCAACCTTGTCAGCGCGCGTGCGAATATTACCCGTATCCAGTCCGGCATCAGGTTCGGTCACCCCAAAGCAGCATTTAACCTCGCCCTTGATCAGCGGCGGCAACCATTCGGCGCGCTGTGCCTCGGTGCCATAAACCACAATCGGGTGCGGTCCAAAAATATTGATATGAACTGCCGATGCCGCCGCCATACCGCCGCCTGTTTCAGCAATTTTCTGCATCATCAACGCCGCTTCGGAAATTCCAAGCGCGGCGCCGCCATAGGCCTCGGGCATGGCAATTCCAAGCCAGCCACCAGCAGCGATTGCAGCATAGAATTCTTCGGGAAACCGGCCATCACGATCAGCCGCCAACCAGTAATCATCGCCAAAATCGGCCATAATAGCGGTGATGGCATCAATGATGGATTGCTGGGTCGGCGAATAGGCAAAATCCATCCTGTTTGATCTCCTTAATAATCAGCGCCAGTAATCAGCGCCGCCTGACACACGCCGCCCTAGCTGGTGCGCGTTCACTGGTACGGATAGCCTGACCAATGAGACGGCCAGAGGGACAAAAATATCTGGCACTTACAGTGAAATGTTTTTTGCCAAAACCCAACAATTTTTTCGCCTTACAGTCACAATAAATATAACGCGGATAAAAGGGTATGCGGTCATGCCAGAATTTGTCATTGATCAGCCGCAGGCTTTGCCCATGACGGCGGCCGTTTGGCAAAAAACGCATCAACCCCTTCGCCGGCATCGGGGTGTTCCCAGCAATCGGCCAATGCGGCAATCGTCATATCAATAACCGCATCATCAATGGCCGGCGTCAACCTGCCGATCAGGCCCTTGGCCGCCTGCATTGCGCTTGGGCTGGTGGCAAGATATGGGGCAATCATGGCCTTGGTGGCGCTGGCAAAATCTGACGCCGGAACGAGGCTTGTAACCAGTCCAATGCGATACGCCGTCTGGCTGTCAAACCGCCGTGCCGACATAAATAATGCGCGCGCCGCCGCTGCCCCGATACGCGCCACAACATAGGGGCTGATCGTCGCCGGTATTAACCCAAGGCGCGTTTCGGTCAGGCCAAAGATAAGATTGTCCGTGGCCAGCACTTCATCACAAACCGCCATCACGCCAATACCGCCACCAAAGGCGTTGCCATCAACCGCGCCAAGCAGCGGTTTTGGAAACCTGTTCATCACACGTAACAGATTGGCCAACGTCGCCGCTTCGGCCATGCGTCTGGCGCGCGGCGCATCAATTTGCTGGCGCATCCATAAAAGATCACCCCCCGCACAAAAACTGCCCACTGCCGTTTGATTGCCCGCCTCTTGCTTGTCTGCCGGGGTGGCTTTCAGGCAAACAAGCCGGCAATCGGGATCATCCCCAAGCCGGACAAAGGCGGCATGAAGTGCAGCAATCATTTCAGGCGATAGCGCGTTATGCCGGTCAGGCTGATTCAAGCAAAGATAGACAATGCCGCTGGCCTCATGGGTTTCAATAATTGGCCCCGAAATTGGCCCCGAAATTGACGAATAAGACATGATGAAATTCCTTTGGGAAGCGTAAAATAATCAATGTTTAACCGGCTCTCATTTCGCCAGATTTGGCGCTAGCGGGTTCGGCGTTTCCCCGCGAAGGCTGGTGGCAAATTCTGCCGCAACGCCAAGCGCATCAAGATCAAGCCCGGTCGCAAAACCCGCACCGGCCAGCATATGTGCCACCGCCTCGCTGGCGACATTGCCAGCTGCACCCGGCGCATAGGGACAGCCGCCAAGCCCGCCAACCGACGCATCAAAACAGCGCAGCCCATAGGGCAGGCTTGCGCTAATATTGGCAACTGCATGACCGCCCGTATCATGGTAATGGCCGGCAAGATTTTGCCCGTCAACCGACCGCACACACACATCAAGAAGTCGCCGGATTGCATCGGGTTCGGCCATGCCAATCGTGTCGCCAAGCGAGATTTGATAACAGCCCATATCCATCATTCTGGCCGCCAGATCAGCGACAATCTGCGGCGCGATCTGCCCCTCATCTGGGCAATGGACAACCATGCTGATATAGCCGCGCACCGCAATTTTATGCGCCCGTGCCGCCGCCATTACCGGTTCGAACCGATCTAGGCTCTGGGCGATGCTGCAATTGATGTTTTTTTGGCTAAAACTCTGCGATGCCGCCGCAAAAATACCGATCTGATCAGCACCGGCAGCCACCGCCCGCTCAAAGCCGGTCATATTTGGCACCAGTGCGGCGTAGGAAATATTGGGCTGGCGCGCGATTCCGGCCATGACCGCATCACCATCGGCCAGTTGTGGCACCCATTTTGGGCTTACAAAGCTAGTTGTCTCAATATGGCTAAAGCCGCATTTTGACAGCAGATTAACCAGCTTGATTTTCGCATCAGTCGGGATTGAAACAGGCTCATTTTGCAACCCGTCACGCGGGCTCATCTCAAAAATTCTGACACTGTCTTGGTTCACTTCGATTTTCCATTTGGCTATGGTGCGCGCTTAGGGTTAACATAACCCATCTTAAGGCCAGCGGTCGGCATTTAATTCCGTCGAACCGGCCAGCCATTACCCTTGTTTGACCCACCATCGGAGCATTTTTCCATGAGTAAAATCAATATCCAATTTACCCTTTTTTCGGCCTTCTATTCGCCGTTGATTTCAACAATGACCGGCGGTTTTCTGAAAGATGAGGGGCTGGATTTTGACTATACAATTGCCGCGCCCGGCGTGACCGCAATCACTGCATTGGATGATGGTACCGCCGATGTTGTGCAATCGACCCTTAGTCAGGGGTTTAACACCCTCAATAAGGGCGAGGTTCCGGCTTGTGTACATTTTGCCCAGATCAATGAAATGGACGGGTTCTTCCTGACCGGCCGTGATGCTGATCCGGCTTTTAGCTGGGACAAGCTTGAGGGTGCAGAGGTTCTTGTTCATCATGGCGGCCAGCCGATGACAATGTTTAAATATGCTTGTTACAAGGGCGGCATTGATATCAATAAAATCAAAATCATTGATGCTGGCAATGGCGGCGAAATGGACAAGGCCTACCGGGCTGGCACCGGCCAATATATCCACCAGCAAGGCCCGGCCCCGCAGCAGCTTGAGGCGGATGGCGTTGGTCATGTCGTCACCGCGCTTGGCCCGACAATTGGCCCTTGCGGCTTTTCCAGCCTTGCCGCCAAACCTGAATGGCTGGAAACCGATGAGGCCAAAGCATTCACCCGCGCCTATATCAAGACCCGCAACTATATGAATGATACACCTGCGGCCGAAATTGCCCGCGCTCAAAAACCTCTATTCCCAAATATTGACGAGGCGGTGCTTGCCGATTGCATTGGCACCTATCAGAATATGGGCGTTTGGACACGCCATATCGACATCACTGACGCGGGCTATGAGGCGATGCTCGATATTTTTGAATATGATGGAATGCTGAAAACGCGCTATGCCTATGATCAGGTCTGCGCGCGGCCGCCTGTCGTTTAACTGGCAGAAATACCAGTCTGGCAGAGATATCCATCTGCCAAGGCAATGACACTATTTTCAGGGGCTAAGCGGTTGCCTTTTGGCGTGCGCTTGCCCCTCTTTGCCAAGCGCGATAAAGCGTTCCATAAAGGGCTTGGCTTCATCATCGCGGCGCACCGCGGCATAGAGCTGGCGCACAAGACCCTGTTTGGTAACCGGCAAGGTGACCAGCCCATCGCCGACATCCGCCGAGCGAATAACCCAGTCCGGCAATACCGCGACCCCCTTATTCGCCCCGACCAGCATCAGCATCACTGCGGTTAATTCGACTTGCCTGATAAGTTTCGGCTCAATTTTGGCTGGAATTAATAGCTGGCTGAAAATATCGAGGCGCGTCCGTTCAACCGGATAGGTGATCAATGTCTGGTCACTGAAATCCTGCGCGTCGACATAGTCCTTTCGCGATAGCGGGTTGGCGGTGGCCGCCAGAAATGTCGGCGCATAGGGAAAAAGCTGATGGAATTCAACACCGGGAATATCCTCCGGGTCAGACGAGATGACGATATCAACTTCCTCATCAACCAATGCTTTTAATGCCCGAAAGGCCAGCCCCGGCCGAATGTCGATATCAACGTCGGGATAATCTTGGCGAAACAGGTTCAAAACCGGACTGATGCGATAGTGCCGATTGCGTAATATGCAGCTGTTCTGCCGCCTGTGCCACGGATCCGGCAGAATGAATTGCCATGATGGTGCGAAGATGACGAAGCTCAATGTTCATGACTATTTCTCATAAAGTTTATGATTATTATGAAATTGTTTCATTATCACATTTCTGGCACAAATTATTTAAGCAAACAAGCCCAGATCAATGACGAGACGGGCGTACCAGTTGCGCATAAAGGAATTCTGGAGATATAAATGAGACATCAGCCGCCAAAAATTTCATTTGAGTTTTTCCCTCCAAAATCATTGCAGGCGAGTTTTAATCTTTGGGAATCGCTGAATGTTCTGGCGCCATTAAACCCTGAATTCGTCTCGGTAACTTATGGTGCGGGCGGCACAACCCGCCAGCTTACAAGAGAAATGACCGAAACCATTGGCAAGAATTATGGGCTTGATGTTGCGGCGCATCTGACTTGTGTGAATGCCAGCAAGGTCGAAACATTGGCTATTGCCAAAAGCTATGTTGATGCTGGCGTGAAACAGATTGTTGCGTTGCGCGGCGATGCGCCAAAAGGCAGTGGCGGCTTTCGCCCGCATCCAAACGGTTTTATAGATTCGGTGGATCTGGTGGCAGGTCTTGCCGCGGCCAACATTAAGACCATCCATGTTGGCGCCTATCCCGAGCCTCATCCAGAAGCCCGCCATTCCAATGCTGATATTGACTGGCTCAAGCGGAAAATTGACGCCGGTGCCACTTCAGCGATTACACAGTTCTTTTTTGATAGCGAGCTGTTCCTTCGTTTTCGTGACCGCTGTGTCAAGTCTGGCATTAGCGTGCCGATTATTCCGGGCATTTTACCCATCGAGAACTGGGATAATGTCAAACAGTTTTCCCGCCAGTGTGGTGCCAGTATTCCAGCCAGCCTTGACGCCGAGTTTGCCATGGCAAAACGCAATGGCGTCGAGGACATTCTATCCGTTGTTGTGGCGACTGATATCTGCGCCGATTTAATGGATAATGGTATTGATCAGTTTCATTTCTATACTATGAATCGGCCCTATCTGACCCGCGATGTTTGTCTTGCGCTTGGCGTTGTCCCAGATACGAAAATAGCGCTTGTGGCCTGAATAACAATTTTGGCCAGCGCTCGAACCCATTCAGTTCCAATCTGATTTGGTTCACTCATATTCCAAGGTGCAGCTTTGGTTTCCAGAATGGGCGGAACAACTCAATTTTTGGGCATCTGTCCATTACAACTTTTAGGCCCGCATCTTCCGCCAGACGCGCCGCATCATGATCAATGACCCCAATTTGCCCCCATAACACTTTTGCGCCTATTGCAATAGCTTGTTCGGCAATATCATACAAATCTTCTGGCTTGCGAAACACCTCAACCATGTCAACGGCTCGATCGACTGAAGCGAGGCTGGGGTAAACCTTCAGCCCGCGAATAGCCTGAAGGCCAGGTCTAGGGTTGATTGGAATCATGTCATAACCAGTTTCGTGCAGAACACGCAAAACGCCGTAGCTAAATTTTGTCTTATCAGGACTGGCACCAACCATGGCAATTGTTTTAACCGAAGAAAGAATATCTTGAATGTAAGCGTCAGTGTAGGGCTCGTTATGGTCCATCATTTTTTATCCATCAATGTCGCAATATCTGCTTTTAATTCGTGCGGAGCCAATGGGTCAAGAAATGGGTTACGATATAGTTTGTTGTGACTATCCACACCAACCTCAATGACGCAGTCACTTTTGGCTCGGGCTACACACAAAACTATGTAGCCTTCACTCAATTGTCGATTGTTTAACGCTACTTGAGACCGCTGATCAACATCACCCTCTATTAATTTTGCTGCACAGGTTATACACCCTCCATATCTGCATCCGTATGGCAAATCAACGCCCTGATCTATCAGCTCGTCAAGGAGTGGTTTGCGACCGCCAACCTCAAAAACTGCATTATCACGATTGGCAATAGTAATCATTTTCATAACCAAATATCGCTTGTACAATCACCACCTGGATAACGGGCTTCATGGCACCGGCTCGGTCCATTAGGCTCATTGCCAAAATCTACAATGAAATTCGGATTGATGGACATGCCACCATTTTCTGGGTCACAATCAACCATCACCATCACTCCACCTTTCTCCCGAATTTCAGGGTAAAATTGGTTGTCCCATGTGCTAAATAACGACGTCGTAACATATAGCCGGCGCCCATCCAGCGAAAGCTGAAACATCTGTGGACCACCAGCGACGGTTACACCATTTACAACTGGACCTTTTCCAAGCAATCCGCCCATCCAGATCTGACCCGTCATTTTTGGATTATGTGGATCAGAAATATCATACTGCCTCATATCCCCATGCAGCCAGTTATTGAGGTATAAATATTTGTCATCCATCGATATCAAGATCGCTGACATAACTCCTGGGATGGGAATAGGCCAGTCAGGGTGTGGTTCATTTTCAACATCAATAATTTTTTCCCACTGCCATCTTCCGGTATCGTTTTTCCACCAGTGAATGACGTTTGAGCTCAGCGCAGCTCCGCAAAAGCCGTGAGAGCTATCAGGATTATGGTGGAACTTTACCTCGAGAGGAATCAGTCCATCCTCACCAAGATAAAAGCTCTCTAACGGTTCGCGTTTTTCAAAATCCCAAAAGTGCAGTTCACGTCCATATTTAAGATACCCGACTTCTTCTAAATCAAACCCAGGCATAAATGTATTTGGCGCAGCCCACTCCGAACTGACCATAACGTTATGACGGGGTTGATACCAAAAATCATAGCCAAATTTTATATCACCCATGGAATTTTCCCATCGGCCAACAATTTCAAAATTCTTGTTTAATTGCAGATAGCCGCCTGGAGCCTCACCCTTAGCATTGCCGAGGAAAGAAATAATAATTTCGCTACCAAGACAATGCACCGTGTGCGGGCCAGACAGATTGACCTTGGATTTGATCTCACCACCGTCAATAATGGTGTGAATGCGCGGCGCAGTTGGATCTGTACCAGTATCTACAACATATATGTTATTTGAACGCACCCCTGGCAAAAGAAGGTATTTACGTGACATCTCCGCATCGTTATGGCAGGACGAACATGCATTCCAGCCCATGTGATGTAGCTCGTCACCAATATTCGGCATTTCAAGCCTATGGATCACCTTGCTGAAAGTTGGGCTGTTAGGATCCACATCCACAGTCGCCAAATAATCTGGTTTCTGAATTCCGGTGCCAGTGTAAATTGCAATTGTATATAGTAATGACTCGCGTGGAGCTCTTATTGCATCTTGTGGGGAAGCATACCCCGGTCCACAGCATTCCATTCAAATCTCCTTTTGACCGTGATGTGCATTTATTTAATTAATCATATTTTTCTATGGAATAATTTCTTACTCAAATGATAGCGCCTTTTAGTAGAGGCATTGAAGCAATTTAAATTAACTTTTGCAAAATCAATTATTGCAGCAAAATGCGGGACACCCGATCGATTTTCAAAATCATTACATGCATGGTTAAATTAAGCTATTTCCACTAGCCCTTGGCATTTGCCATCATTTAGTTTTAGATCTTCTAGGCCATCTAATAGCTAGAGGATTGATTCATGCCACGCCCTAAGAGCCCAAACAACCTTTTGCACTGGTCGGCAAAACTCGATGTTCATGGCATCGCTTGGTTGTTTATCCAACTTCGTGACAAATCAGTGAATGTCTTGACCCATGCAGCTGTAGGCGAGCTCGCATTGCTGGTGGACTGGTTAGAGGAGAATGATAGCATTAATGGCGTCGCCTTGCTTTCGGGAAAACCGGGCGGCTTCGTTTATGGCGCCGATATCAATGAATTTGAAACCTTGAAGACCGCCGAGGATGTTGCCGACCATATGGAGATGGTGCATGGGCTATTTAACCGGATTGCAGGTCTGGATGTGCCTAGCTGTGTTGGCATTGACGGCATTGCATTAGGGGGCGGGCTGGAAATCTCGCTTGCGTTTGATCGTCTATTCGTTACCGCATCGACAAAAACTAAACTTGGATTTCCTGAGATTAATCTCGGGATTATGCCGGGCTATGGTGGTACTGGCCGCGCCTATCGACGGGTTGGCACCAAATCAGTCTTGGATATGATGCTTACCGGCCGGCCCGTTGGCAGTAAGGATGCCCTCAATAGCGGCCTTGCCGATGAAATGGTTGATAGCGCTGATGATCTTGCTGCTGCGATGCGCCGATGGATGCTTGACTGCCGCCGCGTTAAACCCGCGCATATCCAGCGTGATGCCACGGCTGACACCGATGCCATTAAAGCGGCACGCGAAACCTATCTGAGACGCGCTCGCGCTGATCATACGCCGGCGCCCTTTGCTATTATTGACCATGTCGAGACCTATGGCCATAATGCTGCTGCTATGTCAGCCGGCGAGATTGGTATCTTTCCGCAATTAATGGTTGGCACGGCGTCTAAAAATCTGCGCCGCGTTTATTATCTGACCGATGCTGTGCGGAAATCGGCACGCGGTGACAGTGGCATTGAGCGACTTCATGTCGTTGGCGCAGGTGTGATGGGCGGTGATATTGCTGCGGTTGGCGCCATGTCAGGCCTTGAAGTCAGCTTAACCGACATGAATGCAGCGGCAATTGACTCTGCGATTGACCGCGCCACAAAACTATTTGAACGTAGACTTAAATCTCCCGATAAAATCGCGGCTGCACTTGGCCGTTTGCGCGCCGACAAACAAGGTCATGGCGTTGCCGACGCCGATCTGATCATTGAGGCAGTTGCCGAAAAACTGGCAGTAAAGCAGGCAGTATTTCAGGCACTGGAGGCGGGCAGCAAACCGGATGCGATCCTTGCCACCAATACATCGGCTATCCCTCTTGAAGATATTGCCACCAGTTTGAAA
>RGCC01000033.1 GCA_009919335.1 Alphaproteobacteria bacterium
GGTGCTATTTGGCCTGATCGTTTTTAACCCGGCGCAAGCTGACATGGCGATCAGGATGGACCAGACTGAGGTGTCGATTAGAGCCTTTGCCGAATTTGTCGCGGCTACTGGGTTTCAAACCAAGGCCGAGCTGGATGGCGGTATGGTCTATGAAGCGGGATGGGTGGTCAAGCCGGGCTGGAACTGGCGGCAGCCATACGGCACGGTCAGCCCGCCAGATGAGCCTGCGGTTCATCTGACTTTTGATGAGGCTGCGGCCTATTGCGCATGGCGCGGTCAGCGATTGCCGAGCCGTGACGAATGGATCAGTGCCGCCTATACCGAACAACGCCTCGCCCCACCCTCACCGTTCCGACGCGGTGTTACATATGATTACCCGACCGGAGACAGCCCGCATGGTGCCAATTGCCTTGGCGACTGCGGCACTGAGGCAGTGCCAGTTTCTGGCAAGCGTGACTACAGCCGCCAGCTTTATCGAGGGTTTGGCCACGCACCGGTCGGGCGGACAAAGCAGGGCGTTAACGGGCTGTTTGATATGGGCGCAAATGTTTGGGAATGGGCAGTGCTTGGCACCAGTTCGGCGCAGGCCACGATGGGAGGTTCATGGTGGTATGGGGCGCAACAGATGACGGCCGATTACGGCGCCACCAAGCCGCGTGACATGGCGGTGGTCTATATTGGGTTTCGTTGCATCGCCAAATAAGCCGCGTTTCAACCGGCGAGCTTTCCGGCTTACTTGGTTAATAAAACCGCCGCGAACCCACTGCAGTTTGTGAGATTTGAACAGAATTGGCCGCTAACTGCGCAGCCAGCCGATAAAACCGCGTTAGAGTGCGCCTTATCCAGATAATTATTATCGGAATTGCCGCCATTTTTAACCGCGCCATGTCTGTTCCAGAGGAGTTTTTATGCGTGATTTAGTTGATTTTGGATTTGGAACACAAATCCGAAAATCCCCCTATTTTGATGCGACCGTAGAATGGGGCGCGAAAGCGTTTTCAGTGTATAATCATATGTATATACCGCGTGACTTCGGCGATCCTGTTGCCAATTTTTGGAATTTGGTGAATACGGCAATCTTGTGCGACGTGGCGGTCGAGCGGCAGGTGCAGATCACTGGCCCAGATGCGACAAGATTTGTCCAGCATCTAACTCCGCGTGACCTCAGCACGATGGCTGTCGGACAATGTAAATATGCGCTGATCACCAATGCCAAGGGTGGCATTTTGAATGACCCAATCATCCTGCGGTTGGCTGAGGATAAATTCTGGATCTCACTAGCCGATAGTGATGTTTTGCTCTGGGCGCAGGGTGTTGCTGTGCATGGCGGGTTTGATGTTGATATTTGTGAGCCGGATGCATCACCGCTTCAGCTTCAAGGACCGCGGTCAATGGATGTGATGAAGGCGCTGTTCGGGGAAGATATTGCCACATTAAAATATTACTGGCTTCGCCATCTGACGCTCGATGGCATCGAACTGGTAGTGTCTCGAACCGGTTGGTCAAGTGAGCTTGGTTATGAGATTTATCTGCAAGATGGATCGCAAGGCAGCCGCTTATGGAACAGGATTATGGCAGCAGGAGAGCCTTTTGGGCTAAAGCCTGGCCATACCTCAACTATCCGCCGGATTGAGGGAGGTATGCTGTCATATCACGCCGATATGGACATCAACACGAACCCGTTTGAGCTGGGACTGGACCGGCTGGTTGCGCTGGATACTGCGCATGATTTTATTGGCAAGTCTGCGTTGCAGGCTATCCGCGCGAAAGGACCAGCCCGCCGACAGGTTGGCCTGATCATCGACGGTGCGCCTCTTACGGCTCCTAATACTAAATTCTGGCCGGTAAGCATGAATGATAAGGTGGTCGGCAAGGTCACATCAGCCGTCTATTCACCACGTCTTGAACAGAACATCGCCCTCGCGATGGTTGAGCGCGGTGCCGATCAAATTGGTGCTGAGGTCACGGTCGATGCCATTGGTGGTTTACGTCAAGCACGTCAGGTTGAAATGCCGTTTTATGACCCGAAGAAAAATATCGCCAAAAGCTAAATGCTGCTTTTATAATTAAGGTGATTGCAGCATTTGATATCTGGCAATGCGAGTATCAGCGGGTGCATAAGGCTCGTCAGCCATATCCCGGTTTTCTATGTCGTTGCCGGCGCGGGCCGTAACCGATGATTTGCCGCAGCCATTTTGTTTTTTGGGGGGAATATGGGTAGAAAAATCAGGCGTGTTGTTACTGGCCACGATGAAAATGGTGTTGCAACAGTGATTATGGACGGCGAGGCCGATTGTATTTTGCAACGCCCAAACCGGCCAGGCGTGACTTTGACAAACCTGTGGCAAAGTACAAAGACGCCAGCCACAATGGAACGCCATGATGATCCGGTGAACGGCCCGTTGATCCTGCACCCACCCAAAAATGGTTCGGTGTTTCGCATCGTTCAATTTGATCCGGAAAATCCCGAAGAGCTGGCCAAGCTTGACGGTAAATCAGCCTTTGCGGAAATGGGAGCTGGCGCCAATATTGTTGAAGGTGCGCGCCACCCTTTCATGCACCGGACCGACAGTCTGGATTATGCGGTGGTTCTAACCGGCGAGATTTACATGATGATGGATGAAGACGAATATCTGGTAAAAGCAGGAGATGTCATCATCCAGCAAGGCACGAACCATGCTTGGTCGAACCGCGGTACCGAGCCTTGCCAGATTGCGTTTATCCTAACTGATGCCGTAAAGGACTAGGCGGCACCCGGTCCTTTTTACCACCAGCTCAGTTTGCGCTGGTGATGTTTTTCATTACGCCCAGGAACTGCGCAACCTCGGCGATGCTATTATAATGGCACATGGAAACACGAACACAGCTATCAAGCCCAAGCGGATCAAGAACATTGCCTGAATAATGATCGGCCTTTCGAAGATGGGTCCGCACGCCCTCGCTATTCAGGCGGGCGACCACGTCCTTCGAGGCAATGCCGTCAACATAAAGTGAGACAAGCCCCTCACGCGCCGGATTATCAATCCCGCCAATGATATGCACATTCGCCATTTCGGCTAGGCCGGGCAAATTACCGGTACCGTGAATCATCGCATCGGTAAGGGTTTTTTCATGCTCATGAATGGCCTTGCCAGCTGCTTCAAACCGGCCACGCTGATCGCGGCTATCAGAAACCTCGCCGCCAAGCCATTCAAGATATTCGACAACATCCGACATGGTGGCATAGGCACCGGTGTCGCGTGTGCCAAGTTCCCAATTTTCGGCTGGCCCGCCAACAAGACTGTCATGCGGCAACTGGGTCATACGATCCGAAATCCATGCAAGGCCATAGCCATGCCGCGAAAACATTTTGTATGGTGAGATAACATAGCCATCAATATCATAAGCGCCGATATTGATCTCACCGTGCGCCGCGTGTTGAATACCATCGACAATGATGAAACAATCCGGGCTGACAGCGCGAATCGCCTTGGCAATGGCTGCGATATCCATGCCCATGCCGGTCACTGGTGAGGTATGTAAAATTGTGGCAACCAACGTGTCTTTGGTCACGGTGCTGGCATAGGCCTCGGCACTGACCAGTCCCCGTGCATGATCATGCTCGATCAACACATGCTGTTTGCCACTGATCGGCGCCCAGCGCGCGCAGGCGCTGCGGGTTGCTGGATGTTCTATCGTCGAGCCAAGAACAATGCCGGCTTTATCGGTGCCAAGACAGGCATTCATAACGAGGCGGAAAATCAGTTCGGTGCCACTTTCCCCGACAAAAAACTGTCCATTTGGCGCATTCATAAAGGCGCGCAAATCATGCTTGGCCTTATCTATGACGCGGACCAGTTCATGCGAGCCGGGGTTATCACGACCCTGATTATCGGGGATCGCGGCAAACCGTGCAGAGGTATCAACAACCCTATCCAAGGTCAGCGCGCCGCCAGCATTTTCAAAAAAGACGCGCGGCCCCTGTACTGGACAGCTATCAATCTGGGCAAATTGCCCACGAATATTATCAAGTAGATCGGCAGAAATTTGGGTCATGGAAAGATGCTTTCGAAAGGGGTTCTTCACAAGATTTAACCACACCAGACAGGAAGGTAAAGTGATTTTGATGCGCCATTCACGGAGGTGAAAAATGGCTAGGCTGCAGGTCAGATCAGAAGGTTTGAAACTATCCATCACCTAGTGCTAATGTTCTGGCCATGCGACAGAGAGTAAATATCGTCTGGTTCAAGCGCGATTTGCGTGTATTTGACCATGCACCGTTGGTGTTACCACTTTTTGTTGTCGAGCCGGACTATTGGCGATTGCCGACATCATCACGTCGCCAATGGTGTTTTGTGCATGATTGCTTGGGCGAGCTTGATGCCAGCCTTGCCGCACTTGGTCAGCGTTTGATCATCCGCATTGGCGAGATAACCGATGTGCTGGATGAACTGGCGCGTGAGGTTGATATTGCGGGAATCTATGCGCATGAGGAAACCGGGGACGCCTGGACATATGCGCGCGACCGAAAAGTGATTGCCTATTGCCGGCGGGGCGGAATATCGCTTTGCCAATCACCAGCCAATGGGGTTGTCCGCCGTCTGCAAAACCGTAATGACTGGGCCGCAATTCGAAACCAGCGTATGCAGGAGGCCCGCGTTCCGCGCCCCGATCGCTTGGCTGGTGCTGCGGCAGTGCAAACAGAATCACTACCGCCCAAGGATGATCCGTTATTCGGCGCGCCGGTGCCGCAACTAGGCATGGAATATTACGGGCAAAGCCAAACCCAAACCGGTGGACGCAAGGCAGCGATCGCGCTGTTAATATCTTTCCTCAACGACCGCAGCCAGTTCTATATCAAAAATCTGGCGTCACCGGCGCGCGGGCCCGATACGTCAATGCGCCTGTCGCCGCATCTGGCGTGGGGAACAATTTCATCGCGCGAGGTCGAAACCAGCATCCGCAGTTATCTGGCTGATCCGTCACGGGTGATCAGCACGGCCAAACGGCGGGGCTGCCGGGCGGTCATGTCGCGACTTGCTTGGCGTTGCCATTTTATGCAGAAACTCGAGGATCAGCCGGCGATCGAAACGACTGCGATGCACCCGCTTTACGAGTCTATCCGCGATACGGTTATTCCCAGCACGCCAGGAATTGGCGCGCCTGATGCTGAGCAAAATAATTGTGATGAGGCGCAAAAAGCCGTCTATCTTGCCGCTTGGGCGACCGGCAAGACCGGCTATCCGATGATTGATGCCTGTATGCGCTCGCTGATCCATAATGGCTGGATTACCTTTCGGATGCGGGCGATGCTGGTCAGTTTTGCCAGCTATCACCTATGGCTTGATTGGCGGGTAACCGCGCCCTATCTGGCACGACTTTTTACCGATTATGAGGCTGGCATCCATTACAGTCAGTTTCAGATGCAATCCGGGGTTACAGGCATTAACACAATCAGAATTTATAATCCTGTGAAGCAATCGCTTGATCATGATCCTGATGGCCAGTTTATTCGGCGCTGGGTTCCTGAGCTTGCGCATTTGCCGGCGAAATGGATTCATCAGCCGCATGATATACCGCCGGTCGAGGCGGCGGCGCTTGGCTGGAAGGGAGCGCAGGATTACCCCTTACCGATTGTCGAGAATGCGGCCGCAATGCGCGCTGCGCGTGAACGTATTTATGCGGTGCGCAAGGGCGATCAGTTCAAGATGATGGCGCGTGCCGTTTATCAAAAGCTGGGAAGCCGCAAACCGCCACCAAAAAAACGCCGTGCCAAACCTGCCGATGCGCAACCGCGCCTGATCTGACTTTGGTAAAATGACCTAGGCGGGAAGGCTTGTCTTTATCGCACTGTCCAAGCGCGCGACCAGCATATCCATTTCGTCAATGGAAATGATAAATGGTGGCGCCAGCAAAATATGATCACCGGATTTGCCGTCAACCGTACCTTGCGATGGATAACAGGCAAGCCCCGCCGCAAGCGCGTTTTTCTTGATTTTGCCAGCAATGTTCAATGCAGGGTCAAACGGGGTTTTGTCGGTGCGCGATGCCACCAGCTCGATGCCGATAAACAGCCCCCTGCCTCTGATGTCGCCGATGTGCGGATGCTGGCCCAATACCGATTGCAACTGTGATCTAAGATAGGCGCCTTTTTCTGCCACGGTCTTAATCAGGCCATCGTCAACCAGCCTGTCGAGGACGGCATTTGCCGCCGCTGCCGCGATCGGGTGACCAAGATAGGTATGGCCATGTTGAAAAAAGCCCGACCCTTGCTCGATTGCATCATGGATATAATCACGGCAAAGCATCGCGCCAATCGGCTGGTAACCGGCACCAAGCCCTTTGGCAATGGTGATGATGTCCGGCATTACCCCATCGATATCGCAGGCAAACAGCGCGCCGGTGCGCCCCATTCCGCACATCACCTCATCGAAAATCAGCAGCACGCCATATTTATCGCAAATCTGGCGAATACGTGCCAGATATCCTGGCACCGGACACAGCGCGCCCGCCGTTGCGCCAACTACAGGCTCGGCCAGAAACGCCATCACCTGATCCGGGCCAAGCCGTAAAATTTCTGTCTCAAGCTCATTTGCAACCCGAAGACCATAATCATCCTCGGTTTCGTCATCACGCTTGTCCCGCCATGCATAGCAGGGTGAAATCAGGCTGGTTTCAATCAGCAAAGGCGCAAAGTTCTGTCGCCGCCATTGGTTGCCACCTGCCGCTAGCGCGCCAAGGGTATTGCCATGATAGCTCTGGCGTCTGGCAATGATGTGCTTGCGTTCGGGCTGACCAATTTCGGTAAAATACTGGCGGGCCAGTTTAAGCGCGGCCTCGATCGCTTCCGATCCACCCGAAACCAGATAAACCCGGTTAATGTCACCCGGTGCATAGCTGGCCAGGCGTGCGGCTAGCTGTTCGGCAGGCGCGCTGGTGAAAAAGGATGTGTGCGCATAAGACACGCTTTCCATCTGTGCCAAGATCGCGTTTTTTACATGGCTGTCGGAATGGCCGAGGCATGATACGGCGGCACCGCCTGACCCATCGAGATAGGCCTTGCCATCAGCATCCCTTATAAAGCATCCGTCACCTGCCGCCGCTATGGGCAGATCGGATTGACTGTTTCGCTGGAAGATAAACTGGCTTTTCATGGTAAATCCTTTGCACAGATGCTGGTCGCCGCATAAGGCCGGCCTTGGTCTAAATAGAGACGTGGTCACATGCGCAATTTGGCTGTTCCTTTGCTCATGTTTTGATAATGGCGTTACCGGTATAAGGAATGGTCTTATCGACAAGGTCCCAAATTTCCCGACCCGTTGGGCTTTGCTGTTCTTCCATGATATGCGCCACCAGTCCGGCGGCACGTGAAATCACTGCAAAGCCACGCATGATGCCAATCGGAATGCCTGCCCCCATTAATATTGCAGCCGTTGCGCCGGTTGCATTGATCGTCAGATGCTTTCCATAAATCTGATCGACATGATGCCCCAACGTTTTCAATATTTCGATCGGCCGTTTGTCGATGTCGTCATATGCCATGGCAATTTCGAACATTTTCGAGGTGCGTGGATCATCAGGGCGATGCAAATGATGACCAAAGCCGGGCATGTGCATAGCGTTCGTCCGATGCCGTTGCACGATGCGGTTGCAGGCTGCGTCATGGCCATCTGGATCTTCGGCGATCTCGGCCAGAATTTTTGCTGCATTTTCCATCGTGCCAATAAATTGGCTAGCGACATTCAACAATCCGGCCGCAACCGCTGATTGCATTGCCTCAGGGGCAGAAAGGTAGGTCATGCGCGCGGCAATCGCGCTGGGGGTAAAGCCATGTTCCATCAATGTGACCAGCACCGTATCAAGGACTGCGCGCTGGCCGGGCGAGGGGGCGACACCGATGATGTGATAGAACATCGCATCGGTAAAACTCATCTTGCCCATCACATCATCAACAAGGTTTTTGTCGCGCAGATATAAGGCTTCGAGCGTATGCGTCGATAGTTTTGTCTCGGCCATGGCAAAGGCTCCCTGTTTTTTTGCAAATTCTAGAAATTCGCGTCAATTCCCATCAATAGACCGGCCATCATCCTGCCGCGCATTGCAAGACTATCAATTTCGATGTGTTCTTCAAGAGTATGATATTTGTCGCCCGCAACGCCCAGACCGTCAAGCGTCGGAACACCCATCGCGCCAGTGAAATTACCGTCGCTGCCACCACCCGAACTTTCATGGCGAAATGGCTGGCCTAGCTGCGTGGCAAGATTTTTGGCCAGCTCGACAAGTTTCAGGCCGGCTTTTGTCGGCGTCCAGACAGGCCTTGTCAGGCCAAGTGTGACCTCAGTAATGACCTCGCCATCTGGGTCATTATGGGCAAGCATTCTGGCAATGCCATTATCCAGATCCTCTTGGCGTTTTGACATTGACAAGACCTCGGCGCTGGCCTTTGACGAAACGCAATTCACCCATTGCCCGGCGTGCATAACGCCCACTGAAAAGCTGCAATCCTTGCTTGTCATGGCTTCGATATCGATAATTTTTTCGGCCATTTTTCGGATTGCTGACCGTCCTTCAGAAAGCCGCAATCCGGCATGGCTTGGCCGTCCATAGGTGGTGACATCATAGCGGGCGACGGCATAACGGCCAGATGTCACGCCATTACCTTTTCGTGCTGGCTCGGGTATCAGAACCGCCTTTGCCCGCGCGGCTTCGGCTTCGATAAGGGTGCGGGTGTGTGGCGACCCAATTTCTTCGTCCGAGGTAAAGAGAACGGTGATGGGAAGCGGCGTTTCAAGTCCGGCCCTTTGCAGCTGGCGGATTGCCTCAATTGCAAGATAATTGCCACCTTTCATATCGCAAATACCGGGGCCATAGCAGCGGTTGCCATCAGTTTTAAACGGTAATTGTGCCAGCGTGCCTAGCGGGTGAACCGTATCCATATGACCAATAATCAAGATGCCGGGTGCGTCAGATTGTGAATGGGGAAAACGCGCGCGAATACAATCACCAATTGAGGAATGCGGCGTAATGCGTTCAATCGATGCCCCCATAACTGCAAGATCATGTGCGGCGATATCCTGCATCCGGTTCACTGCTGCCGGATCATAGCTGGGGCTTTCGCACAAAACCCATGGCTTTAATCCGGCAAGCATATCTTCATCATTAAACCCTAGCTGCGCCAAATCCATGATTACCCTCCATATTGCCATTTACCTGCTTTATCTTGCAGCGCACCGATAACGTTAGCGTGTCGGTCATGACAAAAACAAGCCATTAGCTAGCAATGGCGTATCACGACACTCTGACAAAGACTGCACTGGCAGGAGTGAAGGAAGTTATGATGACGCGTTGTATGATTTCGGCACCACAGCCAGAAGCGGTAGAGGCTGGTCTGGATATTTTTAAAGCTGGCGGTAATGTCATGGATGCGGCTATTGCTGCCGCCTTTGTCCAGACAGTTGTGGATCCGCAAATGTGCGGTATTGCCGGTTTTGGCTCGATGCAAATCTTCATGCCAGAAAAAGATATTCACAGTTTCATTGATTTTCACGGCAAGGCACCAAAAGCGACCAAATCAGATATGTGGGAACATCTGATCGAACGCGAATGCGATGATGGTTTTGGCTTTGTGCTCAAGGGGCAGGTTAATGAATTCGGGTATCAATCGATGACATCGCCAATGACGTTGCAGGCGTTTAATACCGCGCTGCAAACGCATGGCACAATGTCGCTGGATCAGGTTTTGCAGCCAGCGATTGACTATTGTATGAATGGGTTTGCGGTTCGGCCAAGGGTTCTGGGATTTTGGCTTCAACCGGCACAGGCAGGACGTATTGAACGGGTTGCCGTGGTGAATAAACTGGATGCAGCCCGCAAGATATACCTCAGCGATGATGGTTCGCTGTTGAATGTTGGCGATATTCTGAAAAACCCAGATATGGGCCGGCTTTACCAACGAATTGCGAATGAAGGCATTGGCATCTTTTATAATGGTGATGTTGCTGACCTGATCGCCGCCGATATGAAGGCAAATGGCGGGCTGTTGACAAAAGATGATCTGGCTGATTGTGCGCCAACCAGAATTGCGCCGCTGATCGGCAGCTATCGCGGGTTTGAGGTGGCAACCAATCAATTGCCGGGTGGCGGTTTGATGATCTTGGAAATGCTGAATATTCTAGAGCAGTTTGATTTGTCCGCTATGGGGCATAATTCGGCGCAATATATCGCAACGGTGGCCGAAGCGATGAAATATGCCACCATCGATAAAGACCAGTTTATGGGGGATCCAAATTTCATTGACGGCAATGTTGTTAATGTTACGCATTCGCTTGGATCAAGCTCGGGAGTGATCACAGACGGGCTTGGCTTTATGTATAATAATTGCATGATGGTGTTTGATCCACGGCCCGGCCATGTCGGCAGTCTTGCACCGGGTAAAGCCCGCTTTACGGCGATGTGCCCAACAATCTTGTCAAAGGACGGAAAGCCGTTTTTGGCGTTGGGCGCACCGGGCGGCACAACCATCACTATGGGGGTTTTGCAAACGATCCTTAACGCGGTCGATTTTGGAATGAGTGCTCAGGATGCGGTGTCTGCGCCGCGTTTTTGCGCAACGTCCAATGTGATTGAGTTGACCAATCGGATTTTGCGCGGTGTCGAGCGTGATCTTCATCAAGACGGATATGTGACACGGCGCTATGCCGCCAGCTATATCACCCCGATCTTGCACGCGATCAGACTGCAAGATGGCAAGCTTGATGGCGGGGCTGATCCAGCCGGTGATGGTATGGCGGCGGCGTGCTAATTTGCTTGTTTGTGGGCGGGGTGCGCTAGCACCGCATTAAAGGCCGGTTTTGGTTGGTGTTGTCGCCAGCGCTAGGATTGTCTCGGCAATGAATTTTGCGCGCACTGACAAGCTGTCAATCTGCATCCATTCATCTGGCCGGTGATAGTTTCCACCAATTGGTCCAACCCCGCAGATTACCGGCGTACCGGCATTGGCGATAAACCCGCTATCCGCGCATCCGCCTGAATGTTCTCCCGCAACAACGACACCATTTTTGGCAGCAGTTTTTACATAAAGATCGAATAGCTCGACTGATTGCGGCGATGGGTTCAGCGGGTGAAATTCGCCTTTTATCACCATGTCCGAACTGGTGCCATCAACGCTTGTCATGGTGCAAATTTCCCGCACTTTCTCATAAATCTCGGCGCGGTCATCACTATCGCGGTAGCGGATATCAATACCGCAGCTAGCCTCGGCGGCAACCGTGTTGACCGACTGGCCGCCCGCGACCAGGCCAACGTTAATTGTAATGCCGCGGTCAAGATCGGTCAGTGCGTGCAATGCCTGTATTTTGCGTGCCATCTCTTCGATTGCGCTGCGGCCATCTTCGAAAAACCCGCCTGAATGCGCTGCAACGCCGCGAATCTCGCAGTGACAAAAAATGCCGCCCTTGCGCTTTGTCACAATGTTTCCGTTCGGTCTGCCGGGTTCACTGTTAAACGCAAGGCGTGCCTTTTTTGCTTCGGCAATAATCACATTTTGAGATGTTGGCGAGCCGATTTCTTCATCACCGGTAAACAGCCCAACGAGCGGATTTGGGTGCCCCCCAAATTTTTGAAAAGCGGCCAGAATAAACGCGTTGATTACAAGTCCGGGTTTCATATCAGCAACGCCCGGACCATAAGCCAGCCCATTTTCAATGCGAAACGGGCGTTTTTCAACTTCGCCGGTGGGAAAGACAGTATCGCGATGGCCGCATAACAGGATCGGCCGGTTACCGTTGCCACCGGCAACAACCGCGCGCATCGCATCCCCATGGGTGCTGATCGGAATGGTCTCGTGCGGGATGGATTGGGCATCAAAAAATTCAGCAAGCCGGCTTGCCACCCGGTCAACGCCGGCTTTGTCGAAACTGTTGCTATCGATATTTACCAGCTCGCCCAGTAAATCCAGCATATTATCCTGCTGCGACTCCAGCCAGTCGATCACTTGGTTTGACATCGCTTTCTCCTTATTTAATCTGTGGGGGTAATCCGAGGGGGGTATAATCGGGTCAAATTAATCACGCTTTTTCAATTAGCAGAGCCTGTTTTTGCAAGGCATTTTTCTTGTCACGCATTTCTCGCCGGATCACATAAAAAGACGACGCAAAAATAATACTGGCACCGATCCATGTCCATAAATCGGACAGCTCGTTAAACAGCAACCAGCCAAATAATACCGCAAAGGGTAATCGCGCGTAATCAACGCCGGCAACAAAGGACGCATCGGCAAGCGAATAGGCTTTGGTTAACGCAAAATGTCCGATAACGGCAAAGGGACCAGTTGCCATCAGGATTAACCACACCTCTTGATTGGGCCATTCCCAAACAATGATCGCCGGAATGAGTGCCATCGGCATCATGATTAGATGAGAGATAAACACAATGATCAGCGGATTATCCTGACGGGTTAGATGTTTGATGATAAGAGCCGAACAGCCCATTGCCAGCGCCGATAAAATGGCGACCCAATGACCAAGGCTGATATCGACAATGCCCGGGCGAATAATAATCAGGGCGCCGACAAAACCGGTAAAAATCGCCGCCCATCGTCGCATCCGCACGGTTTCTCTAAGCGCAAAGGCGGCACCGATTGTGGTAAAAAGAGGAGCAAGAAAGCTAAGTGCTGTTTGCTCGCCAATGGGAATAAGCGTTACCGCATAAAACCATGTCCACATTGCCACCATGCCGGAAACTGATCGAATGATATAGGTTTTAAGCTGCGCAGTTGTGACCGTCTTTAGCCCTTGATGCATTACCAGTGGCACCATCACCAGAAAGGCGAACAGCAAACGGCAAAACACCGTCTGGAACGCGCTTACCTCATATTCTCCCAAAAGCCTGCCAAGTGCGGCGAGCATTGATAGCGCACAGCAGGAAATCAACATCCAGAATACCGATTGTAGCGCAGTATCTTTGCTCTGCAACCGGCTTAGTAGCGATCGCTTTTGCTGTTTGGTGTCAGATTTCAAACCATGTTCCAAAGATTGTTGGGTCAAGTCGAATTTGTCAGGATATTATTAGATTTGTTCTGCCTTCTTTACTCTAACAATAAGATATAGACCGAAAATCCAAACATTTAAAACGAATGTTTTCCCTGCCAGAAAGATTTGGCTGATCAGAGTGTCTGCACCGACGAAATAATGGATTTTCTCGTGAAGTGCCTCGACACAGCGAAAAAGGTGTGTTTGACTTTTGTCTAAGAGTGTTCAGCATCACTATACAAATGAATACAAAGGGAGGTTTTAATGATCATAAAAAAACATGTCTCGTCGCTGCTTGTTGGCGCCTTGCTTGCGACAGGTGGTGCCTCTGTTGCGCATGCAGGAAAGTCTGACGACACGCTCAACGTTGCGATTGATCGTGAGTTGGAATCTATCGATAATTATTACAATACAGCGCGCGAGGGCATCATCATTTCACGTATGGTTTGGGATGCGCTTCTTTACAGGGACCCCAAAACAAATGAGTATTTGCCGAATTTGGCGACATCCTACACCTGGGTTGATTCGAAAACCCTTGAATTTGAACTTCGTAAAGGAGTGAAGTTTCATAATGGTGAAAAGTTTGATGCGGATGACGTGGTGTTT
>RGCC01000034.1 GCA_009919335.1 Alphaproteobacteria bacterium
TAATTTTGTTTGGAATAACGGAATCATAATCCGCGTGTCGGGGGTTCGAGTCCCTCCTCCGCTACCATTTCTCTTAATACAATCAATATTTTACAGCGTCTCAGAAATATTTTTGAGGTGTTTTTTGCATTACACACCTCTTACACACTTTTCGGTTGGCTTCCAGTCGCGCAAGACTATATCGTTTTTATAGTGATTGGATGTGTTAGATGCCTGTTTTGTGTGAAGATTCTGTGTTGATTATGGATGGAGCGGTAAAGCTCTACAGGCGTCAGAGAAGCCGTAAATGGCAGGCGGCCTTCCAAATAGACGGCCAATATATTCGCATCTCAACAGGTAAGAGCGATTTGGACGAAGCCAAGCAGGCCGCGATTAGCCGTCTTGTTCCGGTGGATCCACCAATTTTGTTTTAAAATTGGCAGGGGCAACGATTTCAAGAACTTCAAAATCATCTGAACAGGCGATCTCGCGATGTTTGATCATTGGCGTTTGCAACACCGTATCGCCTTTGCGAATGGTATGCTGACCTTGGCCCTCATATTCAAAAGTCGCCCAGCCATTCAAAACATAGACCATTTGAAAGCTACATTCATGGATATGCCATGACTGGATACCCTCATCATTATCATGTTCGTTGCGCCGAATAACATGCGCCACAAAGTCACCATTGGTAGCGGCTTTGATGCCCAGATCACGATATTCAAAAATATCACGCAAGCCAGGCGTCCAAGCCGCCCCATCGGCGACATGATGCACAAAATTCCAGCTTTTGTTCTTGGTCATGATCTTTGCTCTTTCTCTGGTGTGGCTCGAGGCCTGTTAGACATAAAATCAAGCCTTAGCTTGCCAGCGGTGCCGCGGCTCTGTCAAACAGGCTATAATCGCGGGTTGTGGTAAATAACGCCGCCGCCCCTGCCCCTGATTTGGCAATCGCATCAGCTAGCCCAGCGGTTTGATTTGTGCATCTAGCGATCAGTAAATAGCTGTCAGGATCAGTTAATGATTTAAAATGACAGGTGATATCAAAATTTGCCATTGCCCCGGCAATATTGGCCGACGACGCAAAGGCCAGTGTTAGAATAAAATTCTCGGTGTTTTCTGCGTCGGCTGGTGGCGCATTGGTGACCGTACCGCTTGTCCAGTTCCAGATATTTTGTCCAACACGAATACGGTAATCTGCAAAAATATTTTTGATACCGTCCATTTGCGCATGGCGATGCTGTTGATTGCGCCGCCACGCCGCCAGATGCGCCTCACTTTGCCAAAGCTGATGCGACAAAATAACGTCCGGGTCGTCAACCGAGGCATAGCGTTGCAGCCATACAAGCCCATCATGCTCTGCTAAGACTGGCTTTAGCTGGTCAACATGGGCAAAATAGGCCTGCCGGCATCCAGGCTTTGGCCGCATTTCAAAAAACAATCCGGTGGCTGAGGATAGCTGATCCGCCATAAAACCTCGTATAATATAGCCGTTGTTAAACTCGTTTAAATCCTGCGCCTCTCGCCAGACCCGAATATGGCGGCGACGTCAGTTCATGATCCAGACTATCAGTCTTGCATATCATAGGCTGGCTATCTAAGAAAATGCACAAAATCATTTGCAAAAATGGTCTAAACATCAGATTAAGATAGTACATGCGCGAACGCTTTTTTTACATCTTGCTTATAAATAGGCTCGCTAGTCTGTAAAAAAGTGATTGAAGCAAACAAAACTGACGAAAAGACATCCGATGCGTTTAAAGGTCGTTTTTGCATAATGGCGAGGTCTCAGCCGATAAAAGCCGCATTCTGGATGGTTGGGGCGATGGTGTCGTTCAGCCTGATGGCAATTTCCGGGCGTGAATTGGCGCCTGAACTCAACACTTTTGAGATTATGTTTTTCCGTTCGCTCATCGGGCTGGTCATTGTTGTTTCGCTTGGGGCGATAACGGGCAGTTTGACACAGATTAAAACAAATCGGCTTGGCCTGCATTTTTTGCGAAATACGGCGCATTTTACTGGCCAGAATTTATGGTTTTTAGCGGTCGCTTTTATCCCCTTCTCACAGCTTTTCGCGCTGGAATTTTCAACACCCATTTGGGTGGCCTTACTCGCCCCATTATTTTTAGGAGAGGCGCTGACTCAGCGCCGGTTAATTGCTGTCGGTTTAGGGTTTGCTGGCGTTTTAATCGTGGCGCGCCCAGATATGCAACAGCTTAACCCAGCCATTTTGGCGGCAATCGCCTGTGCTATATGTTTTGCCTGTTCCTTAATGGCGACCAAAAAACTGACATCGGATCAGTCAATTACCTGTATTTTATTCTGGCTCACATTTATGCAACTTGGCATGGGCCTTATGGCGGTCATGGTCACTGGTGGCGTGCGGTTAACAACTGGCATTGACACGATGTGGGTACTCATTGTGGGGATTGGTGGTCTCACCGCCCATTTTTGTATTACAAAAGCCCTGTCATTGGCACCGGCAATCGTCGTGATACCGCTTGATTTCATGCGTTTGCCGCTTATTACGGCAATTGGCTTTGTGACCTATGCCGAGCCATTTGAATGGCCGGTTGTATTTGGCGCCCTGCTTATTTTCACGGCGATTTTAATCAATTTGCAAACCGAGCGTCAAAAAAATAGGGCAGAGAGCCACTAAAATTGCTGTTACGGGTGCATTTTAGCCAACCAAATTTTCAATCTTTTTGCGACTGTTTGATCGCCTTTAAAATGGCCGAAAAATCCGCATTAGCGGCATTACCTTGCCCCGCGAAATTTTGATATAATGCCAGCGCCGCCTTGCCAAGGATGGTATTGGTTCCAGTCATAGTGGCGGCGTCGGCGGCAAGCGCCAGATCCTTGACCATCATGGCGGTTGAAAATCCCGGCTTATAGTCGTTATCAGCCGGGCTTTTAGGCCCGACACCAGGCACCGGACAATAGCTGTTCACCGACCAAGAGCTTCCTGATGAGGTGCTGACAACATCGAATAATTTTTGACGATCAAGCCCCAAATTATCGGCAAGGGCAAAGGCTTCGCATGTTACAATCATGGTGGCGCCAAGAATCATGTTATTACATATTTTCACCGCCTGACCGGCACCAGCATCACCGCAATGAATTGTGCGCTGACCCATAATATCAAATAACGGGCTGGCCATCGCCAGCGCCTGTGGCGTACCGCCAACCATAAAGGTCAAAGTGCCGGCGCCAGCGCCGCCCACTCCGCCTGATACCGGCGCATCAAGCCCATACAGACCCGCCGCTTCAATAATTGTCGCAACTTTCCTGGCGGTGTCTATGTCGACCGTCGAACAATCGATGAAACAGGCCGATTCTTGCATTTCTGGGATGATCTTTTTTGCCACATCAAGCAACGCCGCCCCATTGGGAAGCATGGTGACAACAATATCGCGACCCCGCGCCGCGCTGGCCGCATCATCGGCAATAGCCAGTTGATCGGCAACGGCGTGGCATAGATCCGGGTTTAAGTCAAAGCCGGTAACGTCATGCCCGGCATGCACCAGATTCCGGGCCATCGGCGCGCCCATATTGCCAAGCCCGATAAAGCCAATTTTCATAACATGTCTCCTGATTTTATCTGTCAGCATCTGTCATCGTAACGCATTGCCGCACTGGTCTGCTGTAATCTTCCAGGAGAGGCGCGAAATGCGCTATGCCTATTCATCTAAAATGGTAATTTATGTTTTTGCAAAGGAAACATCATGCGCAGTCTTCAACGCCCTGGGCGCTCGCCCGTTCTTGCGCCAGAGGGGATGGCAAGCACATCCAGCCCACTTTCAACACAAGCCGCCGTGTCGGTTCTGCAAAATGGTGGTAATGCTATGGATGCGGCAATTGCCGCCTGTGCGGTTCAAGGCGTTGTTGAGCCGCAATCGACAAGTATTGGTGGCGATTGTTTTTGCCTTTATGCCAAGGCTGGTAGCGATAAAGTCATCGCCATAAATGGATCTGGGCGGGCCCCGCTTGGACTTAGCGCTGAATGGCTTTTGGAACAGGGCATTAACGAAATTCCGCAACAATCGCCGCATGCGGTTACCGTGCCAACGGCCGTTGACGCCTGGGTTCAGTTAAACCGTGATTATGGATCAAAACCACTTGGTGATTTGTTACAGCCGGCAATTGGTTACGCGCGCCATGGCTTTCCAATCGGCCGGCGTGTTGCCGCCGATTTTGCCGAATGCCATGCACTTTTGACGGGTGATGCGGATATTGGCGCGGTCTATTTAAATGATGGCAAGGATTACAAATTTGGTGACCGGTGCAGCAATCCAAATCTTGCCAAAACCCTCGAAGCGATTGCCGCGCATGGCCGTGACGGTTTTTACAAAGGCTGGGTCGCAGAAGATATTTTGGCAAAGCTACAATCTTTGGGTGGGCAGCATGTGCAGGCTGATTTAGATGCCGCTGTCGCCAATTATGTGACTCCGATTAAAACCAATTATAGGGGCTATGATATTTGGGAATGCCCACCAAATGGGCAAGGCCTGATTGCACTTATGTTGCTTAATATCATGGGAGGCGTTGATAAATTCGGCGACCACCCAATTTCGGTGCAACGTATGCACCATGAAATTGAGGCTGGCCGTCTGGCTTACCGCGACCGTAATCTCTATCTGGCCGATCCAGATTTCAGTGATGTGCCGGTGGAAACGATTCTCAGCGCCGATTACGCCACGGCGGTTCGCGGCCAGATTGACCCTGACAAAGCACATGCTGATTTACCACCCTCGCTGTTGCCAGCCCATAAACATACTGTCTATATCTCGGTCATTGATAAAGACCGTAATGTGTGTAGCTTTATCAATACCGTATTTCACAGCTTTGGCGCTGGTTTGATGGCTCCGGAATCAGGGGTTGTCTTGCAAAATCGGGGGCAGGGATTTGTTGTTGAACCGGGTCATCCTAACTGTATTGCGCCCGGCAAACGGCCCCTGCATACCATTATTCCCGGCATGGCAACCAAAGATGGCAAGGCTGCCATGTCGTTCGGCGTAATGGGGGGTGAATATCAGGCCTTTGGCCATATGCAATTCCTCACACGGCTTTTGGATTATGGTATGGATGTTCAAGAGGCGCAGGATATGCCGCGCTTTTTCCCAGATCCCTCTAGCGATGTTGTCGAGGTGGAAGAACCAATCAGCGAAGATGTTCGCGCAGCATTGCGGGCGCTTGGACACAATATTCAACCGGCTGTTAGACCCATTGGTGGATCCCAGGCCATCCTCATTGATTGGGATAAGGGCTTGCTGATCGCCGGATCCGATCCTCGTAAAGATGGGTGTGCAATGGGCTATTAGCCCTTTATACGGTTTTTTCAATATCCAGCACAATATGGACGTAATCCATAGCGTGACCGGTTGGGTCGGCGGCGACTGTATCGCGGTAGGCATTGTAAAACCCGTCGACGATCTGATCAGCCTCATCGGTTGAGCGATCTTGCAGGGCTGTTCTAAAGACTGTTTCTGACCAGGAACGCATCGTCGGGATCAGGCTGTCGGCATAATCATCATTCGACATAGTGCCGCCAACCCCGCCAGCATCCAGAAAGGCCGCTTCATAGGGGCATTTGGTCAATTTGCTCTGACAGGATTTCAGCGAGAGACCGGCACGTCGAACGGCACTTTCAGGGTCGTTAAATGGTGCGCAGAATTCATCCATGGTGCGATAATATTGCGCAAAACTGGCACGCTGATATTCATCAGCAGTAATTGTTCCATCGTTATAAAGCGCCTGCCAGAATTTATGAAAATGGTCGAACATATGTTCGCCACCGGTATTACCAAGATAGCGGCCCTGTTCGTCAATGCCAAAATTAAGACAGATAAACCGGCCGCCCGGCATCAATTCAGCCGCCCGTGCCAGCAAAATATTTTCCCAGTCTTTTGCGGCCTGGCTGGCAAAGGCGGCCTGACTTTCGGCATCGGCGCATGCGGCATGAACATGCGTCGGGATCTCCATTGGCTTGACAGATACATAATGCATGGCGGTGGCGCTAAATCCCAGATTTAGCGAATTGTCGGCCATCAATTGCTGGTGAAAGCCGGTACCGCACCCATGCACAAACACATTGTCATAATGGCTTTGATAGGCGTGCGCCGGATTACCTTGCATACCCTGCATCATGCGGAATAGCGTTGAAAAATCATTGCTGGCAAGGTCGGTATACAACATTTCGATTTGCCGGTTGTCACCAGCGCCGCGGCAATGGCCGATAACCATATCCCACATTTCGCGGCTGGTTCCCCCATCGGCGGCACCAAAATCGGCAATGCGCAATTTTTGGGTTTGCGGACAATGCGTCAATGCGTCAATCACCATAGTGGCGGCATCATTGATGACATTACGGGCCCCAGCGGTGCGTTCCGAATAATAGCCTGAACCGCGCATGGCAAGAACGGCTTGTGTGTTAATTCCCTTTGCCATTTCTGCCTCCTTAAAATCAGACCCTAAATACTCACTTAAAATTGCAAGGAAATATTCTGATGCTGGGCAAGACAAGGTATGATGACCTCAACCTGATCTGACGTTAGACGGTCTTGCTCGCGAAGGCCAAGATTATATCTTGCAAAGCTTTCAAATGACGCCAGTTCAGCCCGCAAAGAAGCACTGGCCGCGGCCCGCCACGCTACCTCTGATGCAATGTTGGCGCGGGTTTCATCAATCAATTTCATTGCTTTTTCTAAATCAGGCGACTTGCTGTCAATGGCGCGTCTGGCGTCCGACAAAGTCTTTGCCGCATCCCGTGCTTCGGGAATTTGGTTAAGCGCGCTGTAATTCTCTTTCACCCTATCCAAGATCTCCTCAATGGGTGAGGTCGCCGCGTCTGATTTGATCTTTTGCAACTGGTCACCAATTGCCGCCAAGTCTGCTTTGGCATCAATCGCCGCGACCACCAGCCTTATATCAGCATAGGCCTGATCTGATTGACGGCGGAACTGCATCCGCGCCCGGTTCAACTGGGCGGTGAGCTTTTTAAATTCTTTATTGGTATCTTGCCAGTCGGCGGGGATAAGCCCACGCTTTTCGGCAATTTCATTTTCAAGCTCGGCAATCCGGTCTTTGATACTGGCTTGTTTGCCGACGTCATCGGTTCCCCGCACAGCGCGGTTCAGGTTTTTAATTTCAGCCTCGTCCTGGCGGATAATGCGTTCAATCGCCCTGACCTCTGCATGAATAGGCGCATAGGCAACAGCCGCCTGATCCATGGCCGCCTTGGCGTTTTCAATCTCGGCCACCCGGTCAAAAATGCTCGCGGCGTTAGTGATATTTTTGGCCATAGCACTTTGCCTTTTTTGTGGAAGGGCTGACAAATCAGCGGCTTTGAGCTGATCCAGCTGCGCCATATAAGCAGTCTGGTTATTGTCATAGAAATCGAACAAATAATCCTCAAGGCAGAGTTGCAAACGCGGGTTTTTCGGTGGTGGGGCTGTCTCACTCGACAAGAATGTGCGTGTTGGCAGATAATTCACTAAGCTGGGGTTAAAACCAACAATCGCCAGACCAGCAATTTGCAGGGCGATAAAGGGAATAACGCCTTTATACATATCCAACGTTTTGACCGCCTTGCTGGCGACCCCGCGCAGATAGAACAAGGCAAAGCCGAAAGGCGGCGTCAAAAATGAGGTCTGAATATTGAGGCCAATCATCACCCCTAGCCAAACAGCCGTAACATTAGCCGATGGGTCAGCCAACAAAATAGGCGCGACAATCGGCACAACAACAACAGCGATTTCGATAAAATCAAGGAAGAAGCCAAGTAAGAAAATCACCAGCATGACGACGATAAACTGCGCCCAAAACCCGCCTGGCAGGCTTGACAGAAAATGTTTGACGATTTCTTCACCGCCAAACCCACGGAATGCCGCCGTCAGCATCGCCGCACCAAGCAAAATGATAAACACCAGCGAGGTTGTCTTGGCGGTTTCGGCCATAACATCGCGCAAGGTATCTTCGATGGTATAGGCGCGCCAGCCACTCCAGAAAATACCAGCCAGCAAGCCCAAGACCGCGATGGTAACAAAGCCAAGCGCGATCCAGTCAGAGGTTTCGGTAATGGTTTTGATGCTGAGGTTAAAATTACTCGAAATCAGCCAAATGAGGAGCAAGGACGCGATTGTCAAAATAGCCGGGTAAAAAGCTGTTTTTGTGCCCTCACGCAATTTATAGCCAGACATCAGCAAGGCGCCAATCGCCCCAATTGCGCCAGCCTGATTGACCGTTGCAACACCTGCAATGATTGATCCCAGCACCAAAAAGATCAGCAAAAGAGGCGGCACCAATGCCAGCGCCACCTTGATCAAAAACGAACGTTCCAACAATTTGCCATCATAAGGCACCGCCGGCGCCAATTTCGGGCGAATCAATGCGGCAACCAAAATATAGGCCATATATAGCCCAACAAGAATGATACCGGGCAAAAACGCGCCTAGGAACATATCGCCCGCACTTGTTGAGATGATATTGAATTCAGATGGCATGCTGAACTGGCCAGTCGCCTGTTTATAAAGGTCCTTGCGCATGGTGGCCGCCTGATCAGCCGCGCTTGCCAGCTGGTCGGCCAGAATAATCAGCACGATTGAAGGCGGAATAATCTGCCCCAATGTGCCAGAGGCGCAAATCGCCCCTGTCGCCAATGGCTTTGAATAATTATTGCGCAACATCGCCGGCAGCGAAATCAACCCCATGGCCACCACGGTCGCACCAACGATACCGGTAGTCGCGGCCAATAAGCCCCCAACAAATACCACCGAAATGCCAAGACCGCCGGGAATAGGCCCAAATAGCTGGGCCATTGTGACCAAAAGATCCTCGGCAATTTTTGATCGCTGTAACATAATCCCCATAAAGATAAAGAGGGGGATGGCAATTAAGGTATCGCGTTCAACTTCCCAATAAATACCGCGGAAATTGGTAACCCCAGCCGTCAGCCATTCAATCGGGCCGTCCTGCACAAAATAGGCACTGCTATCACCCTGGAATATTAGCCCCGTCAAACCAGCCAGCAGGATTGTTACAATAGCTGACCCCGGTAATGCAAAGGCAACCGGATAGCCCGAGCCAAGGGCATACATCATCAGCAAAAACAAAATTGTGAGGAAAACAAGTTCCATTACCCAACAACCTCTTCGCTTGTCTCTTCATCAGACAGATTTTCCTTGATGTCAGCCATTGAGGTGAACAGGTAAGCGGTAAATTGAAAAATCATACTGAGCGCAAAAACCACTAAAAACGCCGCCATAAGATATTTGACATACATGCCAAAACCGCTCATTGAGGTTTCAAAATTCATCATCGGACTGTTGATAAGGCTGGATTTGCCCCACAAGCCGCGCACCAGAATCAACCAGCAAAGCGGAATACCAAAAAACACTGTGCCAATGATGTTCAGCACAGATTTCGTGCGGCGGGTCAGCCCGGCATAAAGCACATCAACGCGAACATGGCCATCTTCTTTTAAGGTATAGGCCGAGGCGAACAAAAACAGGGCGGCATACCAAAATCGCACTAAGTCACCCATAAAGGTCTGTTCGTAACCATAAATGAATCGCGCCAGTACAATCAAAAATTCGGCAACAACAACCAGCAAAGTCAGCCAGATTAAGGACACTGACTTTTCTTTCAACGCGATCAACCCGGCCACAATTATCAGCGGAATATGAACATAAAAGCCGCGATCACTTGGCAGGGCAATAGCGGCGCCACCGGCCTCGCCAAGAATAATTTTATGAAAGCCTTCAACCCGTAAAAAAGACAAAAACGCATCAGCCACGCCGACCAATAGCACGCTCCAAAATGCCAAACGAACGATGTAGGCAGAGGTGCGATCCATCCAATCGGCATCAGCACGCAAATCAGCCGATTTTAATGTATGGTAAATTGCAAAGCCAACAGCACCCAAAACAATCGCCGTTTGCCCAAACCCAAGCGCCGTCAAGCCGCCACTGTAGCCTTGTTTCGGCTGGCTGACACCAAAGGCGTCGCCAAGTCCGAGTGTGTTGATGACCCCGGGCGCATCAATGCCAAAAATCAGAAAATTATTGATCACATAAATAAGCGCTAGCAACGCACTGGCCAGACCGGCCAACCGTAGCGCAGAAAATACCGTAATTTGAGATAAAGGCGCCATAGGATTGCTTTAAAATAAATCAAAGAAAAAGGGGCCTGCCGATGTTCTGGCAGACCCCCGATAAGTCCTAACGCAACGCAGCGTTACGCTTCATTGTGTAGGCAACGTCGTTCAACTGAACATAGTCACCAACGGTTTTGCGTGCCGCCATGCATGAGTCATGAATTTTCTTGGCCAGTGGCGAATGCACCTCGACCTCGGCATAGACTTCGTCTGAGCCACGCTTAAAGGCAGCATAAACGTCATCGTTAAATTCACGAACCTCAACGCCTTGCTGCTGCACCAGACGTTCCAGCGCGGCACCATTTTTGGCGTTATATTCGGCCATGATATTGTCATTTTCAGCCTGCGTTACCGCGGTAATCAGGGCCTGATCTGACTTGCTGAGGCTTCCCCAGAATGAGGCATTAAAGCCCATCGCTAGCTGCGATGCTGGCTCATGCATGCCTGGGAAATAGTAATATTTTGCCGCTTCATAGAACTTCATGGCTTCATCGTTCCATGGGCCCACCCATTCGGTGGCTTCAATGGCACCAGATACAAGGTTTTCATAAATCTGGCCACCTGGCAATGATACCGGCGACGCGCCAAGTTTGGCCATAACGTCACCACCAAGGCCCGGAATACGCATTTTTAGGCCTTTGAGGTCTTCGGCTGAATTGATTTCCTTGTTAAACCAGCCGCCCCACTGAACGCCGGTGTTACCGCAAGGTAAACATTTAAGGCCAAATTCACCGGCCAGCTCGTCCCACAATTCTTGACCGCCCATCCAGTTGATCCATGAGTTCATTTCAACATAGCTGAGGCCGAATGGCACGGCGGTGAAATACGCCCAGCCAGGGTGCTTGCCTTTCCAATAATAATCGGCGGCGTGATAGGCTTGGGCATTTCCTGATGCCACTTCGTCAAACGAATCAAAGGCACCAACACGTTCACCAGCTGCATAGTATGTGACTTGAATTCTGCCATCACTAACATCAGACAGGCGTTGTGCCGCGCGCTGGGCACCGGTGCCAAGGCCCGGAAAATCGCGTGGCCAGGTCGATACCATAGCGATTTCAATACGGTCAGCTGCAATCGCTGGCGCAGACAGTGTTGATGCGGCGACGGCGCCAACCCCTGCCAGACTGCCTTTGGCAATAAAGTCTCTGCGTTTCATCATCATATTTCCTCCAAATGCGATACGTTCCAGTGTTTATCACTGTGTAGATCTTTAAAGTAAAGCTAGCATAGTTTTGGCAGATAGCAATTTAAACTGTGGTGGGGCCTCGGAAAATTCGACATAGGCAGCTGACTTGGTTTGCCTTTGCGCCATCAAAAAACTGCGTCGCTTGTCATCACCCTCATGGATGGGCGCGTTAAGCGACCGAAAATATCGGGCAAATTTACCGTTATAAAACTACCAAGCGCGTGGATCGAAAATGGATAAAAAATGTGATCCCCAATCCATCATAGGGCCAAGCCGGAAAACATTTTCTTGGAATGCCTCATTCTTTACCTGAAGCAACGGCGCCAATAAGTTGGTAAGCAGACTGCGCTGGCCAATCACAATAACACAATCCAATAACATACCCGGGTAAAGATAGAAGCGCTCACGATCAGAGGTAAATTCATTAGCAAGCGTTTCGATCCGTACAGGGTAAAAAATGGGGAGGCTCAGGATGATGTTGAATGGAACTGTTGTGCCTGAAGAACCAATCAAATTTGAGTGTGTGTCTGCACTGAATAAACCAGAGTTGTGGTAACCGTTCACAAATGTACATTACACACTTTTTAACACACCTAATTTGTGAGCCTATAAAACACTGAAATTAAATAGAAAAATTTGAAGCAGTTTTATCATAATCCGCGTCTCGAGGGTTCGGTTCCATTATTTATCATAGTTACATAACCCAATAATATTGGTAGGAGCTTGAGTAAATCCTGCCCCCGCAATCCGGCACTAACCAAGTGATCAAACTCTTCTGAATGCAATACATATACGATATAATAACACCCCATAAGCGGGGTAAAATACATGCTGACAAAAGACAATGTGAACATCGGTATCGAGTGGCGGTTCGGACCGGACTGGCCGGGGCAGCGATGCGGTGCGAAGACCCGCCGAGGCACCGCGTGTCAGCGTCCTGCAAATAAGAAGAATGGCCGCTGCCGCCTCCATGGTGGGGCCAGCACTGGTGCAAAGACCGAAGACGGTCGAGCGCGGATCTCGGCGGCGAACCTTCGTCATGGGAAGTTCATCAAGGACAAGCTTGAAAAGCGTCGCGAGAACGCTGCCAAGGGACGGCAGATCCGCAAGGAGCTTCGCCAGGTGGAGCGTGAGTTGATCGCTGGTGGCCTGCTCGACAAGCACTGGCGGGATAGCTTCCCGTCATAGACGCTTGAACTCGATGTAGGTGCATCGGCCTTGTTTGGCATCCAGAACGATACCGGGGCACTCACGCCTGATTTTGGCTATTACGCGTGACCGAGTGTCCTTATCGGTGATGCCAGCACACTCCCAATGCTTTATCGTGAGCTTAATCCTGGGGCTATCTTCGATGTCAACAAACGCTCTTGCAATAAGTATCAGTCGCGACGTGGCATCGGGAATATGGCTGCGCATCCATAAGAAGGTGATTGGCCCTTTCAGGAATAGCTGGTCCTGCGCTTTCTGACGGGCAACTTGTCTCCGCTGCGAGGCAGAACTGAGGCGCCCTTTGATTTCCTTCGCCCTCAGGCACCCTCGCCTCCCGCTAGCTGAACATTCGCGGAACCAGCATAACTCCATTCGCACAATCGGCGAAACCGTACCTGTCTAATTATTCTTATTAATAAATATATGTATATATATACCTATGGGTATGTCAGAAGGGACGTGTGATCCCAGATGGCAGCGGTGGCAGGATTAAACCTGTACGTGAGGTATGAAATTCTATCTCATTCCCTACGCCAACCAATCAAGTAAACCG
>RGCC01000035.1 GCA_009919335.1 Alphaproteobacteria bacterium
ATGATCATTCAGCCGGTACCCGTTGATTACCTCGTTAGTGCCATCACGCTTCCCGAATTCAATGTCTTTGCGGTTCAGTTCGGGGATTTTGGTATTCGCTGGTACGCGCTTGCCTATATTGCCGGTCTGTTGATTGGCATTTATATTTTGCGCCGCGAAACCCGCCTTGCAACCGCGGTGATGACTGCTGATCAGACTGACCGGCTGCTTAATTATTTGCTGATCGGCATTATTCTTGGCGGACGTCTTGGTTATGTCTTTTTCTATAATGCGGGTTTTTACCTAAGCAATCCGATCGCGATCTTTTACGTCTGGCAGGGCGGCATGTCATTTCATGGGGCACTAATCGGCGTTGCTGCCGCGCTTTATGTCATGTCACGGCGCCATAAAATTCCGCTTTTAGCTGTGGCCGACAGGGTGGCAATGGTCACGCCGATTGGCCTGTTTCTGGGGCGCTTGTCAAACTTCATCAATGCCGAGCTTTATGGCCGTGTTACCGATGTGCCGTGGGCCATGATTTTTCCCAATAGCGATGGTCAACCGCGTCACCCAAGCCAGCTTTATGAGGCTGGTCTTGAGGGGGTTTTGCTTGGTATTGCGATGTATGTTTTCTGGCGGCGGGGATGGCTTGGCGCGCATGGACGCCTCAGCGGTGTGTTCTTGTCTGGCTACGGTGCAGCGCGATTCCTTGTCGAGCTTGTGCGCCAGCCTGATGCCCATATCGGATTGTTGGCAGGTGGGCTAAGCATGGGGCAGATATTATCCCTGCCAATGATGATGATCGGCATTTATCTGCTGCGCCAAAGCTGGCAGTCGGGCAGATAAATGGCAAACAAGATCGCCACCATTGTTGATAGCGTGCTATCTGATCATATCACAAATCAGATCAGGCGCCACGGGCCGCTAACCCTTGCCAGCTATATTGACCTTGCGCTTGGCGATGCTAAACATGGCTATTACCAGAAACAGGACCCGCTGGGTGCATCAGGCGATTTTACCACTGCACCCGAGATTTCTGGTCTGTTTGGCGAGATGTGCGGGCTATATCTTGCCCATATGGCCGACCTCGCCAACCTCGATAATCCGGCAATTCTTGAGCTCGGGCCGGGGCGTGGCAGTTTAATGGCTGATATGCGTCATGCGTGGGCTCAAATCATGCCGCCCCTCGCCGCCGCGCCGGTGCATCTCGTGGAAACCAGTCCAGCTTTGCGAAAACGCCAAAGTGACCGGCTTGGCGATGCCGCGCTTTATTGGCATCAGGATCTGGACGACCTGCCTGCGCGGCCGATCTTTGGGATTGCCAATGAGTTTTTTGATGCGCTACCGATAAATCAGGCCATTTGGCGGCAGTCCGAAACCAGCAAAACCGGCGCATGGCATCACCGGCTTGTCGGGCTTGTTGATCACCGGCTTGGCTTCGTTAATGGGCCGGCTCTTAGCGAGGCCGAGCTTGATGAGTGGCATTTATCAGCACCCGCGGGCGCCCTGCCAGCCGCTGGCACCATTGCCGAATATTGCGCCATTGCCGATCAATATACCGGCAAGCTGGCGCGCCATATTGCGACTTATGGGGGGGCGTGTTTGATTGTCGATTACGGGCGTGATGGGTCAAGTGGCGACAGCCTGCAAGCGGTTGCTAACCATCAGCCAGTTGACGTTTTCTATCAACCAGGCGATGCCGATTTATCGCATTGGGTTGATTTCGGTGCCTTGCGCCGCGCCGCAATTGCGGCTGGTGCGCGTCTTGTCGGGCCTGTTACCCAAGGCGACTTTCTCCGCGGTATTGGCATTGCCCAGCGCACCGAGGCATTAGCAAGACTGGCCGATGCCGAGACCCGCCGCGGCCTGCTTGCCGCGGTTGACCGTTTGGTGAGCAGCCATCAAATGGGATCGGCGTTCAAGGTCGGGTTGTTATTGCCGCCCGGAAACGGGTTACCGCCGGGATTTGCAGTTGCAGATGAAACGGAAACAGCCAAATGAGCAGAAAAATGCCAGTAACGCTCGCGGGCGGCCCTCAATGCTATCAACATGATGATTGGCTGACGGATCAAGCCAGTAGCGCGCAAAATAGTAACCGGCAAAATAATGCTGGGCAAATCAGGCATGGATTTTTCACCGCCAATGGGGGCGTCAGCACCGGTCTTTATCAAAGTTTAAATTGTGGCTTTGGCTCAGATGATCAACCGGCACTGATTGCTGAAAACCGGCGCCGTGTCGGTGCCAGCCTTGGGTTTCGTCCTGAACAGATGTTTGGCCTTCGCCAGACCCATTCGGCCAGCGTTGTTGAAATCACCGCCACCACCGATGCCAGCAAAGACGCCCGCCCCGCCGCTGATGCCCTCATCACAGATGCCGAAAACTGCCTGTTGGCAATATTGACCGCCGATTGCGTGCCAGTGCTTTTTGCTGTTCCCGCGCTTGGCCTTGTTGGCGCGGCACATGCGGGTTGGCGCGGTGCGGTTAATGGGGTTTTGGAGGCCACCATTACAGCAATGATGAACAAAGGCGCAGCAGCGGCAGATATCGAGGCCGTTATCGGCCCTTCGATCCAGCAAGCCAGCTATCAGGTGGGCGATGATTTGCGCACAAGCGTTCTAGCCGCCGATAACGACGCCGATCATTTTTTTCAGCCGGATATCGACGATAAATACCGCTTTGATCTTCCCGGATTTGTGCAATCACGCCTGCGAAAGGCGGGGCTGACCAAACTGCATGATCTTGGCATCGACACATATGGCGAATCATCTGGCCTATTTTCCCACCGGCAGGCAACACACGCCGCTTTACCTGACTCGGGACGACAAATTTCGGCCATAGGCCTTGTGAAAACGCCCATCGGTGAAACCTAGTTGAGGGGGCAGCAATCATGCCGCATCTATATATTTTCCTTGGATTGATGTTTCTTGCGCTGCTGGCGTCCTGCGTCATCAGCTAGACATAACCGCATAGTTTTTGGCGAAATTGCGGCTTATCTTCTTGCCCGTAGCGTGGCTGATTGCTATAGCAAGTGCCGGAGCCATCACGGGTCATCCTACACAAGGTTTTGATGTATGAAGATTTTATCCTGCAATAGCAACAGGCCGTTGGCGGAAGCCATTGCCGCCTATTTGGATGTCCCGCTTACCAAAGCCGATGTGAAACGGTTTGCCGATATGGAGGTTTTCGTCGAAATTGGCGAGAATGTTCGCGGTGAAGACGTTTTTGTTGTGCAATCGACCTGCTTTCCGGCGAATGATAATGTGATGGAATTGCTGGTCGCTCTTGACGCACTGCGACGCGGCTCTGCCCGCCGAATTACCGCTGTTATCCCGTATTACGGCTATGCGCGCCAAGACCGCAAATCAGGCCCACGCACGCCTATCTCTGCAAAATTGCTGGCGAACCTGATCACCTCTGCTGGCGCCGATCGCGTTTTAACGATTGATCTGCACGCTGGCCAGATTCAGGGCTTTTTTGATATCCCAACCGACAATTTATTTGCCGCTCCGGTTTTCGTTAGCGACATCAAGGAACGTTATGACGGCTCTAAGCTGATGATTGTTTCACCTGATGTTGGCGGCGTTGTGCGGGCACGGTCACTCGCCCGCCGGCTTGAGGCTGATCTTGCGATCATTGATAAACGCCGCCCAAAGGCAGGCGTGTCTGAAGTGATGAACATCATTGGCGATGTTGAAGACCGCCATTGCATCATGGTTGATGATATCGTCGATTCCGGTGGCACGCTTTGCAACGCTGCGGTCGCCCTGATGAAGGCTGGCGCCCTGTCGGTTGATGCCTATGTTACGCACGGGGTTTTATCAGGTGGTGCGGTCAGCCGTGTTGCGGCATCACCGCTGAACTCGCTGGTGACAACAGACTCGATTCCAGCCACCGAAGCAGTCCGCGTTGCCCGCAATATCCGGCAATTATCTATCGCCCCGTTATTGGGTGAGGCGATGCTGCGGATCAACGAAGAACGTTCGGTCTCAACACTGTTTTAAGGCACTGTCTGATTCGCGCGTGAAAACGCAAAAACGCTTGTATTTTCCCAGTAATCAGCCTATACCTCCGCTGCCGCGCACCCCTGGAGGCGCGGTACATTGTTTTATAAAAAGGAGTTAGCAATGTCTGACAATACAACCATTAGCGCAGAACAGCGCGAACGGGTCGGTAAGGGGTCCGCCCGTGCGGTACGCCGTGCAGGTCGAGTCCCTGCCGTCATTTATGGCGACAAAAAGGAACCATTGGGCATCACCCTAGAAACCCGTGAGATCACCAAGATCGTTCATCAGCCTGGCATTTTCGGCCGGTTGCTTGATATCAAGGTTGGCAAAGACAGCCACACCGTTCTGACACGTGATATTCAGTTTCATCCGGTGAGCGATAACATTCTTCATATGGATTTCCTGCGCGTATCAGGTTCAGCCAAAGTTGCAGTTGCGGTTGCCGTTGAATTTATCAACGAAGATGATTGCCCGGGTATTAAGATCGGCGGCGTTCTGAACGTTGTTCGTTACGAGGTTGAACTGCTGTGTCCGGCAACAACAATTCCGGAAAAGATCACAGTTGACCTTAGCGGGTTAAAGATTGGTGACTCGGTTCATATCAGCACCATCGACTTGCCAGATGGTGTCACCCCGACGATCACTGATCGTGACTTTACCGTCGCGACCATCGCCTCACCGGGCGGCGGCGTGAAGAACGAAGACGAGGACGACGCCGAGGGCGATAGTGGCGGTGACGCCGCAGCTGAAAACGCTGAGGCATCCGACGAATAGGCATCAGCCTATCCAACCCAAAACGGGACAATCATGCGTCTTTTTGCAGGACTGGGAAATCCCGGATCATCATATGCCATGAACCGGCACAATGTCGGGTTCATGGCCCTTGATCATCTTGCCGATCAGCATGGGTTTACCCCTTGGAAAAAAAAGGGGGCATCGCTGATCAGCGATGGCCGTATCGGGTCAGAAAAAATCATTCTTGTGAAGCCGCAGAGCTTTATGAACAAATCCGGCCTTCCAATTGCCGAGATTGCGCGGTTTCACAAGATCGACATTAATGACATTTTCGTATTCCATGACGAGCTTGATCTCGTTGCGGGAAGATTGCGGGTCAAGGCCGGCGGTGGGCATGGCGGGCATAATGGCCTTCGCGATATTGACCGGCATATGGGCGTTAATTACTGGCGTGTTCGCATCGGCATTGGTCGCCCGCCACATGATGCTATGGATGTAAAATCATGGGTTTTGGCCGACTTTGGTAATGACGAGCGATCGGGCTGGCTTGCACGCTTGCTTGAGGCAATCTCTGATGAGGCCGAACGGCTTGTGACACATGATGATGGCGGTTTTATGAGCCGTGTTGCCTATCTGGCACCGGCCCCGCAAACGGGTTCTTCAGGTGATAAAGACGGTAATGAAGACGAAAAGAAAGACCGTCCTGTCTCCACCCGACCAAAACAGACTTAAGCAAAAACAGCATTTAACGGATATGGGGTTTACCAGATATGGGATTTAATTGTGGCATCGTTGGCCTGCCAAATGTAGGAAAATCAACCCTGTTCAACGCCCTGACCGAGACAGCGGCAGCAGAGGCGGCAAATTACCCTTTCTGCACAATCGAGCCTAATACAGGCCGGGTGGCAGTACCTGACCTGCGTCTTAGCGCGCTTGCTGCGCTTGCCAGCTCAAAGAGCATCATCCCGACCTATCTGGAATTTGTCGATATTGCCGGCCTTGTCCGCGGTGCCTCCAAAGGTGAAGGTCTTGGCAACCAGTTTCTTGGCAATATCCGCGAGGTTGACGCGATTGCCCATGTGTTGCGTTGTTTTGAAGATAGTGAGATTACCCATGTCGATGGTGATGTTGATCCGGTTCGTGACGCCGCCACTGTCGAAACTGAATTGATGCTTGCCGATATTGACTCGCTAGAACGCCGCATGGCTGCGCTTGTCAAGAAATCACGCGGCGGCGACAAGGAGTCCAAAGCCGATCTGGCACTAATGGAAAAGATCTTTGCGCATCTATCGGATGGCCTGCCCGCCCGCAGTACAAAGAACCTGACCGACGATGAAACCCTGCGCCTTCCCCAACTACAGCTGCTCACCGCAAAGCCGGTTCTCTATGTTTGCAATGTTGCTGAAGGCGATGCTGCGGTTGGCAATGAATATTGCCAGCGGGTTGCCGAAAAAGCTGCCGCCGAAGGGGCCGCTTCTGTAATTGTGTCAGCTGCAATCGAAGCCGAAATTGTTCAGTTGGACGAAGCTGATAAAGCCGAGTTTCTGGGCGAATTAGGCCTTGAAGAGGCTGGGCTGGCGCGCCTGATCAGAGCCGGATATAGCCTGCTTGATCTTTTGACCTTTTTCACTGTCGGCCCGAAAGAAGCCCGCGCCTGGACCGTTGCCAAAGGCGCCCGCGCCCCGCAGGCCGCCGGCGTTATTCATACTGATTTCCAGCGCGGCTTTATTCGTGCTGAAACCATCGCCTATGATGATTATGTGTCATACAAAGGCGAAAATGGTGCCAAGGAAGCTGGCAAGCTGCGCATCGAGGGTAGTGAGTATAAAGTCGTTGATGGCGATGTGTTCCATTTCCGCTTTAACGTCTAGGCACTAATCCTGATACTGGCTCGAACAGAGCCGCGCAAAATTCCAAACAAGAAAAAACCCCGCCACATGGACGGGGTTTTTTTATGATCTTGTTTTAGTGCTGCTTAGTGGACGTCTGCCCACACCCGACGCTTTGCGAGGTATGAGAAGATCACAAAGATGCTGAGGAAGAATACCGCGGCAACACCGATCCGCTTGCGCACTTCCATCTTTGGCTCGGCTGCCCACATCAAGAACTGCACGAGATCGCTGGAAATCGCATCAACCGAATTATCGGCACCGTCGCTATAGGTCACATCCTCGCCATATAACGGCTGTGGCATTGCAATCAAATTACCAGGGTAGGCTGCATTGTAATGCATACCCTCAGGCACGGTTACGCCCTCAGGGGCCTCTTTATAACCGGCAAGCAGGCTGAAAAGATAATCCGGGCCATTCGCACGTGCCTTGGCAATCAATGACAGATCCGGCGGCAAGGCACCGTTGTTACCGGCACGAGCTGCATTGTCATTCGGGTAAGGCGATGGAATACGGTCGGCCGCGATACCGGGACGCATAAACATCTCGCCATCGTCGTTCGGGCCATCCTGCACCTCATATTGTGCGGCAATCGCCTTGATCTCGGCATCATTATAGCCAAGGTCGGCAAAATTGCGGAACGCAATCAGCTCGAGTGAATGGCACCCAGCACACACTTCACGATAGGCCTGAAACCCACGCTGCATAGCGGCTTTGTCAAAGGTTCCAAACGGCCCTGAAAAGCTCCAATCGCGTTGCTGAAGCTCAACATTACCACCGGCTGCCATTGCTGGGCCTGCCAATGTGCAGGCAAGCATTGCTGCAAAGATACGTTTCAACATTACGCTGACCTCCCCGATGATCCAAGCACCGGTTCCGAAATGGATTTTGGCAAAGGTTTCGTTGTTTCGAACATGCTCAACAACGGCAGGATGACGAGGAAATGCAGGAAGTACCACGCCGTCGCAATCCGTGACAATGTGACATAAATTCCCTCAGCCGGCTTGCCACCAAGATAGCCCAGCAAAATAGCATCAATCAGGAACAGCCAGAAGAAGATACGGAATAACGGACGGAACCGCGCCGAGCGAACTGGTGATTTATCCAGCCACGGCAGGATGAACAGCACCGCAATCGCACCAAACATCAACAACACGCCGCCCAGCTTGTCAGGCACTGCCCGCAAGATCGCATAGAAAGGCAGGAAGTACCATTCAGGCACGATGTGCGCTGGTGTCTGCATCGCATTGGCTGGGATGTAATTATCCGGGTGACCCATTGCGTTCGGGAAGAAGAACACGGTCATTGCAAGCAGCAGCAAGAAAACCGCAATACCGACCATATCCTTCATTGTATAGTAAGGATGGAACGAGATTGTATCTTGCGGGCCGCTGGCATCGATACCAATCGGGTTGTTCGATCCAAACCGGTGCAGCGCCACAATATGCAGAACGACCACGCCAGAAATCACGAATGGCAGCAGATAATGCAGCGAGAAGAACCGGTTCAAGGTTGCGTTATCAACCGAAAACCCGCCCCAAAGCAGCGTCACAATGCTGTCACCAACAACCGGAATTGCCGAGAATAGGTTGGTAATCACTGTCGCACCCCAAAAGCTCATCTGGCCCCAAGGCAGCACATAGCCCATGAAGGCAGTCGCCATCATCAGCAAGAAAATCACCACGCCCAAAATCCACAGCAATTCACGCGGGGCTTTGTACGACCCATAGTAGAGGCCGCGTAGAATGTGGATATAGACAACGATAAAGAAGAAGCTCGCTGTATTCATGTGAATATAACGGATCAGCCAGCCATGGTTCACGTCACGCATGATCCGCTCGACTGATTCAAACGCATAATCAACATGCGCAGTATAGCTCATCGCCAACACAATGCCGGTGACGATCATGATGGCCAGCGCCATACCGGCCAGCACACCAAAATTCCACATATAGTTCAGGTTCTTTGGAACCGGATAATCATACTTTTCATGATCAAGCATGGAAAAGACCGGCAACCGATGGTCAATCCATCGCACAACCGGATTTTGAAACTTCTCAGCAGACATAGCTTTTCATATCCTGATAACCGAGTCGGACAGGAAATTATAAGGCGGGACTTCTAGGTTAGTCGGGGCTGGCCCTTTACGGATCCGGCCTGACGTATCGTAATGTGAGCCATGACATGGGCAGAACCAGCCGTCATAGTCACCGCGTACCTCACCAGTTTTCTGGCCAAGCGGCACACAACCAAGATGCGTGCAAACACCAACGAGAACCAGATATTCAGGCTTTTCAGCGCGCGTCACATCGTCTTGAGGATCACGAAGATCGGCAATGTCAGTCGCATTGGCCCGGGCAATCTCATCAGCTGTACGATGCCGGATGAAAACCGGCTTGCCGCGCCATTTCACGGTGATTGACTGTCCAACGGCAATTTTCGAGACATCTACCTCGATATTCGCCAGCGCCAATGTATCGGCGGCAGGGTTCAACTGATCAATCAGTGGCCATGCAACCGCAGCAGCACCAAGACCTGCCATCGCATAGGTCGCCACAACAAAAAAATCGCGACGTCCGGGTTCCTGAACATCACCTTTGGCGGGGTTTTGGTTTTTATCCGATTTAGCCATATTGTCCTCTTTAACGCTGTTTTCCGCACATGATTTTCGACATGATATAAAGTCGCTTCGGTCTTGGCAGACCGACCATGACGGCCGGCAAAATTTATCGTTGATTTCCTAGCATGGTCAAAGCCTGTTTTCCTACCCTAATTTTGCATGATTTTGCCAAAAATTTACCAAAAGCGGCTCGACAGATTGTTTCGACATGGCAAAACCACTAAGGCCACCGAACTTCGGGCGGTAGGCTCATCAGAATTGCCTCGATATTACCGCCTGTTTTCAGGCCGAATAACGTACCCCGATCATAAAGCAGGTTAAATTCAACATACCGGCCGCGCCGCACCAGCTGGGCGTGGCGGTCGTCATCGGTCCATGGCAAACCCATCCTCGCCTTGACGATTTCGGCATAGCCATTTTTGAATGCAGTGCCAACATCGCGGGTAAAGGCAAAATCCTTTTCCCAGTCACCGCTGTTCAGATTATCATAGAAGATCCCGCCCGCACCCCGTGGTTCGTCGCGATGCGGCAAATAGAAATATTCATCACACCATTTTTTATATTTCGGGTAATAGTCAGTGTCATGGCTGTCACAGGCCGCCTTTAGCGCCGCATGAAATTCTTCGCCAGCCGCCGCATCCGGCAATAGCGGGGTCAGATCACCGCCGCCGCCAAACCAGTTCTTCGAGGTCACGATAAAACGGGTGTTCATGTGCGCGGCGGGCACATGGGGATTGCGCATATGGGCAACCAGCGAGATTCCCGACGCCCAAAACTGGCCATCATCCTCAGCACCACTGATCTGGCCCTTGAAATCATCAGAAAAAGTGCCGAAAACAGTCGAGATATTCACCCCTACCTTTTCAAACACACGGCCATGCATAAGGCTAATTTCGCCGCCACCGCCACCATCACGCTGCCAGGGTTTGCGATTGAAACGGCCGGCGGCACCATCGCGGTCGTCGCCAGCATCCTCGATGACTTCAAAAACACCACAAATCTCGTCACGAAGGGCTTTGAACCAGTCGCTTGCAGCATTCTTTTTTTGCTCAATTGACGACATGGTCTGGCGCGCCGTATCGGCCATGATTACCCTCACCTAATTTCCAAATAGCCATTCCAGTAATGCCGGTTTCGCAAGCGTGAAATTTGATCTGACCCACCGCGCATCTGACCCAGACCCGGGCCATTGTCAACGCCATGCGACAATAAGTCTGCACCGCAAAGTGGGTTTTCCGGCGCCAGCCAATGACCAATTTCGGCAAGCCGTGCGCCCGACACTGGCGTTTTATTGCGCCAGGATTGCACCGCATATAGCATCGCTGCCATATCGCCAAGATAATAAGCCGCCTGCCGCCACCTAGCCCCAGCCAGCATCGTCATATTTTCGTCATCAAGACCCTGATCCAGTCGTGCCAGCCATCTAGTTTCAGCCCGGCTTAACCGCAACCGATCAGATAAAGCCGCCGCTGACCCGGCTGGCATCACCGCTGCCAGACCACCAAGCCACCCATGACCAACGGCCCTGTCCAATTCAGCAATAGCCACCTCGGCCGCCGCATCGAAAGCCAGCCCCGCCGCATCAAGAGGGACGCCAAGCGCGGCCTGATCAATCGCCGTGTCATTCATCATCGCGATCCCAAGGGCAAAGCTGTTGCCACGCAAGATGCGCCGCAGCTCATGACCAACACGCTCGCCCGACAGCGCCGCGCAAAGATGCGCGTTTTGGCGCAATGCGTCCCGCGCGTCAGGGTCAATGCCAGCAATGCCAAAGCGCGGCAAAAACCGGCAATAGCGCATCATCCGCAACGCATCTTCCTGCACCCGCTGACCGGCATCACCGGCAAAGCGCAAGCGGCCGGCTTGTAAATCTGCCTGCCCCCCAAGCGGATCAAAAATTGCACCATCAGCATCCAGATAAATCGCATTAATGGTGAAATCGCGCCGCGCCGCATCACGCGTCCAGTCGCGATCATGCGCAACGATTGCATGACGGCCGTCGGTTTCAAGATCTACGCGCGTTTGGGTCAGCTCGATTTGATCATCACCATCAAACAGCGTAATCGTGCCATGCTTTAGGCCGGTTTCAACCACCCGCATCTGGTGCGCGCGCATATGGCTTGCAACGGTTTCAATGGGCAGGTTAATCGCCATATCAATATCGCCAACCGGATAGCCAGCCAGCCAATCACGCACGGCGCCACCAACAATGCGCGCCTCACCGCCAAGCGCACGCGCCCCATCAAATATCTGCCGGACAAGAGGACGCTGCGCCCAATCGGGAAGACCGTCTTTGGCCAGACTGATTTGATTTGATCTATTTTGCGCATGATCAAGGTGATCAGGGTTTTTCTGATTGTCGTTCAAAACTGCCCCCGGTTACGTTTCCGTTTTCAATCCTTGCCGGAGAATAGGTCGAATCCGGAGGCACGCTGTTAGACTCCAGCCACCACGCACCGCCCGCAAAGACCAGCCCAGCGACAACCAGACCAACGAAATAATTATTGTGAACTGCCTCTGGCGGCTGACCCGTTTTAAGGGCTTTGCGAGACTGCCAGCTGCGGACAAGCCCCATCACCAGAACCGCCGCACCTAGGGCAGACAAAATTACCAATAAGGCTCGCATCTCTTATCCACTCCATTGTTGTTTGCGATTTCCATGACCAGAACATCTCGTCAAAAAATACAAATCCTATCATCATTATATGGGGTCAATCTGCGTCAAGATCAAACGGCAGCACCAATCCGGCGATGCAGATCATTTAGCACCCGCGCCGACAGGCCCCAGATCAAATGATCGTCATGTTCGACAATCCAATAATCATTGCGGCGGCCATTCGTCTCACGCGGCACCAGCCGAAACTTATTCGGATTAACAATATGCGATAATGGCAGGGTGAAAATAAGATCAACCTCACCCGGGTCAGCGATCAGCCCTGCCAGCCCGTTATCCCCACCAACAATGCCGACAACAGGCTGCACGACAAAGCCTGCCGGACTGCGCACCGGATCAAGCCCGCCAACAATCCGTACCGATTGCGGCACAAGGCGCACCTCTTCAAAGGCTTCGCGCAATGCCGCTGCCACCGGCCCGTCATCCTCCGGCTCGACCTTGCCCCCGGGAAAGCTGATTTGTCCGGCGTGATGCGCCAGATGTGCCGCCCGTTTCGTCATCAGCACATGCCAGTCTCCAGCATCGCGCAGCAATGGCACCAAAATAGCCGCCGGCCGATCCGGCGCTGTTCCAGCGTCCGGCCCAGACGATAGTTTTTGCTCACCCGATCCGCCCAATCCGCCCAATCCGCCCGATCCGCCTAACCCGTCCGATTTTCCTGACCCGTCCGGCAGGCGGTTCAGACAGGCGTCAAGGCGTTGGTGCAAATCAATATGACTGATTTGCCGCGCATCTGTTTGCGATAAGAGTGACCAATCAACAGAGCGGGACATCACGCCTCTAACGGGAAAAACTGGTGATGGCTCCAGACACCAAACCGGCCGTCAGGCCCGGTCTCGGCATATTCGGCCAATTGGTAATAGACCGGCCGCGATAATTTTGCCAACAGCCCGTCACGAACCTCAATATAGGGCCGC
>RGCC01000036.1 GCA_009919335.1 Alphaproteobacteria bacterium
TAATGGGCGCCGAGGATTTTTCATTTATGCTGGCACAAAAGCCCGGCGCCTACGTCTGGCTTGGCGCCGGTCTTGATAGTTTCAATCTGCATAGTCCGCATTTCGATTTTAACGATGATCTGCTGCCAATTGGTGCCAGTCTCTGGGTACATCTTGCCGAACAGAAGCTCGCCTAACAAAAATCAGCCACACAAATTCGCGATGCCTATTCAGGTCGCGGTAAAATCGGCGGTTTGACATCCTGCGGAATCGGGCATTGATACGGCGTTCTCGCCTGACGTTCATCATGCACAGTGCGGGCTGCGGCTAGAACATCGGGGGCTTGCATCAGGGCTGTTGCCGTTGACGCCATCACCTTTGCCGCATGAACCATGCCTTTATGCGCGGCTGGCATTTTTCCTTGGGCGACGGTTTGCCATGTATGGAACGGGGTTCCAACTGCACAGGTTGCCACCCGCGCCTGAACCGTTGGAACCACCCAGCTGACATCACCAACATCAGTTGATCCTTCACCGCCGCTGTTTGACCGATCAAGGGGTGCCACAAAATCGCACATCGCCAGATCGGGGGGCGTCTCGCGGCCGATGCGTTGAAAGCTGGCCGCAATATCGGCACTTGTTAGGCTTTTACGAATTTCATTGGCAAATTTATCATCTTCGCTATCAAATGGCACTGGCCCAAGCTTGTCAAATTCGCGCTGCATCATCTCTTCTAGCGGGCGATTGCCAACCAGATTAGACACCCCTGAATAGACCTTGGCCTCGACCGTTGTACCGGTCATCAGCGCCGCACCATCAGCAATTTTACGAACCCGCGCAACCAGATCACGCAATGTTTCAAGATCACCTGCGCGAACCAGCTGGCGAACCGTTGCCTTTGCCTGAACAACATTGGGCGCGGCGCCGCCAACATCAAGATAGGCGTAATGCACCCGGGCCGAATCCGGCATATGCTCACGCATATAATTAACCCCGATATTCATCAACTCGCAGGCATCAAGCGCACTGCGACCAAGATGCGGTGCCGCGGCGGCATGTGCCGCCTTGCCGTGGAAGGTGAAGTCTATCCGTGAATTTGCCAGCGAATGACCATGCTGTACCGCATTAAAGGTTGAGGGGTGCCAAGAAATCGCAGCCGCAACATCATCAAATAATCCATCACGCGCCATATAGGCTTTGGCCGCACCACCTTCTTCGGCAGGACAACCATAATAGCGAACCCGCGCTTTGATATTATTTTCGGCAAGCCAGTCCTTAACCGCGGTTGCCGCCAATAGAGCCGCTGCCCCCAAAAGATTGTGACCACAGCCATGACCATTGCCGCCAGTCTCTACTGGACTATGTTCGGCGACACCGGGCTGCTGACTTAATCCGGGCAATGCATCAAATTCACCAAGAATTGCAATGATGGGGCCTTCGGTTCCGGCCTCGCCCATCACCGCGGTTGGCATGCCGCAAATGCCCTCTGTAACAGTAAACCCCTCTGCCTGCAGCGCCGCCACATGTTCGGCCACTGATGCATATTCATTGTAAAGCGTTTCAGGTGTCTCAAAAACACGGTCAGAAAGAGCGATAAAATCTGCTTTCTTCGCATCGACAAAATTCCAAATTTGCTCTTCGTTTAGCATGATGAATTTCCCCTTATTTTGGCGTCATCCAGCCAATGTGGCATCGGCAGTCAACAGCATAAATTAAATGGTAAAATTATCCCGCTGACAAACCCTAAAACAACTGGGAGGTACGATTTTTTAGCAATAGATACGGTAATAAATGACCGCTCGTTTGACTGGCCATTTGACTGGCCCTTTGATCGGCCATTTGACCGCAAAACCGCGGTCAGAGGTTGCATATTGCAGACACGCCAAACCGGTACCTGTTTGCAAGATAATCCAACAAGCCTTTCGGTGACGCAGATGAATGGGTTGTCACGCCGTGCCTAGGCGTGCCACCACCGCTGTTAATAGCCGATTGCACACCCATCTTTGCGCGGATCAGACCCGGCATGAAGCAGGTTGGTTTCCCAATCAATAAAGATCGCCTGTGATCCGCCAATCGGCTTTACCGCTGGCTGGATATTATGACCAAGCGCCCGTAAACCGTCACGCAACTCATCACTGATCGGCTCTTCAACTTCGACGACATCACTGAACGGGTCCGGCATAAAGCGCGGCATATCCTGCGCCTCTTGAATATCCATGCCATAATCAAACAGGCGGGTCAGAAACTGCATATGTCCAAAGGCCTGATATTCGCCGCCCATCACACCAAATGACATAACAGTCTTGCCATCTTTGGTCGCCATGCCCGGGATAATCGTATGAAGTGGCCGCTTGCCGGGCTCGATACAGTTCGGATGGCCGGGCTTTACAACAAATCCCTGACCGCGGTTTTGCAGAATAATGCCAGATTTTGGCGCAACATACCCAGCCCCGAAATTATGAAACACCGTGTTGATCAGGCTGCACGCGTTACGATCCTTATCAATGACCGAAATATAGACTGTGCTTTTGTGCCTCGGCAGCGTGGTTTCCGGCAAATCTTTAAGCGCCTTTTCCGGGTTAATCTGCGCCCGGATCGCCGCCGCATGTTCGGCGCTTAACAAATCATCAACTGGCACCTCGGCAAATGCGGGATCAGCCAGATAAAGCGAGCGATCGCGGTAAGCAAGACGCCCCGCTTCGATCTCATGGTGGATTCGCTCAAGCGAAATAGGATGATCACCAAACTTGTCAACTTCGGACATGATGTTCAGCAGCAATAGCGCAATGACCCCCTGACCATTTGGCGGACATTCCCAAATATCATAGCCTCTGAAATTGGTTTTGATCGGGGTCACATATTCAGCAATGGCCGCATCAAAATCAGCCGCGCAATGCACGCCGCCAAGAGATTGCAATTTGCCAAGAATATCCTCGGCAACCCAGCCCTTGTAAAATCCGTCACGTCCATTTTTGGCAATTTCTTCTAATGCCTTTGCCAGATTCGGATTTGCAAACCGGTCACCCATTTTATAATTTTCACCATCGCGAAGATAAAGCGCGCTGCAATCAGGATCTCCTTTGATCAGCTTAGCACTGGCCTTGAAATCAGCCGCAACGCGCGAACCAATGGCAAATCCATCGCGCGCATATTTAATCGCCGGCTGCAACAGATCGCCAAGCGGAGTTGACCCGTAATCACGATTTAGCTGAACCCAAGCATCGACCGCAGTTGGCACGGTAACCGCATGAGGTGATTGCTGTGGAATTTCATGGATGCCCTGACTGATCAGCCATTCGGCGCTTAGCCCTGATGGGGCACGGCCAGATCCGTTCATCGCAATTACCTTGTCACTACCACCTTGCGAATAAAGACAAAAGCAATCACCGCCAATGCCGGTTGACTCAGGCTCGACAACGGCCTGAACTGCGCAGGCAGCAAGCGCTGCATCCATTGCATTGCCGCCATTTTGCAAAACATTAACTGCGGCTTGTGTTGACAGCGGATGTGATGTGCTTGCCATACCTTCAGGGGCAAGAACCGGTGACCGGCCCGGACGTTGTAAGCTGCGCATAAGAGATCCCTCTGACTGGATTGAAGATAATGACGTGAGCGTAAAATTAGCTATGGGTTAAGACATAACGCAAGTTGGACAATCCTCGCAACCTAATCTTCTAGGCACATAGATACTGTCAACCGCTTATGTCAGATGCTGGCAAGCGGCGGTTTTCCAAGCACAAGGTCGGCGCCCTTTTCGGCAATCATCAAAACGCCTGCATTCAGATTTGCCGACAGCATTGTTGGCATGATCGAGGCATCAATAACGCGCAGGTTTTGTATCCCATGAACCCGTAATTGGTCATCAACAACAGCCGTTGGATCTGTTGCAGGTGCCATTCGGCAAGTGCCCATCAGATGATAAACCGTCGTGCTACGCTGGCCGGTCTTCTTCATGCGCCAGATAATTCGGCTGAATTAGCGGCTTGTCGAACGGGTCACTGGTTTTTGCCCGCACATAACCGAGACTTTCGGGGCGTTGCTGCCAGGTTGCAAGGGTAAATCCAGGCTCATCTTCAAGCCATGCCTGCAACCCTTCTCTATAACTAGCAGGGGTAAAGCTAACCTGAAGATCGGCGTTGCGCACTGTCTCATCAGAGTGCCAGAAACAATATACAAGCGTTGGCCCCAGCTCGAGAATCGAGCGCCGCCCCAAGAAATATTTGGCAATTTCACCAACCAGTTTTGGCCCACGGGCAAGCTCGTTAATTGTCCTAACATTCTTTGCCCGTGCGGTCAGGCGTGTCCCGTAATGATCACGCAGATTTTCGCCAACACCGGGCAGATCATGCTTTACCTCAATACCAAGACCCTGCAGCAGCCCCGCCGGGCCAATTCCCGATAATTGCAGCAATTGAGGTGAATTGATGGTGCCGCCTGCGACAATAACTTCACGCGCCGCATACACGTCTTGCAGGTGGCCGTTCACACCGCCACGACGAAAGGAAACGCCGGTGGCGCGTTTGCCATCAAGGTGGATTTTCGTCGCATGGGCGTTGGTGATGATGCGAAGATTTGCGCGTTTGCGCGCCGGTTTCAGAAATGCGCGCGCGGCGCTCATCCTCAATTTACCCGTTGAGGTGCGCTGAACATAGGACGTGCCTTCTTGATAGGCACCATTATAATCGGGGTTGCGCGGAATGCCGATGCTTTCAGCACCCTCGATAAAGGCCTCACAAAGCGGATCACGCCACGCCAGATTGGTGATGGTCATTTCACCATTTTGGCCACGATAGCTGGCATCAACACTATCTTCATGCCGCTCATAACGACGAAAATAAGGAAGCACATCATCATATGACCAGCCGCGATTGCCCTTTTGCGCCCAGACGTCAAAATCCATTTTCTGACCACGATTAAAAATCAGCCCATTGATCGAGCTTGATCCACCAAGCACCTTGCCCCGTGGCATCGGAATGGTACGGCCATTTGTGCCGGCGCTCGCTTCGCTCTGATACATCCAATTAACCGAAGGATTGACCAGCGTTTTGATAAAGCCTGCTGGAATATGGATCATCGGATTCCAGTCCGGCGGGCCAGCCTCAAGCAGACAAACCGAATAGGTGCCACACGCAGTAAGTCGATTGGCCAGAACACATCCAGCGGTGCCCGCACCAACAATCACATAATCAAACTGGTCTGCCATCTTTTGTCTCTTAGCCTCTAAAATTCTTTAGCCATCGCCAACCATATTGGCCAATCTAGAGTGACTTGCCAAATAAATCCTTAGGCCAAATAAATCCTTAGGCCAAATAAATCCTTAGGCCAAATAAATCCTTAGGCCAAATAAACCTAAAGACCAAATAAATCTAAAGACCAAGCAAGTTTGAAAATCACCATAAGCACTTGTTGGATAGACGGGTCTGGCGCGATAACAAAAATCACGCTGTTACAAGAACATCTTTTTCCCGGCACAATTTCTGTGGTTAACTAAACCTGATAGATATATCGGTCGCCATGGTGGCCAAAGGGTGTTTTATGGACGAGATACAGCTGCGCGATTGCTATCAAAAGCGTCACGGCCCGGCCTATATGACCGGGACGCAGGCACTGGTTCGGCTGCTTCTCGAACAGGCGCGTCTTGACCGCGAACAGGGCATCAACAGCCGTGGTCTGGTTAGCGGTTATCCGGGATCACCCCTTGGCGGGCTTGATCTTGAATTAAACCGCAATCTTGATCTTCTCGCCGCTGAAGGAGTGGTTTTCCAACCTGCAATCAATGAAGAGCTGGCAGCAACTGCAATCTGGGGCGCACAGCATATTCATCTTTATGACCAGCCAGACATTGATGGCGTGTTTGGCCTTTGGTATGGCAAGGGCCCGGGGCTGGATCGTGCGCTAGACGCCATCCGCCATGCCAATATGGGAGGGGTTTCCAAATTTGGCGGAATGGTGCTGGCGGTTGGCGATGATGCCACCGGCAAATCATCGACACTTGCCTATCAGTCGGAACAGACCCTGATTGCCGCAGGTGTTCCCTTTTTCTATCCGCGCTCACTGCATGATATTATTCCAATGGGGCTTATGGCTTTTGCCTTATCACGGCAGGCGGGGTGTTGTGTTGGCATGAAGATCGTTGTCGATACCGCCGATACCAGCGGCATTGTTGACCTTGATAATATTCACCCCGACATCATCGCGGGCAATGAAAACGGCCCGGTTCATATCGGCCGGCATGACCCGGCATTATTGCGCGAAGACCGGCTGTTTAATTTGCGGCTTCCCGCAGTGCGCGCCTTTCAACATACCCAGCAGATTAACGCGCCAATCCTGCCACAACCGGCCAATGGCAAGCTTGGAATTATCGCTGTTGGCAAAGCCCTTTATGAAGTGAATGACGCGCTGATTAGTCTTGGTATCAAAGATCGGGTAGCGGCAGGCATTGGGCTTTTTTCTGTCGTGATGCCATGGCCGGTTAATGCCGATGGCCTTGCCGATTTTGCCAAGAATTATGACGAAGTGATGGTGGTCGAAGAAAAGCGGCCAATCGTCGAAGAACAACTAGCCCGTGCCGTTGTCAATTTACCAGCGCGCGCTGTCATCACCGGTAAAATGGCGCCTGACGGATCGCCGCTTTTGCCAGAAACTGGCGAGATAACCCACGCGATTTTAATGACGGCAATTACCAAGCGTGCCAACGCACATGATATTGCGATACGCGCTGTTCCAGCCGTAATCACCGCACAGACGCTGCCGCATATTGCCAACCGCACCCCATGGTATTGCGCGGGGTGCCCGCATAATTCCAGCACAAAACTTCCCGATGGGGAAATTGTCGGGATGGGTATCGGCTGTCACTCGATCAGCGGGTTTCTGACGCCTGACGAGATTACTAATTTCACCCAGATGGGCGGTGAAGGTGCTTTCTGGATTGGCCGTGCGCCATTTTCCAGCCAAACACATAGTTTCCAGAATATTGGCGATGGTACCTATGCGCATTCGGGCTATCTTGGTATTCGCGCGGCGGTTGCTGCCGGGGTCAATATGACCTTCAAGATACTCTATAATGGTGCAGTTGCCATGACCGGCGGCCAGTCTATTGAGGGCGGCCAAACACCATGGGTTATGTCGCGCCAGCTCGCGGCTGAAGGCATCGTCAAGATTGCGATTGTCAGCGATGCACCAGAAACCCTGATGGCCGGAGCCAAATGGGCAAGCAATTGCCAATTTTATCACCGCGACGATATTGTCAAGCTGCAGCAGGAACTGAAATCTATCACCGGCGTCACGGCAATCATCTATGTGCAGGATTGCGCCACCGAATTACGCCGCAAACGAAAACGCGGGCTGATTGCCGATAAGCCTGAAACCATCGTGATTAATGAAGCGGTTTGCGAAGGGTGTGGCGATTGCGCCGTTAAATCAAATTGTGTAGCGGTCAAACCGGTTATGCGCCCCGAAGGCGAAAAACGCATGATTGATCAAAGCCTGTGCAATAAGGATATGTCCTGCCTCACCGGATTTTGCCCCAGCTTTGTGACGCTGAAAGGCGGAAACACGGCATCCAAAGCCCCGCCTGCCACACGGCCAGCATTTCCTGCTGACATTAAATTGCCAGCCCCGACACCGGTGCGCGATGGTATCTTTAATATTTTTGTTGCTGGTATTGGCGGTACCGGCGTTTCAACATTGGCGGGTATTCTGATTATGGCGGCGCGCGTCGACGGCATTGCCGGAACCGCAGTTAATCAAACTGGCCTATCGCAGAAAAATGGCGGCGTGACCAGCCAGATCAGGCTTGCCAAGGGCGCATCTCTTGCCGGACATATGGTGCGGCTACCAACGCATGAGGCCGATTTACTGATTGGCTGTGATGCGGTGGTAGCTGCAAATGATATGGTTCTTGGCCTGCTGAACAAAACCACAAGCAGCGCCATCATCAATGACAATATCGATCCGGTTGGCGTTGCCGGTGTCGGCATCGGCAGTGTCGTGGATATGCCGGTTGTTATGACCCGCCTTGGGGCGGCGATGGATAAGGCGCGTATCACAAGATTTGCCATTTCATCACTGGCTAACCAGATTTTAGGAAGCACCACTTCAAGCACCATCATCATGCTTGGCTGGGCAGTTCAAAAAGGTTTGATTCCCATTGGCGTTGAGGCAGTTGAGGCAGCATTACGGCTTAATGGCACATCAGTTGATGATAATCTTGCCGCTTTAAAATGGGGCCGATTACTGGCTCATGCACCCGATCAGCTATTGGCCTTGCTAGCTGCCAAGGCCGCGCCGAAAAATCAGGATCTATTGCACGACCCAGCCGCGGCGATTGCGTATTTTGCCGCGCAATTAACAGCCTATCAAAACACCGCCTATGCAGCCCGTTTCACAACTGAGATAAATCGCTTTATCGACCGGTTAACCGCCGCCAAGGTTCCAACAGATGCAATTGGCATCAGCGCCGCTAGGGTGCTATTCCGTGCCATGGCAATCAAGGATGAATACGAGGTTGCACGCCAATTAACCAATGCCGATTTCACCGCGAAGATAAACGCGATTGGCGGCAAAGATATAGCGGTTCATTACCATCTTGCCCCGCCTTTGCTTAGCTGGCGAAAAGGCCGCGATGGAACCCCCCGCAAAATTCGCTTTGGGCCTTGGCTGACGCCGGTTTTAACGATGATTGCGCGCCTGTCTTGGCTCCGTGATAGCTGGATTGATCCGTTCGGCTTCAGTGCTGAGCGACAAAGCGAGCGGGCCCACCGTGAAACGGTAATCAACTGGCTAGACCAGCTTGGCACCAATGCATCATCGCGCCAATATGAGCAGATTGAGACGGCGCTTGAGCTCATGCTGAAGATACGCGGCTATGGTCATGTAAAAGCCGCAAACATGACCCGGTACGAGCAAGAGATTAGCGCCATTATATCAGGGCTATCAACACAGCCACCCACATTGGATATGGCCGCAGAATAGACGGTTTTGGCCGTTAGATATAGTTTGAAATCTCGATGAGGTTATCGTCAGGATCGCGGATATAAACCGATAAAAGTGGCCCATTGGCGCCGGTTTTACGAACCGGACCATCCTCAATTTCGACGCCATGATTGGCAAGATGCTGCTGCCAGTCGCCAAGCGGCTGATCGGTGATGAAACAAAGATCGACACTGCCGGCGACCGGGTTTTTGGCATGAGGAATATAAGGGGATGATGCATTGTGAAGGTTTATTTTCTGGTTCCCAAAATGCAATGACTGGCGCACAGGCCCTCCAGTTGGTGGCTGAAATTCACTATGCTCCATACCCATGATTTCAGTATAGAATGCCACCGTCGCAGCAACATCGGCCGCCTGCATAACAATATGGTCAATCGACTGAATTTTCAGCGTTTCCATTTTATATTCCCTTAGATTTAAACAGTGGGAGACTCTGCCCTCACAGAACATTGAACAAGAGACATGAGTGATGCGTTAATGCCGGGCGTGATCACCTACCGACCAATCGACGAATATTTGAAGCCGGCGCGCTGCATTGCCTCTGGTTCGTAAACATTACGTAAATCAACAATGACGCGCCCGATCATCGTCGCCGCAAAATGTGCCGCAGTAAGAGCACGAAATTCATTCCACTCAGTAACCAATACCGCACAGGCAGCACCGGTCAGACAATCAGTTGCGCTTTCGCAAAATGTGACGACAGGCGGCAAAAGTGGCCGCGCCTCATCCATCGCCTTTGGATCATAAAGGCGCAAATTTGCACCAGCTTTGACTAAGGCGTGGATGATGTCCAATGACGGACTATCGCGCATATCATCGGTTTCCGGTTTGAAGGCAAGCCCCAGAATGGCGATTTGGGCGCCAGCAACCGACCCGCCCATCGCGGTAATCACCCGCTCTGCCATTGCCATTTTGCGCGCCTGATTGAACGCGACAACCGCATCAACAATGCTGACGTCACTGCCATGTTTTTCAGCAGTTTTAACAAGCGCTATCGTATCTTTTGGAAAGCAGGATCCACCATAGCCAGGCCCCGGATGCAAAAATTTATTGCCAATCCGCTTATCAAGACCCATGCCTTTAGCGACATCATGCACATCAGCGCCAACCATTTCACAAAGATCAGCCATCTGGTTGATATAGGAAATCTTCACCGCCAAAAACGCGTTGCTGGCATATTTGATCAGCTCTGACGTTTCTAGGTTGGTGAAAAGAATTGGCGTCTCAATCAAAAATAATGGCCGATATAATGCCCGCATCACATCGCGCGCCGCGTCAGTTTCGGCGCCAACAACAACACGGTCAGGCCGCATAAAGTCGGAAATTGCCGCACCTTCGCGCAGAAACTCAGGGTTTGACACAACATCAAATTGTGCATCAGGGTTAACCCTAGCAACGATTGACTCGACTTCGCGGCCAGTGCCCACCGGAACGGTCGATTTCGTCACAACAACCGTATATCCAGATAGATGCGGGGCGATTTCTTCAGCAACAGCATAAACAAATGATAAATCAGCATGACCATCACCGCGCCGTGTCGGAGTGCCGACCGCGATAAAGACCGCGTCAGCTGCCGCCACCGATGCCGCCAGATCTAGCGCAAAATGCAGCCTGCCCGCGGCGACGTTACGCGCCACCAAATCTGCCAGACCCGGCTCATAGATCGGCATTTCACCCTGATTGATTTTCTGGATTTTGGCCGGATCCTTGTCGATACAAGTTACGTCAAAACCGAATTCGGAGAAACACGCCCCCGAAACAAGCCCGACATATCCGGTGCCAATAACTGCAATTTTCACGGCGCTGTTTCCCTGACCATTCCAAGGTTTGATAACAGGCGGGTAAAATTTGTTCAATGCCAGAGTGTAATTACCAGAAAAAATTGATAACCGATTAGAGTTTTGGGCTGTTTTGTGGCAAATTTATTAACCGAGCGACTTGACCTATTTCTTGACCAAAGAGTAAGCCTTTCAAAAATGGCGGCAACGCGGCTGCTAATGACGGCAATTTAAGGAATGTACCGCATGATCAAAAAAGCGATTTTTCCAGTTTGATACAATATGCGGTTGAAGAGGCGGCTGCCGCTGGTATCGAGGAATTTATCTTTGTGACCGGCCGAAACAAGACGGCGATCGAGGATCATTTTGATCACTCATTTGAGCTGGAGGAAACGCTTCTTGCCAAGGGCAAGGCGGCGGCGTTGGATACCGTACGCGGAATGATACACGCGCCGGGGTCAGTTGCTTATGTTCGCCAGCAAGAGCCGGCCGGCCTTGGCCATGCGGTATGGTGCGCCCGTAATCTGGTGCATGATGAGCCCGTTGCCATTTTGCTGGCTGATGACCTTATTCTTGGCAAGAGCTGCATGGCCGAAATGGTTGCATCTTATCAGGGCGGCAACATGATTGCGGTGATGGATGTGCCAAAATCGGAAACAAGTTCTTATGGTATCATCACGCCGGGCAAAGATCACGGCCAGCTGATTGACGTTGCCGGTCTTGTTGAAAAGCCGGATCCAGAAGACGCGCCATCCACCTTGGCTGTCGTTGGTCGATACATAATCGAAGCTGGCGTTTTCTCGCAGCTTGATCGCCAAGAACGCGGCGCTGGTAACGAGGTGCAGCTGACCGACGCGCTTGCCCGTCAAATTGGCAAGGTACCTTTTCACGGCTTACGGTTTTCAGGTGAACGATTTGACTGCGGATCAAAAATCGGTTTCTTGCAAGCGAATATCGCATTTGCAATGTCACGCGATGATCTTGCAGCACCACTTGCGAAATGGCTAAAGGGCCGGATGCCGTCAGGCAAAGGTGAATAACCCGCAAAATGCGGACCATTCTCCTAATTTTTAATCCAGACGTTTTAATAGAGGCCAGTTCATGACTCAGCATGTTTTTCATCCGTCTATTTTACGTGCCTATGACATTCGCGGGATTGTCGGGGAAACACTGATACTGGCTGACGCGCACGCCATCGGGCTTGGTTATGCCGCCTGTCTTCGCCATCGTGGCCATGGCAATCATGTTGCGGTCGGGCGTGATGGGCGTTTGTCATCACCGGCGCTGGCAGCCGCCCTTTGTGACGGGCTGGTGGCCGGCGGAGCGCAGGTCAGCGACATCGGCTGCGGCTCAACGCCAATGCTATATTATGCCGGTGTAACGCTAGACGCTGATGCCGCGATCCAAGTCACCGGATCACATAATCCGCCAAGCCATAATGGGTTTAAAATGGTTATGAACGGCGTCGTATTTTTTGGCGATGACATTCAACAACTTGGTGAGATTAGCGCTGCTGGGCCTGCCAAAATGGCTGGCGGCAGTTACGCCGAGGTTGCTGTTTTTGACGATTACATCGACCGGCTTACCGCCGATGCGAACACTGGTGATTTTACGGTTATCTGGGATTGCGGCAATGGCGCGGCCGGGCCATCAACGATCGCTGCTACAAAACGGCTAAACGGTCGTCATAAAGTGCTTTTTGGTGACATTGACGGAACCTTTCCAAACCATCACCCCAATCCTGTTGATCCGGAAACCCTTGCCATCCTCTGCGATGCTGTTGCCGGGGCAGGGGCTGATCTTGGGATCGGCTTTGATGGCGATGGTGACCGAATTGGAATTGTTGACGCAAAAGGCCGGCAAGTGCCAGGCGATTTTCTGACGGCCTTTCTGGCACAGGACATTCTAGAACGCAGTCCAGGAGCGCCGGTTATCCTTGATGTGAAATCATCCGATATGGCGATGGATCTGATTACGCAGGCAGGCGGTGATGCGCAAATTTGGAAAAC
>RGCC01000037.1 GCA_009919335.1 Alphaproteobacteria bacterium
CAGTATGTTAGGCGGTAAGGGAGCCTTATCCCCATCTCAACGATTTAATGTACAGAGGATCATTTCGTGCTGGCGCAGTTGAAGCAGGTAAAGATTCCAGCCGCAGATGCGCTTGGTCTTGATGATGTTATGGCAATTTATCAGGCGTTGCAGCCGCTCATGCCAGCGCCGCAAAACGGCGGTTGCCAGCCAGCGCCACGGCTGCTTGATATTTTAGCTGAATTTGATGGGCTGGTTCTGGATGGCTATGGGGTGATCAATATCGGTGATGGCCCGATTGAGGGGATTGCTGAATTGCTCGATGCGGCGGCCAGCATGGCAAAGCCGGTGCTGGTTCTGACCAATGGCGCCAGTTTTTCATCGGCGCGTGCCTTTACCAAATATCAGCAATGGCAACTTCCCATCGCACGGGATGATGTTTTATCCAGCCGTGATGCGCTGATGGCCGCGCTTGCGATACCGTCTCAAACGTCACTGCCGCGGCAAAGGGTGACTGGCGTTTTTGGACGCAATGTTGAACCGCTTATCGGTGATCAGGTGATTGTCTATGGCCGCGATGATGATTTCTGGCAGCGGGCTGAAGCCTTTGTCTTTTTGGGGGCAATTGATTGGGATGAGGCGGATCAGGCGGCATTTGAAATGGCCATACTGACCCATCCGCGGCCATTATATGTGGCCAATCCCGATGTGACCGCACCACAGGCAAATGATCGGTTTTCAGCCGAACCCGGCTATTGGACAGCGCGGATGATGCAGCAGGCGGCAAAACAGGGCATAAAGGTTGAGGTCAACTGGTACGGCAAGCCGTATCTACCGGCCTTTGATATGGTGCTGGCGCGGATGAAACTGCGGCTTGGCCGTAATTTCGATCCCAAACGCATTGCCATGGTCGGCGATAGTTTACATACTGACATTCTTGGCGGTGGTAGCGCTGGCATGACAAGCGTTCTGGTCACCGATCATGGGCTGTTCAGAAGCGCGCGTGCACTGGCCTATTGTGATGCTTGTGGCATTCGCCCTGACTGGGTGGTGAACACGCTGTAAGGGGTGATCAGGGAACGCCCGATTTTGAGACATGACTTGCGTGAACGGCAGGCAGGCCTATAGAAACACATACTTACAAACACATACTCACAAACATACAGCTTACAAACATATAGCGCGCGAAGGCACCATGGAGGGCTTATGCAACGACGGTTTATTTTACAAGGTCTGGAATGCCAAGCGTCAATTGGTATCTATGACGCCGAGCGTGCTGCCCCGCAACGGATCAAGATTGACGCTGAATTGCGGCTGAATGCGGCCAGCGAGCCCCTCGATGATCAGGTTGAAAGCACCCTGAATTATGACAATATCCGGCAGACAATCCTGACAATTGTCGCGGCGCGGCATTATGATTTGCAGGAAACATTGGCGCGCGCGCTATTCGACGCGCTATCCGGCCTCAAAGATGTGCAGTCGCTTTGTGTCCGCACCGCCAAGCCGGATGCCTATGATGATTGTGAAACCATCGCCTATGAGCTGGATAATTTTTAGATGCGCTAGCCTAGCCGGTCGAGCTTGGCCTTTAATTGATCAAACTCATCACGGATCACGCGCAAGGGATCATTGTCCGGGCTAGCTGTGCCGCCGCTGCGAATATTGTCGAGGCTGGCACCAAGCGCATCTTCGGCATGACCCTGATGCGCGAGAAACGCATTCATTGACCGTTCGAGATAGCGCGACAAAATCGGTTCCATACGGTCGCCGTAAAAGCGGATTAGTTGTTGCAGGACAGCAATGGGCAAAAGCCGGTGGCCCGCCGATTCAATTTCCAAAATGATCTGCACAAGGGTAAAGCGGGTTAAATCCTGACCGTTGGTCGCGTCAATGACCTGAAAATCAATATTGTTTTTGACCATCAGTTTCAAATCATCAATCGTGACATATTTTGATGAGCTGGTGTCATAGAGGCGGCGATTCGCATATTTGCGGATGACCACTTGATTTGCGGCTTGCTTTGGCGTCATAAACATCTCGGGAAATACAATGGGAAACAACAGCTAGCAAATGTTGGCCCAAGACGCAATGTTGCAGTGCAAAATAAATTTCTACAATATAGATATGAATTATTGGCACATACAATGCAGTGCAGCAAATGAGGATCTCGAGTGAATGTTTGATGATATCACCGAATTCACGCGGTTTTATCAAACTGGAACCGGACAGCGTGTCGCCGGGTTGATCCGCCAGCAATTGGGGTCTTTTTGGCCCAGCGGTTCATCCTCGTCAGTGGCTTTTTTAGGGTATGCTCAGCCGTTTATCGACAAAGGCTCGGCAGCGCTTGGGATGATGCCGGCGCGGCGCGGGGCCGCGGCATGGCCAAAACCATCATCGGTTCGAAATTGTTTGGTTAATCCTGCAAATCTGCCACTTCCCGATGTTCATCTTGACCGGCTGTTAATGGCACATATGCTGGAATTTGAACATGATCCGGGTCAGCTTCTTGACGAATGCTGGCGCGTGCTGGATGGCGCGGGGCGATTGCTGGTTATTGTGCCCAACCGCAGCGGCCTATGGGCAAAGGCGGAACGGACGCCATTCGGTCACGGTCGCCCCTATTCTGGGCGCCAGTTACGCCGTTTGATGGAAATGCATGGCTTTACGCCGCGGCAAACCCGCCGCGTGGCCTTTATGCCACCATTAGCCGGCGGGCTTGCCCAGCGTTTTGCGCCAGCTATCGAGCGTGTCGGTGCCAGATGGTGGCCTGCTATGGGCGGCGTTCTGCTTGTCGAGGCTGATAAAATGCTCTATGCACCTTCGGGAAAGGCACGTAAACTGCACCGCCGAGAAACCGCTGGTACGCCTGTATTGGTGGGGCAATCGCGCGGGGCATTATCGCCAAAAATTTGATCGTGGAACTGGCAATTCAATGCTGGTAACCGCAAAAATATGGCCTTGGGCAAAGATGATTGGTTTAGAAGGCTGGGAACATTGGGCATGAGTGAAGATCTGAACCAATTAAGAGACGCCATTGACCGGCTGGATAGCGAGATTTTACAAGCTCTGGCGAAACGTATGCAATTATCGGATCAGGTAATTGCTGCGAAAAAGGGGGCTTTTGCCTTTCGTCCGGGACGTGAGGCCGCCTTGGTGCGCCAGCTTGTCGCCAACAGCAAAGCAAACGGCCAAGATTTGTCGCCTGCGGTAATTTTGGGGGTTTGGCGACAGATTATGGCCGCCAGCCTTAGCCGGCAGAATGGCGATCTGGCCGTTGCCGTGCATCCGTCGGTGATGCCTGCGGCCGCATGGCATATGGGCAGTGCGCTTGTGGCAACAAATCATGATCAGCTTGATCTGCTATTAGCCATGGCTGCATCTGGGCAATGCCGTTACGCGCTGGTGCCTGCCGATGGTGACCAACAAGCGTTGCTGGAAAGCCTTGATAAACATCGCCAGCTATTCATCATTGCGCGCACCCCGCTATATGATATGCCAGCGGTGCGTCCGGCCTTTATCATCGCCGATTACTTGCCAGACCCGTCTGGTGATGACATAAGCCTTTATGCTGTTGCCTCAGCAAGCGGGTTCACCCTTGGCAGTTTTGACGGCCATCACGGTGACGACGCTGCTGGTGCAGCATTGCCAGATGCGGCACGGCTTGTCGGGGTTTACGCGCGCTAATCCGGTGCCGGATAATCAGATTTGCCGGATAGATGAACAGCAAAGACAAAAAAGTGAAAGCAGAATAATGACACTAATTTACGACAAGGTGGCGGTGATTGGCATGGGGCTGATCGGGGCGTCAATTTCGCTTGCAACGCGCCGCGGCGGGCTTGCTGGTAGCGTGATCGGTAGTGACCGTTCGCCCGAAGTCGCGGCGACGGTGGCGCGCCTCCAGCTTGTTGATCATTTTGAAGCGGATGCAGCCTTGGCGGTACAGGATGCCGATCTTGTGATCATGGCGGTGCCGGTTGGTGCCGTTGGTGCGCTTGCCGAACAGATTTTGCCACATATGAAACCGGGTGCAGTGTTGACCGATACCGGATCAACCAAAACATCGGTTGTGCGCGATGTTGCGCCGCATTTGCGTGATGATGTTTTCTGGGTGCCATCGCATCCGCTTGCCGGTACCGAACATTCGGGTCCGGGGGCAGGTTTCGAGGCGCTGTTTGACGGCCGCTATTGGATTATTTTGCCGTTGGCGAGCGATGAGGCTGTGGTAACGCGGTTCGAGACCTATATCACTGGTCTTGGGTCAGTGTGTGAGCGGATGAGTCCCGAATATCATGATAAGGTATTGGCGTTAACGTCGCATTTGCCGCATCTGATCGCCTATACGATCGTGGGGACGGCGGTTGATCTGGAAACCCAGTTGAAAAATGATGTGATCCGTTTTTCGGCATCAGGATTTCGTGATTTCACCCGAATTGCCGCCTCTGATCCGGTGATGTGGCGTGATGTCTTTTTGAATAATGATGCGGCGGTGCTGGAAATGTTGCAGCGTTTTTCCGAAGATCTCAGTTATTTGCAGCGGGCGATCCGGTGGCAGGAGGGCGACAAGCTGGAAGCCTTGTTTACCCGTACGCGTGAGATCCGACGCTCAATCATCGACGCGGGTCAGGATTAAACCGGCCAGCGGTTCGGTCAGATATTTCGCATATTCGCGTGCCAGAAGCCGGATAATCGGCGGGGTTTTCCACCATGTTTCAAGGTCGAGATCAGTCGGGCTAACTGCCGAATAATGAAGTGTAAAATCTGGCAATCTCTGGGCAAAAACTGATTTGGCGCGGGGCATGTGATAATTTGCCGTGACGAGCCGCAACGACTGGAACTGATTGGCGGTGGCCCATTGCCGCGCCGCGACCGCATTTTCTCTGGTGTCGCCAGCCTCAAAGTCCAGCGTCACGCAACAATCAAACAGTGCCGCTGCGGTCCCATCAAGGTTCAGATTATCAGCAAGAATAGCCTTGTTTACACCCCGCCCAACGCCTGACACCAAAAGCGCCTTGCCAGCACCATTCTGCAAAAGATCCAGCCCTTCGGCGAGGCGTTGCTGCCCGCCAGTAATCACCACAATGCCGTCGGTGGGTACGGTGGTCGCCTGATCAACCTTGGGAAGGGTTAGGACAAAATGCTGTAATCCGGCCAGAAAATAGGCGCAGCCAAGAAGCAGGATGACCAGCACTGATTTTGCTGTCATTCCGGTTCGCCCCGCAGAAACTGTTTTCACCCTAGCCATACCGCTTTTCATAATAGGAATTATGCCGGAATTGCCAACCAAAACCAGTGGTAAAGACCGATCTGCTGGTGGATAGCCCTAATGATCTGGATGCAGTGTTTGTGCAAAACCTTGCTTGCAGTAGAAACATATTAGGAAAACCTAAAGCAAGAGAGGCTGATGCTGCTTACCTGCCCGCAATGCGAGACGATTTTCCGGGTCGATCGGCTGCGGTTACACCCCGCTGGTCAACCGGTTCATTGCAGGATTTGTGATCATATCTGGACGGTGCGCTTAGGGGCAAATGATGATCGGCATGAAACTCTGGATTTGGACGATTATTGGCATAAAGCCCGTTTGCCGGTCATTGGGCTTTTAACAGGTGCTGTCATATTGGTGGGCATAATTCAAGCGCGCGCAATCATTACCAGCTATCTGCCCAGCCTGATTGGCGTTTTTCAATGGGCCGGCCTTGCGATTCGCCCGCCACTGGATCAGTTGCTTGTGGTTGATCTCGATGGGTCTTATGTCGGTGATATGCTGCGGCTTCGGGGTGCGCTTCGTAATGATGGTTTATGGCGCTGTCATGCTGCACCGTTGCTGGTAAAGGTAACTAGCCCGGCCGGCGCAATTTTGCAGGAAACCCTGATCTGGCCCGATGATCGGATTATTGGTGCCAAACAGCAAAGCCGGTTTTTTGTCCAGCTTGATATTGATGTTGGCCTAAAGGCTGATGTTAGCGTTGTGCCACTATCGCAACCCGTGCTTGAGTGATGATCCCAATGCGCTTTCTAGTGCTTTTGCCAGTGCGAAAATCTAGCCCTATAGAGTGGCGAAGGTGGGGATTGTTTCATCATTGATTATCTCGGCAATGGGGCGGGCCCCGCGTAGCAGATGCGCGGTGCCATCCAGCACCAAAATTTCTGCGGCAGGTGACCGGCTGTTATAGCCAGACGCCATCACCGCGCCGTAAGCACCGGCTGACATGATGGCAAGCCCGTCACCGGCAAAAAGATCGGGCATATCCCGGTCTAGCCCCAGATAATCACCAGTTTCGCAAACCGGCCCGACAATATCGGCCTTGCCTGTCACAGGCTTTGGCGCGGCAAGTGTCCAGATTGGGTGATGCGCCTCATAAAGCGTTGGCCGCAATAGATCATTCATCGCTGCATCAACAATGACAAAGCGCTTATTATCGCCCTCTTTGACATAGATAACCTTGGTGATCAGCGCACCATTATTGGCAATGATCGACCGCCCCGGCTCAAAGCCAAGAGTAAAGCCCTGATCCTTGAACAGCCGTTCGACCATCGCCCCATAGGCGGTGAAATCGGTTGGGCCAGCCATGTCATAATCAACCCCGACACCGCCGCCAAGGTCAAGATTGGGCACGGGCATTCCCGCATCGCGAAGGTCGATCGCAAGCGCCAGAAGTGCCGAATAGGCAGTCTCGAACGGTGCCAGATTACGGATCTGCGAGCCGATATGAACGGCCAGACCAGCAGGCCGGATATGCGCATCTTCGGTCAGTTTGCGATATAGATCAGCGGCTTCCCACTGGTCGGTTGAAATGCCGAATTTTGTGTCGCGTTGACCGGTTGAAATTTTTGCATGGGTGCCCGGATTCACATCAACATTGACCCGTAACGCGACCGGTGCAACCAATCCCATTTCAGCGGCAATCGCGCTGATGGCGGCCACTTCAGGGGCGGATTCGGCATTGATCTGGCCAATACCATCGCCAAGCGCCTGCCGGATGTCATCAGCGGTTTTGCCAACCCCGGAAAACACCACATCAGCCGGATTGATACCGGCTGCCTTGGCGCGCGCCAACTCACCAGCAGACACGATATCCATACCGCCGCCAAGCCGCCCGATCAAAGCCAGCACACCAAGCGCCGAATTGGCCTTCATCGCGAAATGCACCTTGCCGGCTACCGGTGCGACAGCCGCCTGAAACTGGGTAAATGCCTCGGTTATGCCAGCCCCCGAATAGACATAAACCGGCGAGCCATAGGTCGCGGCGATATCGGTAAGGGCAAGCCCGTCAACGCATAGTTGCTGGCTGTCATCACGGTAAAAAGCGCACATGATTACGATGGCTCCTAAAGCTGTGCCAAAGCCTAGTTGGCGGGGGTTTCGGTCTGGCTTGCGGCAGGAATTTGGGATGGCCGATAAGGATCGCCGCGTTTGCCACAGGCGGTAAGGCCAAGCGTTAGGACTAGGCCGATCAGACTGCCAATAATAAATGTGCGTCGCATAGCGGCTCCTTTAACCGGGTGTGCTTCATCGTTAGGTGATGGCAAAGCGTTTGCGTGCATCGGCGATGCGTGCGCGCACTTCATCAGGGGCAGTGCCGCCAAAACTGGTTCGCGCCGCGGCGGCACTTGCTACCGATAAAAGCCCAATAATATCTGGCTTGATCCGCGGCTCAATGGCCTGCATCTCGGCAAGGCTCATCTCTTCGAGGTCAACCCCCTTTGCTGCAGCCTTGCCAACAATCGCGCCGCTAGCATGATGCGCCTCGCGAAACGGCATACCCAATTCACGAACCATGTAATCAGCCAGATCGGTCGCTGTCGGGAAACCGGTCTTCAATGCCGCCAGCATAGCGTCCGGCTTTGGTGTCATATCGCGGATCATGCCGGTTGTTGCCGCCACCGCGATGCCTAGCGCATCAGCAGCGTCAAACACGCCTTCCTTGTCTTCTTGCATATCCTTGCCATAGGCAAGTGGCAGACCTTTCAACACGATCAACAATCCGGTCAGCGCGCCAATGATTCGCCCCGGCTTTGCCCGCACGAGTTCGGCCGCGTCCGGATTTCGCTTTTGCGGCATGATGGATGATCCGGTGGTAAAGGCATCTGAAAGTGCGATAAACCCAAACCGGTCAGATGACCAGATCACCAATTCTTCGGCAAAGCGTGATAGATGAACCGAACAAATGGCCGCAGCCGCCAGGAATTCCAGCGCGAAATCGCGGTCAGAAACCGCGTCCATTGCATTGCTTGCGGGCCGGTCAAAGCCGAGTGCGCTTGCCGTCATATGCCGGTCGGTTGGAAAGGATGTTCCGGCCAATGCGGCGGCGCCAAGCGGCGATTCATTCAACCGCTTTCTGGCATCGGCAAAGCGCCCGCGATCACGTCCCAGCATTTCAACATAGGCCATCAGATGAAAGCCAAAAGTAACCGGCTGGGCGGTCTGAAGATGGGTAAATCCGGGCATTAAAACATCGGCATGCGCCTCGGCTTTATCCAATAGCGCGGCCTGCATATCGGCCAGCGCATGATCAACCGAATCCAGCAGATCACGAACCCATAATTTAAAATCGGTGGCGACCTGATCATTACGCGACCGCGCCGTATGAAGGCGGCGCGCTGGCTCGCCAATCAATTCGGCAAGCCGCGACTCGATGTTCATGTGAATATCTTCAAGCGCTTCGGAAAAGGCAAATCTGCCAGCCTCGATTTCGCTGGCAATCTGATCAAGCCCGCCATGGATTGCTTGGCAATCAGCATCGGAAATAATCTTGCAGGCGGCAAGCATGGTCGCATGCGCCTTTGATCCGGCAATATCCTGTCGGTAAAGTCGCTGGTCATAGGCAATTGACGCATTGATATCTTGCATCAATTGTGACGGACCACTTGAGAAGCGCCCGCCCCAGATGCTAGACTTTGCGTCGTTGTTCGATGTTTTATCGGTCTTCGCCATGTCAATAAACCAGTGAAGTAGGAACTCAATTGTCTTATACGCGGCTTTCGTCAAATTTTCAGCCAAAAACCGCGCCAAAAACCGCATTGATTGCGCGGCGACAGGTTTTTTCTGGTTTTCTCGGACTGTCGGCATTCATGCTGTGGCCGGATTTGGCGGTGGCTGGTGCACCGCCAACGGCAGCGCCCACGCCGCCAATATCAACATCTATTCTGGATAAAGACGGCGAGGCTCTCCGCCTCGACAGGTTTCGCGGCACGCCGCTATTGATCAATTTCTGGGCAACATGGTGCCCTCCTTGCGTTGCCGAATTACCAGCACTCGACACTGCCGCCAAACAGCTGGGTGATGATGTGACGGTGCTGCTTATTTCGGTTGATCGGGGCGGCAGTAAAAAGGCACTGCCGTTCTTGCAAGATCGCGGTATTTCCCGTCCGGAAATGGCCTTTGATGCCAAGGCGGCATTGTCGCGTGAAATGGGCGTAAGAGGGCTGCCAACCACGTTCTTGCTTAGCGCGGATCAACAACAAAGCTGGGCCTATGTGGGGCCGCGGGAATGGGATTCGGCGGCAATGATTGCGGAAATTCGCGCTCTATTGCAAACCCAGCCCGCTGCCGCATAAACGGATCAGTCTAACGATACGCCCTTTGCACAAAAAAGAGCGGCACAAAACGTTTGGCACAAAAAAGGCGGCACTGGCGAGAGTGCCGCCTGATCAGGCTGACTTAAGAAATCAGAAACCTTTAGCCTAGTTCCTGCTCAAGCGCAGGCACCGCATCAAACAGATCGGCGACCAGACCATAATCGGCAACTTGGAAAATTGGCGCTTCATCATCTTTATTGATGGCGACGGCAATATATAGATCAGGCGCAACAACCTTGCCGGTCTGGCCGACCTGATAATCATTTGGCACAAACCCGGCATCGACCGCTGCACGTGACGCGCCAACGGCGGCACCAAGCTTGTCAGCAACCTTTTCCAGCATGGCAAAATTTGCCCCATCCTGCATACCGCGGCCGCCCGATACCACAATGGGAGCCGAGGTCAGTTCAGGGCGCTCCGAGCTAGAAAGCTCAGATTTGACATAGGCTGAAAGGCCAGCCTCACCCCCGCCGGTCACGGCTTCGATTGCGGCGCTGCCACCCTCGCTCGCAACAGCCTCAAAGGCGGTGCCACGAACGGTAATGACCTTGATTGCCTCGTTAGACGATACGGTTGACAGCGCATTTCCGGCATAAATTGGACGCTGGAAACTATTGGCGTCGACAACTTTGATGATGTCAGAGATTTGCATTACATCAAGCATGGCCGCCAGACGCGGCATAACATTTTTGCCGGTCGTTGTTGCCGCTGCCATAATGTGCGAATACCCAGCTGATAGGCTTTGCAGCAACGGTGCCAGATTTTCGGCAAGGCCATTTTCGAACGCCTTGTCATCGGCCACCAATACCTTGGCAACACCAGCAATTGACGCTGCTGCCTTGGCAACATTGCCGCTGGCATCACCGGCAACAAGCAGATGCATGTCCCCACCGATCTGGCTCGCGGCGCTAACCGCGTTTAGGGTAACCGGGCTTAGCTGTCCATTTTCATGGTCACATAGGATAAGAATGCTCATGGCTTAGATCACCTTTGCTTCATTTTTCAATTTATTGACCAGCTCCTGTACATCGGCGACCTTCACACCGGCGGCACGGGCGGCTGGCTCTTCAACCTTGACGATGGTCAGGCGCGGCGCAATATCAACCCCAAGATCGGCTGCATTCAGGCTATCAAGCGGCTTTTTCTTGGCCTTCATGATGTTTGGCAATGACGCATAGCGTGGCTCGTTCAGCCGCAAATCAACTGTTACAATGGCTGGCATTTTGATTTCGATATGTTCCAGCCCGCCATCAACTTCGCGGGTGACTTTGGCTTTGTCACCAGCAATTTCAAGCGCTGAAACAAACGTGCCTTGCGCCCATCCAAGCAGGGCGGCAAGCATCTGGCCGGTTTGGTTGCAATCATCGTCAATCGCCTGCTTGCCGACAAGAACAAGTCCCGGATTTTCATTTGCCACAACTGCTTTTAACAATTTTGCAACCGCCAGTGGCTCGATGTCATGCGGGGCTTCGATATGGATACCGCGATCCGCGCCCATGGCCAACGCTGTGCGGATGGTCTCCTGATTCTGCGCTGGGCCGATTGACACCGCAACCACTTCTTCAGCTGTGCCAGCCTCGCGCAATCTCAATGCCTGCTCGACAGCGATTTCATCAAACGGGTTCATCGCCATTTTCACATTGGCAAGCTCAACCCCTGTTTGGTCGGCCTTTACGCGCACCTTGACGTTATAGTCAATGACCCGTTTTACCGGAACAAGAACCTTCATTTTCATATCCTCCGCATCAATACCCTGCCACCCTAAGGGCGACCATTATCAAAAACCTGTCTATTTCTGCCCTGAATTTTGTCCGGGACGCCATAATACATCAGTCTTGCCATTTTCATTCAACCGGCGGGCCAGCACAAACAGATGATCTGATAGCCTGTTTACATAGCGCATCGCATCATCATTGACCACCTCTTCGGCGGCAAGCTCGGTCATGTGACGTTCGGCGCGGCGGGTTACGGTTCGCGCCAGATGCAGCCATGCCGATGCCGGACTACCGCCGGGAAGAATAAATGAGCCAAGCGGATCAAGCTCGGCATTCATATAGTCAATTTCACTCTCCAGCCGGACGACCTGCGCGGCGGTAATTCGTAAGGCAGGCTTGTCAGTTTCCGGTGTCGCAATATCGGCACCTAGGTCAAACAAATCATTTTGAATGCGTGCCAGCATGGCATCAGCATCAGCGATATCGCCGGTGTGAAGGCGCGCCAGACCAATCACCGAATTTGCCTCGTCAACCTCACCAAATGCGGATGGACGCCTCGCATGCTTTGATACGCGCATCCCATTGACCAAACTGGTTTCGCCAGCATCGCCAGTCCGTGTATAAATCTTGTTCAGCTTTACCATGTTCGCTTGCCTGTCCTAGCTTTTTGACCTGTTCTGTTTCGTGTAAAAAATGCGGGCATACATTGCGCGCACAATAGTCCCCCAGAGCCTCCGTCTGCCTAGCCGGCTTGGCGTCGATACCACATCAGGCCAAGAATCAATAATAATGCGATTGCCTGAAACACAATCCGGTATCGCATGATGCGGTTTGAGTTTTTGACATTATACGCGCCGCCGCGTGCCATCGTAATGACGCCCCAGAAAAGAATGCCGGCAACACTGCACAGCGCCACGACTAGAATAATTTGGTCAAACTGCATGATGGTGCGTCTCTTTTCAAAAAAGCG
>RGCC01000038.1 GCA_009919335.1 Alphaproteobacteria bacterium
ACATTAGCATAAAGCAATTGATGCAAGGCCTCGGGGAACCGCTCGACCTGACTGGCAAAATGATGCGCGTCAATCACCGTCACAACCGCGTCAAGATAGGCCTTTGACGCCAATAATTGATCAAACATAAAGGTCTGGATCACCGGCGCCGGATCGGCAAGACCGGTGGTCTCAATAAAGATACCGTCATAATCTTCAGACCGCGCCAGCAAGTCTCGCAACGTTGTCACAAGGTCACCACGAATGGTACAGCACACGCAGCCATTGCTGAGTTCGAGCAGGGTTTCCGTACTGCTGACAATCAAATCATGGTCGATACCGATGGCGCCAAATTCATTGACGATCACGGCAAATTTTTGACCATTGTCGCCCGCTAATACATGATTAATCAGGCTGGTTTTGCCAGCACCAAGAAAGCCGGTAATCAGCGTCACCGGCACGACAGGATTTTCTGTCACTGCCCGATCATGCTGACCTTGGGTCATAACGCTGCCGCCCCTGGCCGCCCTATTGCCACGGCATTAGCGAGACATGAATAACGCCGTCACTCGCACCCACAGCCTTAATTGCCGCATCGACATCTTTCAGGCCAAAGCGGTGCGTTGCAATCAAATCAAGCGCAAAGCGATCAGAGGCGAGCTGTTGAAGCGCCAGTTCGCATGATTGGTAGTTATGGCCGCGCGCCGCTTTAATCGTGACATATTTATTGGCGACCTGCGCCAACGGAAAATTCGGGAATGTTGCGGTTTCGCCTTGGATCAGCATAGTGCCGCCTTTGCGCCGCAACGCCTCAAGGCCAAACAGCACCGGAATGGTGCCAGCACCCGCAGTACAATCAAGTGACACATCAACCCCAAGACCACCCGTTGCCTCGCGAACCTTGGCAAGCGGGTCTTCGGCATCAACATTAATGACCACATCCGCACCAAGTTTCTTGGCAACCTCAAGCCGGTACACATCCTTGCCCGTTCCGGTAACAATGATCAGCGACGCGCCGGCCTGTTTACAGGCAATGACCTGCGACAAGCCCTGCTGGCCCGGCCCTTGGATCAAAACCGAGGAATTATAGCCAACACCACAATCAAACAACGCCCATTGAATGCCATTGGCCATCGGCGTAACAATGCCGGCAAGCTCAGGCGAAAGCCCGGTTGGCACCTTATGCAACACGGCGTTCCATGGCAGATACATATATTCTGCAAAACCGCCCCACAGATGCGGCGCACGACTTGCCGAAGTATAGCCATAACGCAACCCATCAGGGTTTTTGCGCCAGTCGGTTCCCATGCAAAGCCGGTAATCCCCCTGATGACACCATTCGCATTGAAAACACGGCACATAATGTTCAACGAAAACCAGATCGCCTTCTTTGACGCCTTTGCGTTGCATGAACTGTTTGCCAGCTTTGGCAATATAACCGATATTTTCATGCCCCATAATCACCGGGTCATCAATCGGCGGCTTGGCATAGAATTTCACATCCGTACCACAGATCCCGGCAACTTCCATCTTAAGCAGCGCGCCGTCCTCGGGCACATCCGGCATATCATATTCCCGATATTCGGTTTTATGCGGGCCGGTGCGAACCGCCGCCTGAACTTTTTCCGCCAACGCAAGGTCTCCTTGGTAACAAACGAGATGACCGGCTGACAATTTTGAATTGCCCGCAACCGGTCAAGAAAACATCATAAAAACCTATCAATGCACCATTCCTTTTTCAAGAACATAGTTCCGAATAAAAGAACAAACACTAGCGACATTTATCCATAGGCTGCTATAATGACGTATGTTCGGACTGCGCCTGAATCATAAAACTGACGGTCAGTCGCTGGAAAAGGTTGAACGCTGTATCCGCGGCCATTTCAGCCTCGAAAGCGATAATATTGTGCTGGTCAGTGAACGTCGGGGATGGCTGCCTGGCTTTCCTGATTTAGAAACCCAAATCCTGTTTTGGCGGCACGATCCGGCAACCAATATCGTCAATCGCTATAAGTTACAGATGTTCAAACCGGCCGCCGAAATCAATGAAAGTGATTTGCCCGTTGGCTGGTTATTATCCGCCTTTATTGATGATGGCGACCCAGATTGTTGTTAACGACCCCCAATTAGAGCCACTGAAAATGGAGTTTTGAAGATGTCCCGTCCTGTCTACACAACTGTTACCCGTACCCAAGGCAATAATCACGCATTAAAGGAAGGCATCGTCAAACCCAATGGCTTTGACCTCGAATTTATTGATATGCCGGTACTCGTTCATGGCTTTCGTAAAATGGTGCGTAATCTCGAATTCGATATCAGTGAAATGGCGGCAACCACCTATCTATGCGCACGTGAACATGGTGTGAAATTTACCGCCTTGCCAATTTTTCTAGTTCGCGATTTTCACCATAAGGCAATCCGCTATAATGTGAATTCCGGCATCAAGACACCACAGGATTTGATGGGCCGCCGGGTTGGCGTTAATCGCGGCTATACCGTTACCACCGGCGTTTGGGCGCGCGGCTTTTTGCAATCCGAACATGGCGTCGATTTGAATAAAATCACATGGGTACTGTCGGGTGATGAGCATGTTGCCGATTATCAGCCACCGGCAAATGTTGTGCCGATTGAAGATGGCAAAGATATGGAAGCCATGTTGATTTCAGGCGAGCTTGACGCGGCGATCGGGGTAGCGGTTGAACATGAAAATATCCGGACGCTCATCGACCAGCCCTTTGACGCTGCGGTGGCCGCCGTTCGTGATCAGGGCATCTATCCGATTAACCATCTGATGGTGGTGCGCGACGATGTGCTGGAACAAAATCCGGATATTGCGGCCGAGCTATTTGATCTCTTTGTGCGCTCAAAACAGCTTTATTTGGAAACGCTGCGCAATGGTGGCATTGCCGCACCAACCAAGATTGACCAGATTCACGCTGCGGTTGACCCAATCCTTGGCGACCCGCTGCCTTATGGTATCGAGTCAAACCGGCTGGTTCTGGAAACGCTGGTAAAGCATGCGCGCGATCAGAATATCATCACCAAGCCAGTCGAGATTGACTCGCTGTTTGCGCCGGCCTGCCGCGATTTGAACGGCTAGCGGAAATCAGGCCATAATTTTTCTAGACCGAGCGCAAAAACGCCAGAACTCGTTCTGGTACATTTTGCTCGGTCTGGGCATCAGGCGGAAGATCCCAATAGTCCGATCCCTCCAGCACCTCTTCAAGATAGCGCGCCGCCGATGTGGCATGGGCGGCATCCTTGCCCGGTACGATCAGGCTGGGAATGTGAAGGGACAGCAAATCCTCGGCCGTTGCACCCGGCGCGGTATCACGGTCAAATAAGCCGCCAACCATCTGCCGCAAAATTTCCAGATACTGCGTCTGATCCATTGCCGCATAATGCGCGGCAAAATCTTTATCCTTGCGGATCACATTATTCCACGGCCCACCAGCAGGATCTTGCGAAAAATTTTTATCATGGCTTTGCACAAGTGATACGACACCGCCAAGGCCGTTCGCGGCCACATAATCAGCATGGGCGGCAAAACGTTGATGTGCGTTAATCCGGTATCGCGCCCCGCCAACCGGCCAATAATGAACCATTGAGCGCACCCGTTCTGGATAATGCGCCGCCATCGCCAGAACCGGCGAGCAGCCCATACATCCACCCATAAGATGCGCAGCCTCAACCCCCAGATGATCAAGCAAGCCAACCGCCTGACCAACAAAATCTGACCAGCCAATTGCCTCGACACGGCCACCTGACTCGCCATTTTCACGCCGGTCAAAGAGGATGCATTGAAAATGGTCGGGAAGATGCCCCAGTAAATTTATCCGCTGATAAACGCCAAAATGCCGCCATTTATCCATCGTTGCATCAAACCCGCCCGGCGCAAACATCAGCAAAGCGGGGCCATTGCCTTCAATCTGGTAATGCGTGCGAATTCCATCAATATCGACAAACGCCATCGGCTCTATCTCCTAGCGCTTCGTGGCGCCTTTGATTTGTTTCCCGGCACGGATATCAGCCGCACATTCGCCAAGCGCATCAAAGGCGATCTTGCCAACATTGGCATAGTTCTCCGCATCGCTATCGACTGCCGCAGCGCTATAGCCAATCGCCGCATGCGCCATCCGCACCCGTCCATCAAGCCATGGACCGCCCCCAAAACCACCAATCACCGGTATCGTGACAGCCTCGACGACCGCTGGTCCGACGATCGGCCCTGAATTGGTGAAATCCAGCAATGATGCCCCGGCATCTTCCAGCATTTTTGCCTGACGGATCAACGTGTCAACCATTTCATCTGGCACCACCGCATCGGCGGTATTCATAGATTTATATGCCATACCATAAGCCAGCGCGGTTTGCGGCGTAACACCAAATTGCGCCCAAACAGGAATACCTGCCTTGACCAACGCTTCGACCCCTTCAGGCGCCTCGGCAGCGCCATCCAGCTTGATCATATCGACGCCGGCTTCCTTAACCATACGGATTGCCGCATCCACCGCCTGTTGCGGGCCAGCCTGTAATGGGCCAAAGGGGAAATCCGCACTGACCAGCGCGTTCTTGACCCCGCGGCGCACCGCCTGACAAACCGGCATCATCTGATCCATGGTTATTTCAAGCGGGTTCGCCTGGCCCCATAGATTATGTCCAACCGTATCGCCCACCGACGCAATTTCGACACCGATGCGATCAACGATCTTGGCCATATGGGTGTCCCATACAACCATGCCGACAATTTTCTCGCCTCTTGCCTTCATCGCTGCCAGCGACGCTAAACTGACCTTGTCACCCATTTGTTTTACCCTCTTTGGTTATCAATGCTGCTGGGATTCGCCGCGATACGTCCAGCCGAAACATTTTGCTGGCACCGTGACGGCAAATGGTATCAATAAAACTCGTCAAAAAACATCTGATCCTGCGCCAATCCAGTTTCATAGGCGCGTTTTTGAATTGCTGCCGCCATTACCGCCGGACCCGCAAAATAGAGATCATAATCGCTGATTGCATCACCAATCTTTGCCCATGCTGCATCATGCACAAACCCGCCTTGATAGGTGCCACTCGCATCTTCAGACAGGACAATCTGCACATCTACATTCGTGCCAAGGCCGGTTATTTCATCAATCAATGCGCCAGCGGGGATATCGTCCTGATTGCGCCCACCATAAAAGAAATTGACCTGCCGCCCATCCAAAAGCCCAGCCGCCGCCGCGCCGCGGATGATCGAGACCATCGGCGATAGCCCCGAGCCACCAGCAATCAAAAGCAGGTTGCGCGGGCTATTTTCTTGTAAATAGGCGCTACCATAAGGTCCATCGATAGTGATGGTGTCACCAATCTCAATCGCATCAAACAAATGCGACGTCACCGCACCACCCGGTACTTTCTTGATCTGGAACTGCCATTGATCGGTGCCACCCAGATTGCTCATCGAATAGGCGCGCCCTCCGTCAATTCCATCAATCTCAACAAGCGCATATTGCCCCGGACGGAACCCGGCAGGTGCCGCCAATGTAAAGGTGAATTCGGCAATATCATGCGTGATCGACTGTTTTGAAACCAATTTGGCAGATTGCCGTGATGGCACAAATGGCGGCTGGTATTTGGCATCGCTGCGAAATTTAATCACGCAATCAGTCTCGGGCCGTGCCTGACAGCCAAGCCACCGGTTCCGCTTTAGATCACGCTCACCCCATGCTGGCGAATCCTCTCTGGCGTGATGAACAGTGCCTTCAGCCAGCTCAAACCGGCAATTACCGCAAGAGCCAACATTGCAAGAATAGGGCATCGCATGACCGGCCCGCAACGCCGCGCGCAAAATCGTATCATCTGGCATACAGATAAATTCATCATCACTTCCGGCAATTTTAATTTTATGCATATTACCCTCTTTAATCGAACAAGCTGGAAATTTAGGGGCTAAAACCTGACAGGCTTGAGATATGGCAGATGTCGCGCAACGGCGAATATCGGCCTCGCATAATAGCCAGATCTAATCATCATGCCCATCATGCTTATGACTGTGATGGTGATGGGCATGGTCATGGGCATGGGCATGGGCATGGTGGTGGTGGTGCTGGCCATGCGCGTGTTTTTGATGATGCTGGCGGCCGGCCTCATCGCCGCTGGCAAAAATTCGGTCAGTTTTGCTTGCGCCCGGTTCCTCACGGAACAGCAGTGACTTTACGGTCAGCGGCACGGTAAATGACGGCAACCGAATTTTGCCAAGATCGATATAATCAAAATCGCGAAGGATAATTCCGTCAATGACCAGCATATCGTTGCTGATCTGCAATTCATTCTGCAAGATACCGCCAAGCGTATAGGCAATGTCCCCATCCAGCATCACATAAAGAATGCCGCCACCGCCAAGATAGCCGGACAAAGCATCATGAATACCATCAGCCAGCGCCCGAATGCGCTGGTAATCAGGGCTGCCCCGCCAATCGAAAGCAAGCGCCGTTTCCGCCAGATTAATATCAAGGTCGAAGGCGACAAAATGCGCGCGAATCGCGGCGGCAATCTCGTCGGCTGTCGGGTCGCTGGTAAAATCAATATTTGGCTTTAGCACCTGCATATTGCGGCGCGGCAACACTTTGCCCGGGGCGCTGATCGTGCCAGTCTGGCCGCTTAGCTGAACCGAATATTCCGAGGCGCCAAGCGCTGTTGCCCGAATACCGGCGACCGCCGGCAGCAGTGGCGCCGGAAACGCACCAGCAGCGGCAAGATCGCCAAGATGTTTGCCAAGATAAAACCCGAGATCACCAAAATTTTGTGTCTCACGCTGATAAACATATTCAGCAACCCCGCCGGAAAACATTACCGCCTGAATATCGGTCAGATCATCTGGCAAATCGGTCAGGAACAAAGCCGCCACTTCATCTGTCATCATACCGGCCAGCGCATTGACCAGAGCACGCGCCATGCCAGCAGCAATCTGATCCATTGTTTCAGCCGCAACGGATTGGCCAAGCTCAAGATCATGACCGGCAGTTTTGGCATGAAGCCGACCCGCCGCATCCAGCCGCACGATCTTGCCATCATCAATGGCAATCAGCCGCCCGCCAATATCCAACGCCGCCGTCCAGACAATTTTCCCGTGATCCAGCAATGCCAGTTTGGTCGTGCCACCGCCGATATCAATATTCAAAATACGGTTTTCCTGATCATGGCTGGCCTTGGCTGCACCCGATCCAAAGGCGGCCAACATTGCCTCCATATGGTTACCAGCGGTTGCGGTAACAAACTCACCGCCCTTTTCCGCAATAACCTCGGCGACCGCCGCTGCATTATCACGGCGTAACGCCTCACCGGTCAGAATCACCACACCAATATCAATCTGTCGCGGCAGGATACCCGCCTCGGCATAAGCGGCATCAATGATCCGTCCCAAGGCAACCGCATCAATGGTTTTTTGATCGATGAACGGGGTAAAGCTGACCGGAGATTCAAAATCAGTGACCCGATCGACAATCACATAGCGGCTGGCAAGCGAATCATTCAGCCGCTGTAAATGAATCTGCGAAAAGATAACTTGTGTGCCAGATGACCCAATATCAACACCAACCGTGCTAAGCGTCACATTATCGCGCTGCCATATCGGGTTATCCTCAAGCGGGCCCGGATCAATATCATCATGGTCGTGATCAGCATCGCCGTCATGTTCATGCGGGAAAAAATCACCAAAAGCATGGTCCGCAACTGTATGCGAGGCAGGCGAATTATCAGGTTTTTTCTGCGACATCGAATTGCCTTTCGTTCCGCTATACAGACCAATGTTCCATTGACATACTAGGTGGAAACTTCTAACATAGTCTAACAGTCGTTCCAAGATAAAAGCAGCCCAATCAGGCTGGACAAGCGCCAGTTGAACCAGCTGCCCAAACCTATAAATCGAGGCCCATCAATGATAAAAAATGCGATCGTTTCGGACAAGCTAGCCGATAAATTCCGTACCGAAAAAGAAACCACTTACACGCGGTTTATCGCTAATGAAGGCCTTGATATTGTCGATGGGTTATATGTTCGCAATCTTAATCATGTCGCGTTAAAGCCATGGGCGCGGCGCGGCGGCAATGCAGTCTTTATCAACCATGACGCATCGCGCACGACGAATGACTGCTATGTCATGGAAATTCCGGCTGGCGGCAAGCTCGTGCCCCAGCGCCAGCTTTTTGAAGAAACAATTTTAATTCTTTCCGGACGCGGCTCGACAACGGTCTGGAACGATCGCGGCGATAAAGCCTCGTTTGAGTGGGGCCCCGGCGCCATTTTTGGCATCCCGCTGAACGCCAATCATCAGCATTTCAATGGATCTGGCACCGAGCCTGCGCGCTATGTGTCAGTCACCAACATGCCGCCTTTAATGAATGTGTTCGAAGATCCGGAATTTATTTTCGGAACCCAGCATGACTTCCTTGGCCGCTTTTCCGGCGAACCTGATTATTTCGCTGATCAGGGCGAGCAAAAGGGTCTGTTGATGGAGACTAACTTTGTCGCCGATGCGGTGAATTTACCGCTCATCGAAGCCAAAGAGCGCGGTGCTGGCGGCGGGCATATCCGCTTTCAATTGGCAAAATGTTCGATGAACAGCCATATCAGCCAGTTCCCAATTGGCACCTATAAAAAATGTCACCGTCATGGGCCGGGTGCGCATGTGATCATTCTGTCCGGCGAGGGCTATAGTCTGATGTGGCCTGAAGGCGAAGAGCCAACCCGGTATGAGTGGGAAGTTGGCAGCATGATTGTGCCGCCCAATATGTGGTATCATCAGCATTTCAACACCGGCACAACACCGGCGCGATATTTGGCCTTCAAATATGAAGGCGTCGCCATCCGCAATGCGCAGGGCGTGCCAAAGGCGTGGATTTCTCAGCGAATTGGCGGCGACCAGATCGATTATGCCGATGAAAGTCAGGAAGTGCGCACGATGTTTGCGGATGCCTTGGCAAAGAACGGAATAGCTGCAAATATGCAATCCGCGTATGATGCGGAACTACCCGACCTTCCGCCCAAGCGCTAGTTCTAACGTGATTTCCATAACGATCATTTAATCGTATTTGGATGAAACAAGACTCGTTTGTTTTTGGAGATTATACCGATGCTTAGAAAAGAAATTAACGACCTGCTGACCCAGACCAACGCAGGCACGCCGATGGGTGACTTATTCCGCCAATATTGGATTCCGGCGTTGCTCGCATCTGAACTGCCCGAAGATGATTGTGCGCCAGTGCGTGTCAAACTTCTTGGCGAGCGTTTGCTTGCTTTTCGGGACAGCAACGGCGAATACGGGCTGATCGATGAATTCTGTGCGCATCGCGGCGTCTCTTTGTGGTTTGGTCGTAATGAGGAAGGTGGCATCCGCTGCCCGTATCATGGCTGGAAATATGACGTAAACGGCAATTGCATCGAGGTGCCGTCCGAGCCTGAGGAAAGCGGCTTTTGTGAAAAGATCAAATTATCTGCCTATCCGCTGATCAAGCTTGGCGACATTCTCTGGACGCATATGGGCGATAAGGACAATGTTCCAGACCTGCCGAAATGGGAATTTGCCACGGTTCCAGCTGAACAGACCTACAGCTCAAAGCGCTGGCAGGAAAGCAATTGGCTGCAGGCAATGGAAGGCGGCATTGACTCCAGCCATGTGTCTTTCCTGCATTCAGGAGGTCTAAAATCTGATCCGTTATTTAAAGGTGCAGCTGGCAACAAATATAATTTCAATGATAAGAAGCCAGTCTTTGAAGTTGTCGATTCAGAGGGCGGTCTTTATATCGGTGCCCGCCGGATGGCCGAAGAAGGCCATTATTACTGGCGCATCACACAATGGGTAATGCCAAGCTTTACAATGATTCCGCCGCGTGGTGATCACCCTGTTCATGGTCACTTCTGGATCCCGATTGATGATGAAAATTGCTGGGCATGGAGTTACGATTATCATCCGACCCGCGCCCTTACCGATCAAGAGCGTCAATATATGATCGAGGGGAACGGCGTTCATAACCAATATGTGCCGGGAACGTTCCGCCCGTTACAGAACAAAGATAATGACTATCTGATGGATCGCGACGCACAGAAACGCGGCGAGCTTTATTCCGGTGTCTGGGGCATTGCCATGCAGGATGCCAGCTTGCAGGAAAGCATGGGCCCGATTGTCGACCGAACCAAAGAAAATCTGGTATCAACCGACAATGGTATCATTATGGCGCGCCATAAATTACGCAAAGCGGTAAATGCCTTAACCGACAAAGGCGTCACCCCGCCCGGCCGCGACACCAATCATCACCTTGTCCGCTCAGTGGCAAAGGTGCTGCCAAAGGACCAGCCATTCAGCGAGGCCTGCGCCGACGATTTCAAAGCAGAAGTCGGCAAACCGCAGACAACTGTCTAGATATAGGCGCGTGATGGGAAAGACGGTTCAGCCAACTTTATTGCATAGCTGTGCAAAGGCTAGCTCGGCTAGCGAGTTGCTGTTCCGTGTCCAATATCCAAATAGCCGTCACCGCAGAGCCCTGTTTCTGGGGCTTGATGATGCGGCAGCCGATCTAATCCGGTCACAGCCAGCAATTGCATCGCAGCCTGTTTACCGGCTCGCCGCCGACGCGCCAAACCAGCTAACCCTCAGCGACGAGCGCGGCACTGTCGGCCATCTTGAAGCCTTAATCTCGGCGCATGATCTGGTGCTTATGGTCTCAACAAACGCATCACAAGATCAGGCCGCGGCCGGTATTTACGATACGGCGCGTTCGCACAATATAATGGTCAATTGGATTATCCTGCATCAGCAACCGGGGCGCCGCCCACAGGTTGCAAATCAGATTTTCACCAAGGATCCAGACATTATTGCCACCACCATTGATGCGCTTCGCATCGGAGATCTGTAACCAAATGGAATTGCTTGGACTTCTTGTGATCGGGTTCTTTATTGGCATCACCCATGCCATGGAGGCTGATCATCTTGCTGCGGTGGCATCGGTCAATCAGCATGGGCGCGGGCTGCGCTCATTACTGCACCGCGGCGTTGTGTGGGGCATCGGCCATGGCATCGCGCTACTCCTCATATGCGGCGTTGTGATCCTTGCCAGCATCAGTTTTGACAAAATAGTCGAAGCTTGGCTGGAATTGACGGTTGCTGCGATGATTATTGGCCTTGGGCTAAACACTATTTACCGTTTAGCCGTCCGCAAAGTGCATTTCCATGTGCACCAGCATGACGGTCATAAGCACCTTCACGCCCATAGTCATCAGGCCGAACCAGCCCCGATACCGCACTCGCAACTAGCCCATCAACACAAACATCCCAAGCGTGGGCATTGGCTGGCTTTGCTGATCGGACTGCTGCATGGTGCCGCCGGATCGGGTGGATTGCTGGTTCTAGTTGTGGCCGCCACCCATTCGATTTTTGAAGCATTTATCTATATTCTGGTCTTTGCCGTTGGCGCGATTGTCGGCATGGCCCTATTGTCGGTCATGGTAAGTATGCCGCTGTCTCTTGCCCAAGCCGGGGCGGGCCGCGTCAACAAGATCGTCCTGACCGCGCTGGCTGGCTTTTGTTTCTGGACGGGCGGCCAATTGGGGTTCAGCAGTCTGACGATACTTGGGTTTATCAATAGCTAGTGATCGGCGCCCGAGGTGCGACTGGCACGCACTCTAGCCAGATCGAAACGCGCCGGGTGGAGATGACGCTAAACCAGTAAAGGGAGTAAGGAAGATGTGTGGTGAAATTGACGAAAATGTCAGCATAAATGCCGAAATCTTATCCCAGTTCCATTATCTTGTGCGAAACCGGATCGGCGGCGACACCATACCCGCCGCACCAGCGCCTGATGGGCTGGCAACAGCCGAAGGTAGGGCGGCGTATATGTCGCAGATTTTTAATCATCTGCTGCACGATATGGCAGCGCAGATGAACAAGGCAGATGATACCGAGGTGGTCGATGTTGTTGCATCACAGGCGATCGCACTGGCACGCTTGGCCGGCTTTATTGCGGGCCAGTTACCGCCAGGCGCCGACCTTTACCGCGCAACCATTGACGCCGTAAGTGCTGGCCATGATGACAGCCGCCGGTTATTGGCACCAAA
>RGCC01000039.1 GCA_009919335.1 Alphaproteobacteria bacterium
AATTCAACCATGGCCGAGATTGCCGCAGCAATTGATCGGGCTAGCAAATCATCCCAAGGCCAGATCATGGATCCAGATCCACAACCGATTAGCGATCAACTCCGTCGGGATTTGATGGCCGAGGTCAGTGATGCTGTGCGGGCTGTTTTGGCAAAGGAACTGCCGCACATGGTGCGCCATGCCGTATCTGACTCGCTTTATAGTCTGCTAACCGTGTCATCGCCGGACGTGGGGGGGAAATCGGACGATATACGACAGGCGGCACTGGAGAGCCGACCAGCCAACAAAAAACCTGTGAAAAAAAGAGCAACAGCCAAAAAAGCGGCGACCAAAAAGGCAGCAGCCAAGAAGGCAGCGGCAAAAAAAACCGCCCAGAAAACGACCCAGAAAGAATAACCGGAACGGCGGCCTTAGAACGCCTTTAATCACCTCAGCCGATCTATCTATGTACCCCCGATCTTTCCCGTATAATAAAGCCAGCCAGCATCACCTTTTTAGAAATGGCGCGATCAGACATGGCGGGCAACCTACGAAAAACCCTTTCTTTTTGACGATTAATTTATCGCTAACGATTTATTAGTCATTATCACCCTATGATTTCATCGGGACGATAATCGCCGTTGCCTTGGCATTGATGGAGATTAAATAAATGGACCAAACCTGCCCGCATTGCCATAAACTTGTGGTGTTGCCGGAACTGATCCGAAATTATCGGAATATGCCAATCCGATGTCACAGTTGCGAGACGGCATTTTTTCTGCCAGATGAGGCGGTGGATAAAATCAATGGCGCGGTTGTGAAACGGCGCTGCAAATCCTGCAAATTATCGGTTTATCTGCCAAAACTGGCCCATAGCAATTTATCCTTGCGGTTTTTCTGCCCGAATTGCGCCGTGCCCTTATCATTTCATCGACCCAGTTTTTTATCAAGCTGGCGCGGCATTATGGTGGCAGGCGCGAGCGGCATTGCCATTGGCGCAATTGGATTTAAGCTTGCGCCCACCTCTTTTGACATCGCCGAGGGCCATACAAAAACGCTTTATGATATGGCGATCACCTATGTTACCACGATCAAAATCTGGGTGGGCACATTGGGTGGCGCATCATAGATAGCCGCCCTGCGACACGCGATCCCATAGGACACCAAACTTTATCGGCGCCAATCCCTATCTGCCAAGAACCCGATCAATCGCTTTGCTGGTATAATCAACCATCGGGATGATCCGCGCATAATTCATGTGACGCGGCCCCAACACACCAATCGCCCCGATAATTGAGCGATCATTGTTGCGGTAGGGCGCAATCACCAGCGAACAGCCAGTACTGGCAAATAGATTATTTTCAGCACCGATAAATATTTTTACACCATCACCATCGCGCGTCGCATCAAGCAGACGAAGCGCATTTTCACGCGCCTCTAACGCATCAAATAGCCCCCGAACCTCGGCGAGCCCATCGACGGCTTGGATATCTTCAAGAAGATTGGCCTGACCGCGCAAAATTAGCGCCGCACCATCACCGCCAATGCCATCCGACCAAATCCCAAGCCCCTGTTCGACCAGCGCAGTAGTTAATTCGTCAAGCTCGGCCTTATGCTGGGCGATCTCGCTTCGGATCAATGTTGCCGCATGGACCATGCTGTTATTCTTCAGCTTTGCATTCATGTAATTAGCCGCCCGGGTCATTGCCGATGATGGCAGGCCAACCGGCAAATCAATGAGCCGGTTTTCTACCTGCCCGTCAGAGCGAACCAGAACCGCAAGCGCGCGATCGACGCCAATCGGGACAAATTCAAAATGCTGTAATTCAGCCTCGCTACTGGGCGAAAGCACGAGGCTGGCACAATTGGAAAGCCCCGACAGAGTTTTGCTGGTTTTATCCAAAAGCTGATTGAGGCTGATACCGCGCGCTGCACATTCGCTGTCAATTGACTGGCGCTGTTCGGGCGGGATGTCACGATTAAATTCCATCAACCCGTCAACGAAAAGTCGCAGGCCAGTTTCGGTTGGCACGCGCCCCGCCGACGTGTGCGGTGCATATAGCAAACCGGCATCTTCAAGGTCGCTCATCTTGCTGCGGATTGACGCTGGCGAAAAATCAAACTTGCCCGATCTTGCCAGTCGGCTAGATCCAACGGGCAAGCCATCTTCCAGATAAGCCGAGACCAGCTCATGGAAAATTTCCAAGCTGCGCGGCTTAAGGCCCTTTATACTAGCTTCTGTCATAGTAGAAATTTATGATAGGCCAAGCCATTTGGTCAATCGAAGAAACGGGGGGCTGGTAAATTACCTTATCCCTTTACTTCGCCGGTATATCGCTTTAACCAGCTTGAGAACTGCAATATAGGAATTTTATCATGTCACGCCCTTCTGGCCGCGCGATCGACGCGCTTCGCTCTGTTACTCTGGAACCTTCCATATCGCTTCATGCGGAAGGCTCATGCTATGCCAAATTTGGCAATACGCATGTGCTTTGCACTGCGTCGATTGACGAACGTGTTCCGCCGTTTCTGCGGAATAGTGGCAAGGGCTGGGTAACGGCTGAATACGGTATGCTGCCGCGCTCGACCCATAGCCGCATTGACCGCGAGGCGGCACGCGGAAAACAGGGCGGCCGCACCCTTGAAATTCAGCGTTTAATCGGCCGGTCACTGCGCGCTGTAACCAATCTTAGCGCACTTGGTGAGCGCCAGATCAAAATCGATTGTGATGTCATACAGGCAGATGGCGGCACCCGCACTGCGTCGATCACCGGTGCATGGGTTGCGCTGCGGATCGCCTGCGAGCGATTACTGCTCGCCGGTGCCATTACAACGATGCCCTTAACCGGTCAGGTAGCCGCTATTTCATGCGGTATCTATAAAGGCCAAGCCGTCCTTGATCTCGATTATGACGAGGATAGCGCCGCCGAAATTGATGCCAATTTCATTTTAACCGCCGATGGTGAACTGGTTGAGATTCAAGCTACCGGCGAAGAGCACCCATTCTCACGCGCAAGCCTGAATGAAATGCTCGATCTGGCGGAATCTGGATGCAACAGCCTGTTTGAACTGCAACGCCGCGCGGTTCAGGACGCCGGACTTTAGGAACCAAGCCATAAAGGCGCCGATAGAAGAAAGTGCCGTGCATGACTGATCGCCTTTTCACTGAAGACACGCTTGTCATTGCCACCCATAATGCTGGCAAGATGCGCGAGATTAAGGCGCTGTTTGCAGGTTTTGGCATCAATATCCTATCGGCGGCTGACCTTGGCCTTGACGAGCCGGATGAAACTGAGACCAGCTTTACCGGCAATGCGCTGTTAAAGGCACGCGCTGCAGCCATGCGGGCGGGACAACCGGCGCTGGCGGATGATTCCGGTCTTTGTGTCAACGCGCTTGACGGGGCGCCAGGGATTTATTCAGCGCGTTGGGCAGGGCCAGATCGTGACTTTTCGCTGGCAATGACCGCCGTCGAAACAGCGCTTACCAACACCGGCAATAGTGATCAGGGCGCTGAATTTGTCTGTGCGCTGGCACTGGTCTGGCCGGACGGAGATGAGGTCTGTGTCGAGGGCAGGGTTAAAGGCCAGATTACCTTTCCGCCACGCGGCATACATGGCTTTGGTTATGATCCGATTTTCCAGCCTGACGGCCATCAGATCAGTTTTGGTGAAATGGACCCAGACGCCAAGCACGCCATGAGTCACCGGGCCGATGCTTTTGCCCAATTGCTGGCCCGTTGTTTTGGCAAAGCCGATGGGATTTAAGCCAAAATTACCCGCTAGCAACCCTGCTAACCGGCCTTTTGCCCTCTATATTCATTGGCCTTTCTGCCGCGCAAAATGTCCATATTGCGATTTCAATTCGCATGTCAGCGATCATGTGGACGCCACGGTTTTCGGTGACGCGCTTTGTACCGAGATGGATTATATGGCGTCATTGATGCCCATACGGCCAGCACTTTCCAGCCTTTTTTTTGGGGGCGGCACACCCTCATTAATGCCGCCGACGCTGGTTGAACGACTGATCTGTCATGCCGATCATCTTTTTGGATTTACCGCTGATGTTGAAATTACTGCCGAAGCCAACCCAACATCGGTTGAGGCCGAAGCCATGCTTGGGTTCCGAAATGCCGGCGTAAACCGCGTTTCAATGGGTGTTCAATCACTTGATGATGCCAGTCTGAAATTTCTTGGTCGTGAACATTCAGCTGCAGATGCGCTTTATGCGCTGGAGAAGGTTCGCAGCGCCTTTGACCGGGTCTCGATTGATTTGATTTATGCACTGCCCGATCAGAATGCCAAACAGTGGCAAGGAATGCTGTCACGGGCGCTGGGGCTTGGGCTTAGGCATTTGTCGCTTTACCAGCTGACCATCGAGGCTGGCACAGTCTTTCACACAAGAGAGCGGCGCGGCGAAATCATGGTGCTTGACGATGATAGGGCGGCTGATCTTTATGAGATGACCCAGCAAATGACCGCAGCTGCCGGATTGCCCGCCTATGAAATTTCCAATCATGCCGCCGCTGGCGAGGAATGCCAGCATAATCTGACCTATTGGCAAGCTGGTGATTGGCTTGGCATTGGGCCAGGCGCGCATGGCCGGTTTGCGCTTTTTGACGCCGCCAAAGACCACAACATCCGCACCGCCACCATGACGCGGCGCAGTCCGGCAGGCTGGCTAGATGCAGTCGCCAAAAACCGCCATGGCATCGAAAGCCTGCAGGCAGAAACGCCAGCGGATTGGGCAAGCGAAATGGTGATGATGGGGCTCCGCCTGACCAGCGGTATTAACCTTGGCGTGATCGAAAATCTTTGTGGGCCCTCGAATGAATGGATTGATGCTGATGGGGTAACACAGGCAGTTGCAGCCGGGTGGCTGTACCGATCACCAGACGGATCACAGCTTATCGCAACCGATGAGGGGCGGTTACGACTAAATCATATTCTATCGACGATTCTTTGCTAGACGCCCTGATAAAACACCAATGCAGAACCGGAGGGAAATCTGGGAGGAAAATCTGGGGAAAAAATCTGGTTAATAAAAACGCGGCAGGTTTTTAAATCCGGTTTGGTGCCGGGCGAATAATCTTGGATTGACCCTTGTCGATTTTCCGCAATTCAAAACTACGGACATTACGACCATTGGGAAGCAGCCGAAACGCACCGCTATAGCCTTGAAAGCCACTATTGGTAACAAGCTGTTTCGCCCAATCACGATCCGCTGATTTAGCCAGTGCCGCAACCAACGCCATTGCATCGAAACCGACACGGGCGAGCTGACCCGCAGGTTCAGGCCAGATCTCTTTCCAATCAGCATCAAAACGAAGATCAAGATTGCTTGGCCGGGTCGAAAATAGCGCACCCTGTAATGACGGCTCGCCCAAAAGCTGTTGCTGGTTCCACAGCGCATTTCCAAGATAAAGCGCCCGATCCGGCCCAACATCATAATAGGCCAAAACCGGCGCTGTACGTAATGCAAACGCCGGATCACCGGCAAAAATCACCGCATCAAACGGGCTATCCGGCAGGGGCGCATCATCAACCGGCGGCACATAACGGGTAAAATCCCTGATCGCATTTTTAAGGTTTGTTTCATCGGCAAGCTCACCATCACTTAATACACGCACCGCTTCAGGCTTTAATCCAAAGTCAGCAAGACGCTGGCTGGCATGGTTAAGCAGACGCTGGCCAAAAAGTGAGTTTTGACCAATCAAAGCAAACCGCCGTTTACCCGCACTGACCGCGTGCCCAAGCAGCCCATCAAGCTGTTGCTCGGGAAGATAGCCAAGCAACCAACGATCATTGCCCGCCACATCGACATTGTTTGAAAGCAACAGCATTGGCGGTCGACTGGCCGCATCATTGACCTGATCGATTACCACACGGGCCTGTTTAACGGCTTCGGTAAATAATGGGCCGATGAAAATATCCACATCATTTTCGATACCGGTCATCGCCGCATTGCCAGCCGCTTCACCAGCTTTCGTATCAAGGAACAAAACCTCAATTTTAGGATTATTGATCTTGAATAATGCCATCTCGACGCTTTGACGAATTTCGGCACCAAGAGCCGCATATTCACCGCTAAGCGGCACCAAAAGCCCAACCCGAATGACCCCATCAGCCTTTGGCGGCATCTCAAAAACTGGCTCATATGCCAACGGTTTCACCCGGCTTGACAGCAATGCAAAAGCTGCCTCTAGCGCATCATCACCCAGTGACGGATCCTTGCCAACCGGTATGGGGGTTTCAATGACCGGCGCTTTTTCATTTTTTCCCTGAAATTCCCAGATAATCGTATCCATCAAAGCCCGTGCGGCGGCCATCTCAGTTGCATCATCCTGTTTTGGCATTTCTGACAGGTTATCTGGCTGGGTTTGGGTCGTTTCTGATAGCGGCGCTGGCTGTTCCAAAGATGAGGAGCCGGCCGTATTTTTGCCGATTTTTGATGATGGCGCTGGCGCGGCCACATTGGCCAAAAGTGGCTTATTAGAGGGTAATGTTGCCGGTTGACACGCCGCCAGCCCAATCACGACCATGCCGGCGGCAATTAAGTTTGCCAGGGTTGCGGCTAGGTTTACTGCCTCTCGATATGACCGGCTGACATTGATCCGGCATTGCGGCAAAAACTTTACGCAGTGATGATCACATATTCGGTCAAACAGATTTTTCATGCCCGGATAATCCTATCAAATTTTGACAATTTTTGGGCAGCATTTTTGCGCGTGATTTATCATGCCGCCTTTTTCCGGCTTTGTCATTATTTCGAATATGATCAACGCGCATTATCCGCTTGTTAGGCCCTGTGCCATCGCCCATACTGCCCCCAAATCAGCATAGCGTCAGCAACGGAGTCATTATGACACAAAGCCGAGGGCAATTAGCGGTCATCGCAACACCGATTGGCAATCTTGGAGATCTGTCGCCGCGTGCCGCCGAATGGTTGCAAAAGGCTGATATACTTGCGTGTGAAGATACTAGAATGACGCGAAAGTTGCTGACCTTAACGGGATTGCGCACGTCGGCTAAATTCATGCCCTATCACGATCACAATGGCAAAACTATGCGGCCAAAACTGATTGACGCAATGGCTAGCGGCAAGCTGGTAGCGCTTGTCAGTGACGCTGGCACGCCGCTGGTATCGGATCCGGGCTATAAACTGGTCGCCGCTTGTCATGACGCAGATATTCCCGTGACAGCGATCCCCGGCCCAAGCGCCGTTCTAGCCAGTCTTGCGGCCGCAGGCCTGCCAAGTGACCGGTTCCTATTTGCCGGATTTGTGCCGCATGGACAAAAGGCGGCGCGGACCGCCTTCACTGAATTTGCCGATCTGAATGTGACTAGCATCTGGTTTGAATCACCGCGACGGCTTGGCGCAACATTGCAAATCATGATCGAGATATTTGGCGACCGGATGGCGGTTGTGGCACGCGAATTAACCAAATTACATGAAAATTTTCACCGGGACACGCTAGCATCGTTGGCTGAATTCTATGCACAGGCATTGCCACCAAAAGGCGAAATAGTCATTTTGGTCAGCGGCATTATCAAGGATGAAGAAGAATTTGATGCGGCGACGCTAACCGCTATGTTGCGTGCAGAAATGCAAGCGACGAGCCTTCGCGATGCGGTGCAAACCGTCACCCAAATTTCTGGCCAGCCACGTAAAATGATCTATTCACTTGCCATCGATCTTGACAAAAAAAATTGATCCCTTGTCAAATGCGCTATCATGCCAAATCAACCGGCAAATCAGCCGCGCCCTCCGGTATCGGCAAAGATGCGCAAACGAAAGCGCCAGCGTGCCGAACAGGCTGGCCGGCTAGCCGAGTGGAAAATCCGTTGGCTTCTCTGGTGCAAAGGATATCGGCTAATTCACCGGCGGTGGCGCTGCGTTGCTGGCGAAATTGATCTGATTTTACGGCGCCGCAATCTGCTGGTCTTTGCCGAGGTGAAATATCGCCAGCATGGAATTACTGACAGGATTATCACGCCGCATCAGCAACAGCGCATCTCAAAGGCAGCAGCATTCTTTCTGGCGAAGAACCAACGGTTCACAACCTTTGATTGCCGATTTGACTTCATTGCCATTGAGCCGGGTTCACGCTTTGGCTTTGGCAAGATTACGCATATCCATAATGCGTGGTAATTTACTGCAAATGACCTTGACCGATTCATCGCAAAGCGTCACATTAAGGGCTTCAAAACCTAGTGATTAGGATTGCAAATATGCCCGTTGTCCGTAAGGCGCGTTTCGCGCCGACTGCGATTGTTCTTCTGCTTGCCAGCATTGGTCTGTCTGGTTGCGCCAGTGCCGTCATTGGCGTTGGCACTGCCGCCGTTGCGGCCTCGACCACTGAAAAAGGCCTGTCAACATCGGTTGCCGATACCCAAATCCACGCCAAGCTGACCGACAGGTTTGTTAAAACCGATTTCTCGTTGGTAACCGCGGTTGATATCACCGTCAATGATGGTGCGGTGCTGATGACCGGCAAGGTAAAAACACCCGAAGAAAAGATCTTGGCAACACGGCTAGCTTGGGAAATCTTTGGGGTTCGTGAAGTGGTTAATGAATTACAGGTAACCGATACATCATCTATCAAGGACATCGCCAAGGATCTTGCCGCCAGTGCCACATTGCGGACAAAGCTGATTACCGATGGCAATATCTCGTCACTGAACTTTAGCATCGACGTTGTGAATGGTACGGTTTACCTGTCGGGCGTTGCGGCGAATGCCGAAGAAATGAACCGGGTGGTTGCTCATGCACGCGATATTCGGTTTACCCAACAGGTTGTAAATTACATTACCCTGCAATCTGACAAGCGGCTGTAATTCATCCAATGGGCCTTTCAATTGCCATCCAGATGGATCCGGTCGAAACGCTGCAGATCGCCGGTGATACGACTTTTGCGCTTGGTCTTGAGGCACAGAAGCGCGGCCATAGCCTGTGGTATTACACGCCCGACCGGCTAAGCCTGAATGACGGTGTTATTACCGCAGTTGGTCAGGATTTAACTTTTTATGATAAGGCTGGTGCGCATTTTAAAACCGGCGATCGTGAAACTAGGCCATTGCAGGAATTTGACGTCATTCTAATGCGCCAAGATCCGCCGTTTGATATGGCATATATTACCGCAACGCATTTGCTGGAAATGCTTGGCCCGCAAACGATGGTTGTGAATAATCCGGCCGAGGTTCGGAACGCGCCAGAAAAACTGCTTGTCACACTCTATCCCGATTTAATGCCCGCAACCCTGATCAGCCGCGACCCTGAAACGATCATGGCGTTTCGGCAAAAACATAAAGACATCATCATAAAGCCATTATTTGGTAACGGTGGTGCTGGCGTCTTCCGGCTGCAACCCGATGATCAAAACCTAAGCTCACTTCTTGAGATGTTTTTTGGCAATAGCCGCGAGCCGGTTATGGTGCAGGCCTATCTTCCGGCAGTGCGTAATGGCGATAAGCGGGTCATTCTGGTTGATGGTGAAGCGGTTGGTGCGGTGAACCGAATCCCTAATGAGGGTGAGGCAAGGTCTAATTTCCATGTTGGGGGTAGTGCCGCCAAGGCCGGTTTAACCGATCGAGATCTCGAAATTTGTGCCGCGATTGGGCCTGAATTACGTCGCCGTGGGCTATTATTTGTTGGCATTGATATTATCGGTGATTACATGACAGAGATCAATGTTACCTCGCCAACGGGCATCCGTGAAATTCAACGATTATCAGGGATTGATATCGCCGCCCTTACATGGGATGCGATTGAACGCAAACATCCGTTCGCGATACCCGCATAATCTTATGATAGGCGCGGGCTGATAAATGCGCCTTATCCATCGCCGCCCGTAATAATTCCTCTGCCGGTTTTTCCATTATGATCTGCTTGTCCAACTGATCAATACTGATCATTGCATTCGCCATTTTATCTTTTCTGCGCACCGATCCGAACTGGCGCGCAGCGGCAACTCGTGCAGCAACAATTTGGCTTGGCTCACCCTTGCCCTGATCAAGCAGAACACCAGCGCTAATTTCAGGGACTTCAATAATCAGATCAAAACGATCCATCATCGGGCCCGAAATCTTTGCCTGATAGTTTTGTCCACAAGACGGGGCACGGCTGCAGGCACGGCCAGGATCGCCAAGATAACCGCATCGGCATGGGTTCATCGCCGCAATCAGCTGAAACCGCGCTGGATAGGTTACATGATGGTTCGCGCGCGCGACCACTACCGACCCAGTTTCAAGTGGCTGGCGGAGCGAGTCTAGTGCAACACGTGAAAATTCAGCCAGTTCATCAAGGAATAGAACACCATGATGCGACAGCGAAATTTCACCCGGCCTCGCGCGCAGGCCACCGCCAACAAGTGCTGCCATTGACGCCGAATGATGCGGCTCGCGAAACGGCCGGTTCTGGATCAGGCCGCCATCACCAAGATGCCCCGCAACCGAATGCATCATCGTCACCTCGAGTGCCTCGGCCGGTGTTAGGGGCGGCAATAGGCCAGCAAGCCGCGCCGCCAACATTGATTTACCCGAACCGGGCGGACCAACCATCAACAAATGATGGCCACCGGCCTCCGCAATTTCGAGAACACGGCGCGCCGTATCCTGACCCTTTAAATCGACAAGGTCGGGTAGATCGGTTCGTAATGACTGGATTTGGGGTATCGGCGGGGTTAACACTTGGCGGCCATGTATATGATTTAACAGACCGGTCAGGCTTGGCGGGGCGATAATTGATAATCCATCAGCCCATGCCGCTTCACTGCCGCACGCACTGGGACAAATCAACTCGCGCCCAGCTGCCAGCGCCGCAATTGCCGCAGGCAACACCCCCGATACTGGCTGGATAGCACCATCAAGCGACAATTCGCCAAGTACCAGCGCGCCCTCAACAGCATCACGCGGCACAACCCCCATCGCCACCATCAGGCCGAGCGCGATCGGCAAATCAAAATGTGCGCCTTCTTTTAACACATCCGCAGGTGCCAAATTAACCGCGATACGTTTTGGCGGCAAAGCGAGCCCAATTGACGACAAGGCCGCACGTACCCGTTCACGCGATTCCGCCACCGCCTTATCCGCAAGACCAACAATCGCCATCGCCGGCAAGCCATTGGCAATGTGGATCTGAACCGTCACATCAATCGTCTCGATGCCCCGAAACGCGATGGTATGATGAAAATGCGGTACTTCTTGATGGCTATCCGCACCAATATTTGAAATTACCCTATAACCCGTTTCGCTGATCCCACTCAATTCGGCAACGCGGCTGATGGCTTTAGTAAAGGCATGAATTTCAACAGCGCTGGCATTGGCGGCAAAATCAGCCCAATCAATATAGGCACCTTTCGGGATCACCAAAATATGAACCGGTGCCTGCGGGTTAATATCGGCAAAGCTGAGCGTATGGTCATCTTCGTCGATTTTCTGACAGGGAATTTCCCCCCGCAAGATCTTGGCAAAAACATTATTTGGATCATAGGTCATGGTTACAGCTCTTTGTGATAATAATATCCCGGAACATAGTCGCCATCGACCTTCGCGTAATATTCATTAGTCGCATAACGTTTGAAGTTGCGCGCCTCGAATGATTGGATCGCACGATCCTGCGTTGCCCGCACATCAAGGTTGATCATCGCAAACCCCTCAGATTTAGCCAGTGCTTCAGCCTCGGCAACAATCATCTGCGCCAATCCATGACCACGCGCCCATGGCGCAACAAAGAATGTCGTCAATTGACAGGCAAAATTCTGGGCTTCGTTATTTTTCGGAGGCCGTACAATCTGGCAACTGCCGGCAATCACCTTATCGAGGCGCGCCAGAATCAAATGCCGGTCAGGAATCATCTGTACCCCGCGCCAATAATCTTCCATCACCGACTTTGGCGGCGGTGA
>RGCC01000040.1 GCA_009919335.1 Alphaproteobacteria bacterium
AGGGCGCTTTCGAACAGGGCTTTATCGGTGAACGCAGTGATCTCTGCTTCGCTTAAGCCGATTGGTTTTTGCACGCCCGAATCCATACAAGAAGTGACCATCCATCAAGAGGCACTAACCCCCCAATAGGTCGCCTATTTTGCCGCTGGTTAACCTTTTTCACCAAATCAGTACGATAAATCAGGCGGGCCACTCGGGGCGGGCAATCGGGGGGTAATAAAATCGGCAAAATCGCAAATGCCTATGCTGGCGCGTCCGCCGGTGTAACGACATAGCCTAAAACCGGAAAATGCACCGCGATTTCCCCAACCTCGTCATGCTGGTGATCAATTGAAACCCGCATCTGGTCGCAATAGCGCAGGCGGCCAATAACGTCAGGGTCGGCAGTGTTGCCCTTGGGCCTTATCCGGACAGTCTGGCCAACGGCAAATCCGCTGCCCCCATTCATGATGCCGATTGGCGATTGCGGCGTGGCCGCCTTGGCAATGGCCAGCGCATCAATGGCATCTAAATTTTCTGACACGCCCTCACCGCACGCGGCAAGACCTGCCTCTACCGCGCACAAGGCCGGATAATGCGACAGCATCTCGCCGCCGCCATCCCAACGCCCCCGCAGAAACCAGCAAATATATGCAAGTGACGCATCGCCATAGCAGGGCTGCTGCCCACCAAGGTAGATACCGTTTCCGGCTGCCAGCTGTGCATCAGCCAGCCCCAATGCGGCATGCATCTCAGAAATCACCGAAGGCAGGCTAGCGCGCAGTCCGGCCTCGGTCCAATTTGGCTCAAAATATAGCGATCCACGATCACGGATGAAGTCATCGGGCACCTGACCTAGCGCATTGGTCAGAACAATACGCACCGCCAAATCAAACAATGTGGTCTCGGCCCAAGCGCTGATCATCATCGCCATGCCAAATGTCTGGTCCGGGAACAGGCGCGCTGGCTGGCCTGACTGTTCGATGGCAAGCGCGATATTCTGACTATCGCAATAGATATCAGCCCCGATCTGCAAAACCGGCGTCCGCCGATAACCGGCAGTCAGCGGCATTAACAGCGGCTTTGGCGGCAATCGCGGGATTTCAACCGACTGCCAGCTTGCCTTGGCGATGCCGAGCGCCAACCGCACCTTGTGCGCGACCGGCGATTGCGGATAATGATGCAAGATAAGCGATGCCAAAGCCAAGGCCCCCCTTTTTTTCAATGAGCAGCTGCCCACGGCCGAAGATCGACAGCATAGCAAGCAATGACGAGGCGGCAAGCGCCACCCGCCGGCACGCAAACCTATCGCTAAAGTCCCAAGAAATACATCTTTTTCAGCGCAACAATGCTAAGCTTAAATTTGCGCTTTTTATTGATTAAACTTTATGTTTTACTCCCGCCACTTGGGTGAGACTTCTAGTCCCAAAAAATCATATCCGCGTTGCAAATATCGCGACTTAACGTTGGAAACGAGCCAGAAAGAGTGCCGCTCTCATGTCTATTAACCAAAAGATTGTTAGTGATTTTATCAAAAATAAAATCGAATTTGTTACCACCGTCCCTTGCAAGCAATTAGCCGGTGTCATTGACGAGATTGAAGCCTCAAAGGATATCTTTCATATTCCGTCAAACAAAGAAGATGAAGGCATGGGGCTATGCGCTGGTGCCTATATGGGCGGCAAGCGTTCAGCGATCATTATGCAGAACACCGCAATTGGCGTTACCATCAACACGCTGGTAACATTGATCCAATATTATAATATCCCGCTGCCAATGCTGATCAGCTATCGCGGCGAAATTGGCGAGCCGGTTGCCTGTCAGGTCGAAATGGCAGTTCACACCAAGGCCTTGTTGAACCAGTTGAACATCCCGACCTATCATTTCCATGAGCAACGCGATGCGGATGAGCTGGATGGTATTTTGAACCACAGCTTCATGGCGAAAAAGCCTGTTGCCATTCTTACCGATGCCAGCTTTTGGCAGGGAGCATAATCGATGATTAGAAGCGAAGTTCTGAAAACACTGATCCCGATCATTTCTGATCAGTTGGTTGTATCCAACATCGGCCTGCCATCACAAGAACTGCATCTGCTTGATGACCAGCCAACCAATTTCTATATGCTTGGCACCATGGGGCTCGCCTCATCAATCGGTCTTGGCCTCGCGCTGGCACAAAAGGCCAAGGTGATTTCCATTGATGGTGATGGTTCGGTTCTGACCAATTTTGGCACATTGCCAACAATTGCGAATAATCCGGCCGATAATTTCATTCTGCTGATCATTGATAATGGCAGCTATGGCTCAACCGGTGACCAGCCAACCTATGCCGGTATGAAGACGTCGCTGGCAAAGGTTGCCACCGCTTGTGGATGCGAGAATGTTGTCGAATGCAGCGCCGAAGACACCGCCGCCGCCGTTCAGGCAGCATTAGATGGTGATAAAATGACCATCATTGTCAGCAAATGCGAGTCCGGCAACATCAAGGTGCCGGTCATCGAGATGGACGCCCCAGTAATCCGCCATCGCTTTATGGCCGAAGTCAGCCGCCGCAACGCATAATGATGATAATTGTCCCGGCCACCCCTAAAAAGCCCACACCAAAACAGCCCCGGCTAATGTCAAAGCTGTTTCGGCGGTTAGTGGTGCTGGCCGGGCTGATCATCACCATGATTTTTACCGCCAGCCTGCCTGCAACGGCAGATGACGGCCGCTTTGACGGAACAGTGATTTTCCTGCGCCACGCATTGGCACCGGGCAATGGTGATCCGTATAATTTCAATCTGAAAGACTGCAAGACGCAGCGCAACCTTGACGAAACTGGCCGGCGCCAAGCACGCGCGATCGGCAAACGTATCGCCGCGGCCAATCTGAAACTTGCCGGCATCTATTCCAGCGAATGGTGCCGGTGTCTTGAAACTGCATTATTGCTTGATCTTGGCGCGGTTACGCCCTTTAGCGGGTTAAATTCCTTTTATGAGAACCACGCCCCGCGTGAGGCAACATTGGCCTCATTAGAGGCCAAGCTTGCCAGCCTACCCCGTGATGGCGCGCCGGTGATTATGGTTACGCATTATGTAACGATACAAGCGATCACCATGCAATCTGTGCCGTCGGGCGGTGCTGTTCTGTATGATCTGAAAACCGGCTATGCGCGTGAATTATCGCTATCGGCTTTTTCCAGCGCTGATTAACTGGCATCCTCGTCTCGGCGCGCTGGCCTGACAACGACATCTTTCACCTGCCGCATGGTCAGCCACACAGCAACGGCAATCGCCGGCACCGATGCCGCCTTGATATAGGTCAGCGACAATCCCCATTCGGCGATCGGCAGGCTAACCGCTATATACCCGACAAGCCCAACACCATAATAGGTCACCGCCGCAATCGACAGACGCTCGACCATTTGTTGGATGCGGAGTTGATGCTTGGCACGCTCATCCATTGATTGCAGCAGATCTCGGTTTTGCCGTTGGATCACCAGTTCGGTCTGGGTGCGCAGCAATTCGCCAGCACGGCTAATGCGGCGTGATAGGCTGGCCAGCCGTTCAGAAAAGGCCGAACAGCTTTGCATCGCTGGTGCCATTCGCCGGTCAAGAAATCCCCGAACCCCCTGAAAGCCCGGCAGGCGCGTCATCTGCATTCGATCCAGCCGCGATGTCAGGATATTGAGATAGGCCGTTGTTGCTGCTAGCCGGTACGACGTTTTCGAATAAATATCCTCAACCTCGGCCGCTTGTGATGACAAGATTGATAAAAGTGCCTGTACCTGTCCATCGGGCAGTTTGATCTGTTCAGCCAGATCATTCGTCAATGTGCTGACAACATCCTCGATCATGCCAAGCCGAGACGAATATTCCTTGACCGTTGCAAGCCCTAGCAAGGCCAGCAACCGGTAGGTTTCCACCTCGACAACCCGTTGTACCACGCGCCCCATGCGGCTAGACTCGATCTCCTGATTAAAAATCACCACCCGCGAAAAACCAGCCTGATCAATATCAAAAGCGAAATGAACCTGTGCCGCATCATCGCTGAATTTATTTGACGCGACGGCACGGCTTTCTAAAATTTCCAGCATACGCGACTGGGCAAGGCCGCGCGGTGGATTGCCTCCCACTTCGACCCATATCGCATGAAACAACGGGGCTGGCGCGTTGCGCGCCCAAGAAAACGGCAGATGCTGCAAACCGGCCTCATCAAACGAATTCGCCGGCAACCCATTTTTGGCGCGCAATCCTTTTTCAACAAAGCTGATGGATAAAAACTCTGTGTGACGCTCAATGCGCAGCGCGTAACCATCCATGTCCTGACGGCGGAATTTTTCACCCGCATCAATGGGGGCAATTCCAGCACCTGACAGGAATTTATTGACATAGGCAACGACCTTGCCATCATCACTGCCAACCAGATAGACAAAGCGGATAAACCGGCCAGCCCCCTCAAAATCGTGAAACGCGCGAGCGTGCAATTCATCAGATAAAACGCGCCGAAGGGCATATTCCTGCATAAAAGCGTCCTTAAAAACAAGCATCCCGGGGGAATCATAAACGGCCCAAGGGTTAGGATGCGTTGTTCCAGCGAGCCTGTCCAGCCCCAATAAATGTGCCTGCGGCGATATGCGCCAACCAGATCAGGCCATGCGTAACACAATTACGCCGGAGAAAATCAGCAAAATAATCACCATTTTAAACAGCGTCATCTTTTCCTTTAAGAACAGAACACCAAGGGCAACAGCGAACAGAACCGAGGTTTCACGAAGCGACGATACCACCGCCACAGGCGCCGATAAACAGGCCCATAACACGGCGACATAGGCAAAATAAGACGCCGCGCCGCCAATGATAAAGGTGCGCGGCGCATCGGCGTACATGCGCTGCAAAACGGTCGGATGAAACCGCGCCAGATATAATAGCTGATCGCGCTCTGTGTCAGGCGCGTGCCGGTTGCATCAACAATCGAATAGCTGGCGATAAAGCAGCCGGTAATCACGGCCAGCACAATGCCGGTTATCCCAACCGACTTGTTGCGATATTGGGCGATGCCATATGCCATGATCGCGCCCGATACCATGACCACGCCCACAATTTCCATTGGTTTTAAAACCCCCGGAACCGTAATCATGGTAAATAGCGTGATCAATAAGGGCGATGCACCGCGCGCAACCGGATAAATCTGCGTCAGCTCGCCAAACCGGTAAGCGTTCAGCAGGAACACCTGATACCCCAGATGCAGAAACGCACTCGCCATAACATACGGCCACGCGCCTTCGGGCGGTAATCCGGCATAGAACAGCCCGACAAAAGCCAGCGGTAAATGGCCGAACATAACCGCCGCCATACCTAACGCCTTGTCAGCAGTGCCCCGAACCAGAAAATTCCAGAATGCGTGCAAAAAGGCCGCACCAAGCACGACGAGAACAACGCTGATTTCCATAAAATCCCACCCCCCTTGTCATCACTCACGGGGTGTTTTTCCTGATCACGCCGCTAATAACAACGGCAAATCTAGCACAGATATCCGGACTAAAAAGCGAAATAGGCCAAGCTGGAAATCACTTAGCCAGCGCCGCGTCGATTGCTTTGCGAAGGCGGGCGCTATTCGGGCCGGTGGTCGAGGCAAACCAATCAACCAAGGCACCATTACCGTCGATCAAATGCTTGTGGAAATTCCAGCGCGGAACCGCTAATCCGCCATGCGCCTCGGCAATCCATTTGTAATAGGGATGCGCATTCGGGCCTTTGACATGAACGATATCGGCCATTGGAAAATCAATGCCATAATTGATCGTGCAGAATTCTTTTACCTGTTTGGCATCGTCCAGTTCCTGCCCGCCAAAATCATCGCTTGGAACGCCGATGACGACCAAACCCTTGTCCCTATATTCCGCCCACAGGCTCTGTAACCCCTCATATTGACCGGTAAAACCGCACATTGAGGCAGTATTCACCAGCAAAATGACGTTCCCCTGAAACTTTGACAATGGTAAATTATCACCATCAATACTAGAAAAACTGAAATCATGGGCAGTGGCAGCAACGGCAGGCATCACGCCTCCTTTAAGCAGAAAAACGGCAAAAATCAGCAATAGTCGGTGGATCAGTTTTCGTGTCATGCGGTGATAGTTAGGTGCCGCGGTCAGCAAACGCAAGTCCCCAACGCCCCCGCATCACTAAAAAACACATGACAGCATGGTATTTTACTCATAGGCTATCCTGGCTTATGCAACTTATGAAAAGGAGGTGATCTGATGTCTAGTGATACACGGTTTGGTTCAAACGGCTTGGTTTCTGTTTTGCGGGCTCAGGAGCAGCCTTCTGGGCGCGCCTAGAGCAGAAATTGACAGAGATAACATCCTGAAAAACAGGTCTGTTTGATGACCGATCACGAAAAGGGGGGCAAACGCCCCCTTTTTTTTATCGCCCAAACAAATTTATCGCGTCACTGGCAATCGCGGACAGAAATGATCTAACCGTGCATCCGGCGGCCCTACGCCTCAGATTTACCGCCAGCCGCAATCCACTCAGAGATGCCGCCAACATTAGACACATTATGATAGCCCATTTCCCTTAGTGTTTTTCCGGCAAGCGCGGCCTGCCCGCCAGCACCACAAACAAGAACGATGTCGGCGTCTTTGGACAATTTGGCATTGAAATATGGCAGATTTTCATCAGCGGCAAATTCCAGAAAACCTCGCGGAATGCGAAGCGCACCGGCGATTGTGCCGCTTTTCGCGATATCACCGCTGTCGCGTACATCAATAAATAAACTGGCACCAGCGTCATGTTTTGCAATGCCGTCCGCCGGCGAAATGCGCGGCACGATCGCATTGGCTTCTTCAAGATATTGTTTAGCATTTTTCATAGGATGGGCCTTTCAACTCGTATGAGTCCGTAAGAGGAATACGGCTAATAATCACACAAGCTATAGCTTGCGCATAGGTAAATCAGGCGGAAATTATAAAACTTCACCGCCTCTTCTGGCAAACAGCAAAATGATCACCGCTGGTTCCACCCGATGGCATAAACCGGGGCTAGCCGTTTAACCGCGCAACCACCTGCCGCAGATGATCAGGCGAAATACCGCAACAGCCACCAATAATCCTTGCACCTGACGCCGCCCATTTCACCGCATAATCAGCATAGGCATCGGGGGTGATATCACCGCGCAATTCATGCAAGGTTTGATTGGCGCCACCATAGGTCTTTTCGATCAGCGGAAAGGCATTCGCCAACACCCCGACAAGCGGCGGCACTTTATCAGCAAAACCGGCCAAGATCGCGCTCGGCACGGCCATATTAGACCCTGAGCCGATTATCGCCAGAAGATCAGTCAATAATTCACCCGAGCGCAGCATTGGCTTGCCAGCAACCGGGTGTGCATCCTCCAATGTCAAAGACAGCCATACCGGTTTTGTTGTATCGGCGAACACCTCTAAAAAACAGCGCGCCTCGGCAATCGAGCTATGCGTCTCGGCCATAAACAAATCGGCATAAGGGTCAAGATGATGACGGAACAGGGCAATCATATCGGCCGCCCGCTTGGCATCAAACTTGTCTGGCTGATAAGATCCAAACATTGGCGGCACACCAGCTGCAACCGTAACCGGGTGCGGCGCCGCATCGGCTGCACCGCGCGCCAATTGACCGGCAAGGTCGAGCAACGCCCCAGCCTGATCACGGAACCGATCTTCACCGATATGAAACGGGACGACTGCATAGCTGTTGGTGGTGATGATATTGGCACCAGCCTCAATGAAGGCGGCATGCGCCTCGGCAATAAATTCTGGGCCTTCCATCAGCGCAAGCGCCGACCATTCTGGCTGGCGAAACGGCGCACCCATCGCCTGCAACTGTCGGCCCAAGCCACCATCGAGAATAATCATTATCGTGCCTTCTCCAGATAAAGACCCAAAACCTTACAGCAGCCTAGTCTAGCGTAAAGCCGCACATAGCCGCAATCTGGCGGACAATTTCACTGTTACGCAACGCAAATGGCAGCACCGCCACCGCCAGCAACACCAGCCCCAGCCAGATCATCCAGACTGAACGGTCGGCGTGATGCGTCGATTCATTTTGATCATTTTGTCGGTTGGCTTGCCCCATTTCCACCTCGGTGGCTGCCCCTCTTATCTTCATCCAATATCTATATCTTCATCATAAACTCAAGGCCCGATTGGCTGCCAACATAAAGACCCGGCTTTTTCATCTGCAACGAGATTAAAAGCCCGCCCTGATCCAGCGCCACATCAACCCGGCTGCCCTGAATTCGCACAATCGTTCCAGCCGCTATTTGATCATTATCAATACAGGTCAAATTCACTTTTTTGTCTAGGCTAAGCATCGGCGGCAATCCCCTTTCAATTGGTTATAACAGCGACCCAGACTAGCCGGATTAATTCAAATCAATCGCATGCGCCTTCAGATCATCTAGCTGGCACAATGCCAACGTCACCTGATTAGTCGCAGCAAGCCGAACTTTGGGCGCCTTGCCAGCAACCCGCGCCTGTTCCCACCGTGCCGCGCAAAGACACCATTGATCACCGGCCTTCAACCCGGGAAAGCCAAATTCAGGATGCGGCGTCGACAGATCATTGCCAGCGTCTTTGCTAAAGGCCAGAAACGCATCGGTCATAATCGCGCATACCGTATGCAGCCCCATATCGGACGGTCCTGTATTACAGCAGCCATCACGAAAAAAACCTGTAACCGGGTCATGCGAGCAGCTTTCAAGAGCGCCGCCAAGCACATTTAGTTGCCGTTGTGGGCGACCGCCTGATCCATCCATGTTTTTATGCCCTTTTTCGATTATCGGCAAACCCATCATCAAGGCTTGCCATCCGGTCTTCAATACGCTGTTTCAGCGTCGACATGAAGTTTTTTCGATCAAGTCCCGGATCAATGGGCTCAAGAAATTCGACGGTCACCAGCCCCGGATATTTCATCCAGCTATTGCGCGGCCAGACATGGCCCGAATTCAGCGCCACCGGCACCACCGGCAGGCCGGTTGCCTCATACAGCGCGAAAACACCAATCTCATACGGATGATCAACGCCCGGCGCAACACGGGTGCCTTGCGGAAAAATTAGCATCGAGCGGCCTTTTTTTGCCAGTTCCTTTCCGGCAACACGCATATCACGAAGCGCCTTCATCCCCGCCGACCGATCAACCGGAATACAGCCGGTTTTCAAAAAAAACCAGCCAATGATCGGCAGGCGCAATAATTCTTTTTTCAACACAAAAGCCGGTGCCGATAAAAGCCAGCTAAGAATGATAGTTTCCCATGCCGATTGATGCTTAACCGCATAAAGCACCTGACGATCAAGCTGGCGATCACCACTGACCGATTGTTTAATGCCAATCATCGCCAGCAGCAGATAGGCCATATAGCCCCAGAACCGGGCAACCCCTCGCGCACAGCGTGACGGCAATAATAAGACCGGCCCCATGACAATGACCAGAACGCCGGTACCGACATAAAACAAGCTGTTAAAAACGAGAGATTTCAGATAAACCATGCGCGGATGTTAGGCAGAAACCAGTCTGGCTTCAATAGTCAAAGCACTGCAAAACTCGAAAATCTGGGCTATTTTTGACAATGCTAATCCGGCAATGAGGGACGGGCAGATGCCATCGACACATGACCAAGATCACATTTGGCATCGGCGCGCCGCGATGGCACTTGCCAGCGTAGCCGAGACCGGCCGCACCATTACCTATGCTGATCTGGCCGATGCGGCCAGCATTCCGGCACCGCACCGCATCAATAAATTGACCCAATGGCTAGAGGCGACAATGCGCGAGGATCATGCGGCTGGCAGGCCGCTTCGCGCCGCATTGGTGATATCACGTAACCGGGGCGGCTTGCCTGCGCCCGGCTTTTTTCAGCTGTGCGGCGAGCTTGGACTTTACCAGGCATCAGCCAGCAGCATTGCGGCGGCGCAATTTCACCAAACCATGCTAGATGCGCTGCGATCCCGCATAAAAGACTAGACAAATGCGCCAACAAAACAGGCCCGCACGCAAACCAGCCTTAAAAAAAATCACCCAGCAGCTTTAGCAATTCGCATGGTGAATACGCCATCCTTGGCCGTGCTTTCCAGCAACTCATGTCCACCAGTCTGGCAGAAATGATCAAAATCCAGCGGTGCCGCCGGATCATCAGCCATCACCACAAGCACAGCCCCCGCTGGCATCTGGCCTATTTGACGGCGCGCCTTTAACACCGGCAGAGGGCATTTAAGGCCGGTCAAATCCATCGTTACCGATGCAGCATCATCGCCGGCAACCGGCGTGGGTTGGGTATTTATCGTATCGTTCATGGGCGCCACCATAAATCCAGCCGCAGCGAATTGCCAGCCCCATTTTGCGAATTTCACGGCCCGCGTTTTTCACCGCTAAATCGCCTGATAAACCTTGCCTTTCACACCTGTTGCCAGCTAGATAAGGCCATGAGCATTTGGGGCATTATTATCGGCGGCACGGCGGGGTTTGCGCTTGGCGGGCCCATTGGCGGATTGCTTGGGGCGATGGCTGGCCATGCGGTCGAGTCTAAATTCGTGCCAGCAAAGCCTGATCCACAGGCAACACGGCGCGTTGCCTTTACCGTTGCGGTCATCGCCCTATCAGCAAAAATGGCCAAGGCTGACGGCGTCGTGACACGTGATGAAATTGCCGCGTTTCGCGCCCGTGTCCATATCCCCCCTGCCGAGGTGAAGCAGGTCGGCCGCTTTTGGGATTTGGCACGCCAGACGCCCGACGGATTTGAGGATTACGCCAAACAAGTGTTGCGGCTATTCGCGCCGCGCGCGCCCGTGCTGGAACAATTGCTTGACCTGCTGTTTCACATCGCCCAGTCAGATGGCGATATTACCGGGCCAGAATTATCCTATTTGACAACAGTTGCCGATATTTTTGGGTTTGATCAGGCCAGCTTTGACCGGCTGTTGGCACTGCATCAATCAAATAGCCCCTCGCCATATGAAATTTTGGGGGTGAGCCGTGATATTGATGATGCGGGGCTGCGCAAACATTGGAAACATCTGGCGCGCACCCATCACCCCGATACATTGACCGCCGAGGGAATGCCTGAAGAATTTATCGCCGCAGCAAATGATCGGCTTGCCAAAATCAATGCCGCCTATGACACTATTGCCCGCCAGCGCGGCCTTTAAATGACAGGGAAATAAAACCAATGGCGCCCCCGCTTTTGACCATTGCCGATGCTGGCGTCAATCTTGGCGATCGCTGGCTGCTTCGGGGCGCTGACCTATCGCTTCATGCTGGCGACCGGCTGGCACTTGTTGGGCCAAATGGTGCCGGTAAATCGACGCTGATGAAGCTGTTATCGGGGCATGGCGAAATGGATGAGGGCACCTTGTGGGTGGCCCCCGGTGCCGA
>RGCC01000005.1 GCA_009919335.1 Alphaproteobacteria bacterium
CAGCCTGAATGCGCGCGGCCTTGTGACGCGTGAAGAGTATGATGCGCTGCGTACCCGCCATGAAGCGCTGGCGGCACGGGTAGCATTTCTCGAATCGACGATGCTAAAAGAGGCCGAGTCGGCAGATAAGGCGGCGCCACCCGCGAAATCAGCAAAAAAGCGCAAAACAGGTGCAAAAAATAGCGGCAAATAATGCGATAATGCAATAGCCGCGAATCAGCGGAAAAGGCCGAAAAACCACAAATTGATGTGGGTCTCTTGCCATTGAGCCACAAAATATTGTGTTGAATTAGATTGAATGCGCGATCCGAATTTGACATTTTAGCGATGGTCGTCGGCAATAAAGCCGAGCCTGGATTTCGGAACGCGTCGCATGGCACCAAGCCAAAATCAGCATGACATTCTTCTTGGCGATCCAATCGAACTGGTCACGCGTTTTGTGACTAATCAGGATTGGTTGTTGCAGCGGCGCGCCGAAAATGCGGTGCTTGTCGAGGTGCCGGGCAAATGGTGCGATTATCAGCTTGCGGTAACGTGGCAGCATAATGAAGAGGCGATGCAGGTTACCTGCAGGATAGATGTTCGCTGTGAAAATGACCGGATGGGTGATATTGCCCTGCTGGCGGCGTTGCTGAACCAGCAGATTTTCATGGGGCATTTGGCCCTTGATATTGGCACCGGCGAATTGGAATTACGGCATACATTGCCACTTCGCGGTGCCGGTGGGGCAACGCCCGAACAAATTGAAGACGTCGTCGATATCATGCTTGGTGAGTGTGAACATTGCTTTCCGGCAATCTATCAGGTGGCACAAGGCGCGCTATCCGCAAACGATGCCGCTGCAGCAGTGATGTTCACCACCGAGGGTGAGGCCTAGAGATTATGGCAACGCAGCAAATCACGCTGTTGGGATGCGGTAAAATGGGCAGCGCAATGCTGGAAGGATGGCTTGCCGACACGAGCCTTGCAGCGAATTTTACCATTATTGAACCCTACCAAGACCATCTAGGCTGGCTGGATGGCCAACCGCGTGTCCGGATCTATGCCGATTGTGCGGCGGCGATTACTGATGGCGCTCCTGACAGCACCATGATTGTGCTGGCGGTAAAGCCGCAAATGATGGATGAGGCTATCGCCGCACTTGGCGCGCTGGCGCATGACCAATGTGCTTACCTTTCGATTGCTGCGGGTATCTCGACCGGCTGGCTGAAACAGCGGCTTGGCGATCAGGCGGCGGTGATGCGTGCGATGCCCAATACGCCGGCGGCGGTTGGCAAGGGGATCACGGCGTTATTTGCTGATGCACCTCAAAGGGTGCGTGATCTGGCAACACAGCTTTTGACGGCGGTCGGACAAGTTGTGCATTTGCAAGATGAAGGGCTGATGGATGCGGTGACTGCGGTTTCCGGTTCGGGGCCTGCTTATGTTTTCTTGCTGGTTGAGGCGATGAGCACGGCAGGTATCAAGGCCGGACTTCCCGACGATTTGGCAAAAGAACTGGCAATGGCAACCGTTTGCGGTGCCGTTGCCTTGATGGCAGCAGTAGATACGCCGCCGTCCGTGCTGCGCGAAAATGTTACCAGTAAAGGCGGTACTACTGCGGCTGCTCTGGCGGTTCTGATGGCTGATGATGGTCTTGAAGCGCTGATGACAAAGGCTGTTGCGGCGGCAAAGGCGCGGTCAATCGCGCTTGGCAATTAGGCCTATTAGCAGAGACGCATATCTGTAGCTTAGATTAGTTCCTATTCTGTGCTAGCATGAAGCATGGTCAGGATGATGGCGGCAATTTTTTTTCGGTGTCATCTAGCTAGCTGGATTGCGTTTTGATGAAAAGGATGTCTGATGTCGCAGGATACCACCTCGCCAAACATGAATGATGAAAAACGAGCGGCGCTTGCTGATGCTGCTTGGGCGCTGTTGGCGACCCATAATATTGACCAGATCGAGCTGGAAATGGTTTCTGACATGGCCGGTATTGATCATGGGCTTGCCGGTGCAGTTGGGGGCAGTGTGCAACGTCTGCTATTGGCGAAAATGGCCGCGCTTGATCATCAAACAGTGCTTGAAACCTATGGTGATATTCAACATGAAGACACGGTATCGATCCGTGAAAAGATCATTGAAGGCCTGTTGCACAGGTTTGAAACCTACGCGCCTTATCGCCAGCAGATTGAGAATCTAAATCGTGCGGCGCGGCGCCACCCGGAATTGGCATTGCGGCTGTTTGATGGATTAGAAGCCGTGGTTCGCAGGATTCTGGTAATGTCAGGTGATCCGGTGCGGGGGCTACAGGGAATGCTGCGGGTCAAGGGCGTGATCGGCGTGGTTTTAACCGTGGCGCGGGTCTGGATGAAAGACGACGGCGCAGACCTTGCTGCGACAATGAAGGCGCTTGATAATAACATGACTAAGGCAGAGGAATGGGGCCATAGTCTGCGGCTGTTTGCAGATGACCGGCGCGGTGATCAGGCAGGGTCAGCTGCCGGCGATGATTATGGTCATGATAGAGGTCGTCGGGGCGTTGATAATGACTGACGCCTCATATGATGATTTCTTAAAACTGGATATACGCTGCGGTAAAATTATTGCCGTCTTGCCGTTCCCCGAAGCGCGCAAACCCGCCTATAAGCTGGAAATTGACTTTGGCGCGCCAGTTGGGGTGCGAAAATCATCAGCACAGATTACCAAACATTATCAGCCCGAGGATTTGGTCGGCAAGCAGGTTATGGCAGTGGTGAATTTCCCGCCGCGGCAGATTGGGCCGTTCATGTCGGAGGTCCTAACCCTTGGGGTGCCTGATGCGGATGGTGAGGTGGTGCTGGTGACGCCGGATCAAATTGTGCCAGCTGGTGGCAAGCTGTTCTAATTTAAAGCCAGCATGCCAGTTTCGAGGGAAAATTTAGACCGGCAGCTTGATGACGACGCGCAAGCCGCCGAAGGGCGAGTCGCCGAGGACGAGCTCACCGCCATGGCTAAGAATAATGTCGCTGGTGATTGATAATCCAAGACCAGCCCCGCCAGTACGTCGATTCCGCGATTCCTCAAGCCGGATAAACGGGCGGATCGCATCGGCGCGGCGTTCTTGCGGGATGCCAGCGCCATTATCGTCAAAGGTAATAATCACCTCGTCATTGCGCAGCCGGATCGAGACAACGGTCCTTGACGAATAGCGGATTGCGTTTGAAATGATGTTCGCAAAGGCACGCTGAATAGCATTTCGGCGCATCGGAAAGACCGGAATATCATCTTTAACCGGCGACAGGGCAATGTCGAATTTATGCGCCTTACGCGCTTGGGTGACAAGCCGGTCCAGCATCTCATCAATGGCTATGTCTTGCGGATTTTCGTCGCCTTCTCCAGCGGCAAATGCAAGATAGCCACCAATCATTTCTTCCATCTCGCTGATATCGCTGCCAATTGCTTTGGTGTCAGCACTATCTTTCATCAGCGCCAGTTGCAGCCGCATCCGGGTGAGGGGGGTGCGTAAATCATGGCTAACACCGGCCAGCATTTCGGTTCGTTCGTTCAATTGCCGCATTATCCGATACCGCATTGCCTGAAATGCCCGGCCAGCCAGCCGCACTTCACGCGCCCCCTCCAGCCGGTAGTCGGGGGCCGTCCGCCCAAGGCCAAGCTGGCGCGCAGCCGAAGCCAAACGATGGATCGGCCGTACTTGCCCGCGCAAGAACATCAGCGCAATGCCAAACAAAATGATTGAGCTGCCAACCGTCCAGCCGATAAAAGTCCAGCTGGTCGAGCTGAAGATCCGTTTGCGACTGGCATAAATCCGCAACACACCGTTTTCCATTTGCAAATCAACAAAGATCAGATTGGGATCACTGCTGGTATCAAGAACCCATGGCTGGGCAAGCCGGTTTTTCAATTCGCGTCGCAGCATCGTTTCGGCATAGCTTTCAGGCGGGCCAAGCGGCTTGTTCGGCAAAATTGCATCATTCTGAAAATGGATTGGAAAGTTAAAATATTGCCAGCCTTTGTTCGTCACAGCCTCAACCGCAGCCTGATCGGGGCGGGTGCCTAAATTATCAATCAGCAGGCCTATTTCGCCTGCAAGATTTTGCGCCATATGACGCGTAACCGTATCCCAATGGCGCTCATAGAAAATAAATACGGTAATCACCTGCACGAAAATCATTGGCACAAGGATGATTGATAACATCCGGCCAAACAGCGTTTTAGGAAGAAACTCGCGCAGCTGCATAATCAACCCCGCCTAACGCTGTGGTGGGGTGCTGTCGGTGCGCAGCATCCAGCCGCGGTTCCGAACAGTCTGTAAATAGACAGGGTGACGGGGGTCGGGTTCCAGCTTGCGCCGAAGCCGGGCAACCGCAACGTCAATCGAACGGCCCTCCATGCGCCCCTCAAATGCTGCGCCCAGATCATCGCGCGACAGGATTTGATTGGGGTGTTTGCCAAAGCTGGTCAGCAATTGCTGCTCGGCAGTGGTGATATGCAACCGCTCGCCTGATTTGGATAGCATGCCGGTATCGGGGTCAAACAGAAATGGCCCGAAATTGACCAGTGTATTCACATTTTCGCTGGCACTGTTGCGTTGCAGGATACGCTTGATCCGCAAAACTAATTCACGCGGCTCAAACGGTTTTGACATATAGTCATCAGCGCCCGCCTCCAGCCCTTCAATGCGATTTTCTGTATCCGACTTTGCGGTCAGAAACAGCGCCGGAACCGTGTTTTCTTTCCGGATACCTGCTAGAAATTCGAGGCCGGTTTCCCCCGGCATCATAATGTCGACAACGAGTAAATCAAAGGCAACGCCTTCTAGAATGCGGCGTGCATCACTGGCATTACCGGCGTCGGTGACGCGAAAGCCGCTTTCTTCAAGAAACCGGCGAAGCAGGACACGAAGCCGTTCATCATCATCGATGACTAGGATGTGATGCTCCGACATACAGTCCCTCAATGGTTGGGTGCCAAAAACGATATCGGCACAGGTTAGGTCACTTTAGGACAAGCTGGTGGCTCGTCATCAGTGGTCATTTCGCTCAAACGTCAGCTGAACGATCCTGCTGGGCAATCTGATTGATCGTATCGTTGTCAAGCAATCCCCGCAATACGCGCTGAAAGCCATCAACCGCATCAACACCCGCTTCGCGATACGCGGCAGCAAACCGCCGCCCTTGCAATGATGTCAGGCGCGTCTCCAGCGCCGTACCAGTCTCGGTCAGATAAAGCAGCCGCTGACGCCGGTCGGATGGCCCTTGCTTTTGGGTCACATATCCGTCTTTCATTAACCCAGATAGAACACGCGACAGGCTTTGCTTGGTAATACAAAGAATCGTCAAGAGGTCGCTGACTGTGATACCGGGATTGCGCCCAATGAAATAGATCGCCCGATGATGCGCCCGCCCCATGTTTTGTTCGGCCAAAATTGAGTCAGCTTCACCGGTAAAATCTCGGTAGGCAAAGAACATTAATTCAATGCCGCGACGCAATTCTTCCTCGCGAAGAAAAAGAGCCTTGCCAATTGGTTTTACGTCAGCCATGTTGACCAATAAGAAATTTGAGTGATAAGAAAGACCTTCAGTCTTTACCATGAAATGGCCGAAATGGAACCATTTAAATTCGTGAGAAAAATAGCTTTGACTGTTTTTAGGGAGAACATGATATGGCGTTAATTCCGTTTGATGATCGCGATGGTAGCATCTGGATGGATGGCGAGATTTTGCCATGGCGCGACGCGAAAACGCACACCTTAAGTCATGGATTGCATTACGCCAGTCTGGTGTTTGAAGGCGAGCGTGTTTATGCCGGGAAAATCTTTAAAGGCCGCGAACATACAGAGCGGCTTCGCAAATCTAGCAAAATGCTGGATTTTGATTTGCCGATCTCGGACGATGAGGTGGATGCCGCCAAGCAGGCTGTCCTTGATGCCAATAATATTGTCGATGGTTACGTGCGGGCATTCTGCTGGCGCGGTTCAGAGATGATGGCGATTTCGGCACAGCAAACGACGGCGCATTTGGCCATTGCGGCTTGGGAATGGCCTAGCTATTTCGATCCGGAAACAAAAATGAAGGGCATCACTCTTGATATTGCTAGCTGGAAGCGGCCATCGCCTGAGTCGGCGCCGGTTCATGCCAAGGCTGCCGGTCTTTACATGATTTGCACCCTGTCCAAACATGAGGCCGAGCGCAAAGGGTTTCAGGATGCGTTGATGATGGATTATCGCGGCTATGTGGCCGAGGCAACTGGTGCCAATGTGTTCTTTCTCGATGCAAATGGTACCTTGCACACGCCAATCGCCGATTGCTTTTTGAACGGTATCACCCGGCAGAGCGTGATCGAAATGGCAAGATCAATGCAGATCGAAGTGATTGAGCGCCATATCAAGCCCGAGGAACTGGCGTCAATGAAGGAATGTTTCCTGACCGGCACAGCCGCCGAGGTAACGCCGGTATCGCGGATTGGCGATTACCATTTCACCCCGGGTGATATCTGCCGAAAAATGGTTGAAGGCTATAGCGCATTGGTGCATGGCTAAGCGTGGCGCTGCAAATCGATAGGACTGATATATAACTTTATCTGAAAACCACTAGCCCGATGCGGCTGGTGGTTTTTTTACATCACCCGTTATGTTTTAGCCACCTGTAACGGGCGGGAAAAAGGCAATTTCGTCACGATCAGTGATCGGCGTTGTAAGATCACCGTAAACACGGTTCACCGCAACCCTTACCGCATCAAGATTTTCAAGTGCGGTTTTATGACCGGCTGATTTGCGAGTGATGTAAGGGATTAATGCGCCGACTGTATCAACGCCGTCGGGAATTGGCATATCCTCAAATGAGCAGCCAGTATGTTCCTTCAGCCAGGCAAAATACATAATCTTCATTGTTTTATGTCTCTTTTGTCATTTATCGTTGAGCGTCGATCATCATGCCGTTTAAGGCGCTATCTAACGCAGGCTAGTAACGTGACGCAGCGCGCCTTTGACATAGCCCGAACCTGTTTGCACGGTCAAAAGGGCTGCAACCCACAATAATGTCAGCCCGATCTCATGCGCAAAGGGAAAGCCGGGAAAGCCGGGCGCCCCCATCAGAAAGCCAAGCGCAAGAATTTGTGCGGTGGTTTTCCATTTTGCCAGCAGGGTAACTGGTGCCGAGATATTTTGTTTGGCCAAATATTCGCGCAACCCCGAAATCATAAATTCGCGGATAAGGATAATCAAAGCTGGTACGAGAAACAACCATCCGCTTGTCTCGACACTGGCAAGCGCCAGTAAAACCGCCGCGATTAACAGCTTGTCAGCAATTGGATCGAGCATTTCGCCAAACGGCGACTCAACCTTTAGCCGGCGTGCAATATATCCGTCGACATAATCGGTGACGCTGGCAATTGTATAGAGATAAAGCGCCAATTGATAATAAAGCGGTGCCACATCACTCCAGATCAATACCGCAATAAGCGGTGTGATGGCGATGCGCATAACGGTCATCCAATTTGGAAGCGAAGCGAGTGTGAACATGAATGCGCCTGCGATCCTTTTGCTGGAGGCCTTTTTAACAATCTAGCGCGATTGAAGGGTGCGGTGAACCCCCCCCTTTAGCTAGCTAGGTGCCACTATAGAACCAATCGTAGATTTGTTGAGCATATTTTTTCGAAATTCCTTCAACGGCTTCCAAATCGCTCAAGCCAGCTGCCGAAACCGCGCGTGCCGAGCCGAAATGTGCAAGGAGTGCCTTTTTGCGCTTTGGGCCGATGCCGGGCACTGCATCTAATGGGTTAGTGAATTCGGTCTTGGCGCGTTTGGCACGATGGGTGCCGATTGCATAACGATGTGATTCGTCACGAAGTCGCTGCAAGAAATGCATGGCGGCACTGTCGGGAGGCAAGGTAAAGCTTGGGCGGCCACGGATATGGAATTGTTCGCGTCCGGCGTGCCGATCCGGCCCTTTTGAAATCGCCACGACCGCAAGATCATTAATCCCCAGATCGTCAAGTGCCTCATGCACCGCCGATAGCTGGCCAACACCGCCGTCAATCAGTAATAGATCTGGCCAATTGCCGGATTGGCGATCAGCGTCATCTTTTAGAGCGCGGGAGAAACGGCGGTGAATAACCTGACGCATCATCGCAAAATCATCACCGATGGCAGTGGCAAATTTGCCCTCATCCTTAATGTTAAACCGTCGATAAGCGCCTTTTTCAAACCCATCAGGTCCGGCAACAACCATGCCGCCAACAGCATGTTTCCCCTGAATGTGTGAATTATCATAGATTTCAATACGGTTCGGCGGTTCCTGAAGGTCGAGCGACGAGGCATTGGCGAGGTGGCGTGACAATGCTTCTTCGGCGTTCTTTAGCGCCATGTCGGTAACCTTGCGACGATTGCCGCGAACCGGCTGGCTCAGCACGACCTTATGGCCGGCATTCCGGCTAAGCGCCTCGGCAAGCAGCAGGTGATCTTCGGGCATTTCGCTAAGCATGATCTCGGCAGGTGCTTCCTTATCTTCATAAAACTGACCAATAAAGGCGCCAATCACCTCATGCGCCGGAGTATCGGTAAGATGGGTCAGGAAGTATGAGCGATTGCCATAGTTGGAACCGCCACGAATAAAGAATATCTGAATACAGCTTCGCTCGCCACTGCGCGCGGCGGCGATGATGTCGGCGTCGCTAACGGTTGGCAGGTTGATATCTTGATTGGCCTGAATGCCGGTCAATGCGCGAATTCGATTACGCCAGATAGCAGCTTTTTCAAATTCCAGCGCTTCAGCGGCGGCGTGCATCCGGGCCGCATATTCACGCTGAACATCGGCTGACCCGCCATCTAAAAACCGACGTGCCTGCGCCATTTGTTTGGCATAATCCTCGCGACTGACCAGCCCAACACATGGCCCTGAACAGCGTTTTATCTGATATTGCAAACAGGGGCGTGTGCGGCCGGAAAATACATTGTCCGAACAGGTACGCAGCATAAAGGCACGCGCCAGATCGGCAACAGTGCGGTTAACCGAACCTGCCGAAGCAAATGGCCCGTAATAATCTCCCTTGCGGTTTTTTCGGCCGCGATGCTTGGTCAGCTGTCCAAATTCATGGTCGTCAGTCAGCAGGATTTGCGGCAGGCTTTTATCATCGCGAAGCAGAATATTATAGCGCGGCTTCATCTTCTTGATCAGGTTTGATTCAAGCAGCAGTGCCTCAATTTCCGACTTTGTGACGATGACTTCCAATTTCTTGGTCTCGCCAACCATTCGCATGATCCGGTTCGACAGACGGTTGGGCTGGGTATAGCTGGTGACCCGCCGAACGAGATTGCGCGCCTTGCCAACATACAGCACCTCGCCCGCCTCATTATGCATGCGGTAAACCCCGGGCTGACTTGGCAGCGTTTTTAGCTCGGATTTTAAATAGGTAATGCCGCGTTTTAAATTTGGCGGCATATTCAGGGCGTCATCCACAATGTTGATACCATCCTAGGGTTAACTGCTGTTGGTTTTGGCGGCGGCCTCTATGATGGTGCCACTATAAGAAATTTCTGCGGTAAAGTCATTGCCGCTAACGGGGGGATCACTGCCTCTTTTTTGCAGGTCAGGCTGTCCAGACGCGGGCGCCATAGCGGGCGTTGTTAAACGAATTGGCTGTGGCGGGTGAAGGGTAATTCAGCGGCGGCGAATCAGGTGTGATAATGACACGAAAAAGCGAAAAATTGTTTTCCACGAAAGCTGGGGATAAACCTGTGGAAAAACCCTCAAAAATTTTTATGGCTTACTGTTTTTCTACAAAAAAATACTCTTTGCCTAAAAAATAGGCATAAAAATTTAAATGAATGAAAACAGTAAGTTAAAATATTTCAAGAGAGAAAACGGCTTAGATCAATGTAAATTTTACGGCGACATCCGCAAATTAGGGCATTTTCGCAGAACTTGTGCAAAACCATCACCGATTCGCCATCAGTTTATGACAATTATTGCATTTGCTGCAAAGCGGTGTGATCTAGAGGTGGCTTTGATTTTCAGCGCTGCTAGCGACGACGGCCACGTTTTTTGATTGGTGCGCCCGGGGTGCCGGCAGGAAACCCGTGTCGCTGCGCAATGGCGGCGGGAACGCCGGGTTCAAAAAGTCCAAGCTCGGCCGCTTCCATGCGTCTGATTTCGTCACGCAATCTTGCCGCTTCCTCGAATTCGAGATTGGCCGCCGCTGCTTTCATATTGGTTTCGAGATCGGCAATCACGGTTTTGAAGTTGCTGCCAATCAAGTCGCCTGATTTGGCACCAGCTTGTGGCGTTAAATGATCACCGCGTTCGAACACCGAGTCCAGTACATCAGCGATATCCTTGCGGATCGATTCGGGGGTAATGCCGTTGGCTTCGTTATAGGCGGTCTGGCGTGCGCGCCGCCGGTTCGTTTCATCAAGTGCATATTGCATCGAGTCGGTCACACGGTCACCATAGAGGATAACGCGCCCGTCGAGATTTCGCGCCGCCCTACCAATCGTCTGGATCAATGAGGTTTTCGAACGAAGGTAGCCTTCTTTATCGGCATCCAAAATTCCAACAAGCGCACATTCCGGAATATCCAGCCCCTCGCGGAGCAGGTTGATACCGATCAGCACATCAAAGACCCCAAGGCGCAGATCGCGCATAATCTCGATCCGTTCAAGCGTATCAATATCGGAATGCAAATAGCGTACGCGCAAGCCGGACTCATACATATATTCAGATAACGCCTCGGCCATCTTTTTGGTCAGGGTGGTGATGAGCGCGCGCTGTCCTTTGGCGGCAACATCACGGCATTCGGCAATGATATCATCAACCTGATTGATGGTTGGCCGGACGATACAGTCAGGGTCGATCAATCCGGTTGGGCGCACCACCTGTTCACTGAAAACGCCGCCGGTTCGCTCTAGCTCCCATGTGCCGGGCGTTGCTGAAACAAAAATCGTTTGCGGGCGAAAGGCCTCCCACTCCTCAAATTTCAACGGTCGGTTATCAAGGCATGATGGCAGCCTGAACCCATATTTTGACAAGGTCGATTTCCGCGCAAAGTCACCCTTGTACATCGCCCCAAGCTGGGGCACGGTGACATGGCTCTCATCAATGATCAAAAGCGCATTTTCTGGCAGATATTCAAATAAGGTCGGCGGTGGCTCGCCGGGCCCGCGTCCAGAAAGATAGCGCGAATAATTTTCAATTCCCGCACAAACGCCAGTGGCCTCGATCATTTCAACGTCAAATTGCGTTCGTTGTTCAATGCGCTGCGCCTCGAGCAACTGGTTATTGGCAGTAAAGACAGCGATCTGATCTTTTAGTTCCTGTTTGATCTGTTTGCAGGCTTGCTGCAATGTCGGTCGCGGTGTGACGTAATGCGAATTGGCAAAAATTGTGATGCTGTCGAGGCTGCCGTTTTTTGCGCCGGTCAATGGGTCAAACTCGAATATCGCTTCGATCTCATCACCAAAAAGTGAAATGCGCCATGCCCGATCTTCAAGGTGAGCGGGAAATAACTCAACCGAGTCGCCGCGCACCCGAAACGTACCACGGACAAAATTTGTGTCATTACGGCGATATTGCAATTCGGTGAGCTGGCGAAGCAGTTCCTGACGGGCAACGGTTTCACCCGTGGTAAGTTTTAACGTCATGCTGGAATAGGTTTCGACCGAACCGATACCATAAATACATGATACTGACGCAACAATGATTACGTCATCACGTTCAAGCAGCGCCCGCGTTGCCGAGTGGCGCATACGGTCGATCTGTTCATTAATTGATGATTCCTTTTCGATATAGGTATCCGAGCGTGGCACATAGGCCTCGGGCTGATAGTAATCATAATATGAGACAAAATATTCGACCGCGTTATTCGGAAAGAGCGAGCGCATCTCGCCATATAGCTGTGCTGCCAGAGTTTTGTTTGGCGCCAAAATCAGTGTCGGTCGCTTGATTTCTTGGATGACATGAGCGGCGGTAAAGGTTTTGCCTGATCCGGTAACCCCAAGCAGCACCTGATCGCGTTCACCTTCCTTAATGCCGGCAATCAATTCGGCAATCGCGGTTGGCTGGTCACCGGCAGGCTTAAACTCTGAGGTAAGGTCAAAATTTGCCGGGCCGCTTGAGCGGGTTATGATGAGGTTGTCGCTGCTGTTTTCGTCCATGTGGCATAAGATAGGCATCTTCTCGCCAAGAAGAAAGGGGGCACGGCGAAAAGCACTTGTTCTTGATGGCAAACCACCTCATAAATTTGAGAGACAAAGGGAGACCAGACCAATGGGCCTTATTTCTGACAGGCTTAATCGCATCGCACCATCACCAACCGTGTCGATAACCGACATGGCATTGAATATGAAGGCGGCGGGCCGCAAGGTAATCGGTCTTGCCGCCGGCGAGCCTGATTTTGACACGCCGCAGCATATCAAGGATGCGGCAATCGCGGCGATGCAGGCTGGCAAAACCAAATATACACAAGTCGATGGTATTCCTGAATTAAAGGCGGCTATTTGCCGTAAATTTGCTCGCGAAAACAATATGGAATGCACCCCCGACATGATTTCGGTCGGTACCGGCGGTAAGCAAATCCTGTTTAACGCATTGATGGCCAGCCTCAACCCGGATGATGAAGTTATTATCCCGACGCCCTATTGGGTCAGCTTTGCCGGCATTGTTGAGCTGTGCGAGGCCAAGCCGGTCTTTGTGCAGGGCAGTGGTGCCAACCCGATGAAAATCAGTGCAGATGATCTAGAGGCGGCGATTACACCAAACAGCAAATGGTTAATCCTGAACAGCCCGTCAAATCCGGGTGGGGTTGGCTATAATGCTGATGATATTTTAGCCTTTGCCGAGGTCATGCGCCGCCATCCACATCTGCATCTGATCAGCGACGATATCTACGAGCATCTGGTCTATGATGATTTTCGCTTTACCACAATGGCGACAGTTGCACCGGACCTTCGGGATCGTATCTTGACGGTGAATGGCGTGTCGAAATCCTATTGCATGACGGGCTGGCGTATTGGTTATGGCAGCGGGCCGGTGCCTTTGATTAAGGCCATGGCAAAGGTTCAGTCACAATCAACGTCAAGCCCAAATTCGATTGCCCAATATGCGGCGATCGCGGCGCTCGACGGGCCGCTGGATTTCATGGATGAAAACCGCGCCGCCTTTGCGCGGCGACGGCAGATTGTCTGTGATGCGTTGAATGATATTGATGGCATTGATTGCCCGCGTCCTGATGGCGCGTTCTATGTTTACCCGTCGATCGCCAAGTTAATAGGCAGGAAGCGCCCCAATGGGCAAATGATCGAGACTGACAGTGATTTTGTCAGCTATCTACTTGAGGCTGGCGAAGTGGCTGTAGTGCCCGGCGTTGCTTTTGGCTTGTCGCCATATTTCAGAATTTCTTATGCGGCAGCCGATGATGTTTTGCTGGATGCGCTCGAACGTATTGCCAAAGTTACTGCCAGCCTGTCCTAAGACGTGCCAAAGCCGCGTATACCGAACCGCGTATGCAGGATCCAGTCTGATTACGGCTGATCAGGGGTGACTAATGATAGCATCATGCCGCATATTTGCCATATTGGTTGGGTATAGGAGATGGTATCACCAACGCCTTATCGCCGAAGGAGATAGTCAATGCTGATCAAAAAGCGCCCAAGCTGGGCTATGGCTGAAGCTGACGCCACCCCCGAACATATCTATTTGAATCGCCGAGACTGGTTGCGCGGCGCCGGATTTGCTGGCCTTGGGCTGGCCGCTGCCATGTCTGGTATCGGCGGATTTGCGGCCAGCGCGGCGGCAGGCATTGCCGGTTATCCGGCGCCGCGAAATCTGGCTTATCGGCTCGATCGCGATATCACGCCGGAAGAAGATGCAACAAGCTATACGAATTTTTATGAATTCGGATCGTCAAAAAATATCACCAGACGGGCGCAAAAGCTGATTACTGATCCTTGGATGGTCACAATTGACGGGCTGGTCGAGACCGAGTTGCAGCTCGATGCCGAAGATTTGATCGCGCGGGCAGGCGGATTAGAAGAACGGCTTTACCGGCATCGCTGTGTCGAGGCGTGGGCAATGGCTGTGCCGTGGAGCGGGGTGCCACTGGCAAAACTGGTCGCGCTAGCAAATCCGAGGGCTGAGGCTAAATATCTGCGAATGGAAACCTTCTTTGACCCCTCTATCGCCCCCGGGCAAAAGCAGGATTGGTACCCGTGGCCGTATGTTGAGGGCCTGACCCTTGACGAGGCGACAAATGAATTGGCTTTTCTTGCGACCGGTATTTATGGCAAGCCGATGCCGGCGCAAAATGGCGCGCCGATCCGGCTGGTTACACCGTGGAAATATGGCTTTAAATCAGTGAAATCCATTACCCGATTTACCTTTACTGATGAGCGCCCGGTCTCGTTCTGGGAACATCTTAATGCGCGCGAATATGGGTTTTGGGCGAACGTGAATCCAGATGTATCGCATCCGCGCTGGTCGCAAAAAACCGAACGGCTGCTTGGCAGCAACAAGAATGTACCAACCCAAATTTTCAACGGATATGGTGCCCAAGTTGCCAGCCTTTATGATGGAATGTTCCCGAATGACGGGCGCGCGCTATTTCACTAGAAACGGCACGAATGGCGACCCGATAACAGCGTGTATATGAGTGCGGCTCTGGCGGCTAGCGGCCAAGACGCATAAGGACAGCCTTGGCAATTTCGGGCATTTCATTAAGGGGCAAAAAGCCCTTTTTAGGCAGAGTGTCGGCCAGCGGCGCACAATGACCAGCCGCCATCATCGCATCATGGAACGCACCAATACGCCCGCTTTCACGCTGCCAGTCGGCAATTAGAACCGGCAGGCCTGTCACCGTCGCTTCTGATATCATATTCACCGAATCCGACGTCACAATCACCGCATCTGCAATGCCAAGAATGCCCGGATAGGGATTGTCATCATGCTGATCCAAGACCGCATAGCACGTTTTATCCAGACTGCTGGTCAGGCGATCTAGCAGATCGACAGGGGTTCGCCGCGAGGTAATCATGGCAAGGCTGGCACCGGTTTTAGCCGCAAAATTAGCCAATCTTGCAGCCATCTCGTCGGCCATGTCCGCCGAAATCCGATATCGTCGATTTGTTCCGCCAAGCATGACCGCCACCAATGGCGTGGGAAGCGATGTCCATTTGCTGGTAAGGCGCGCCGCAGCCTGTTTAATCTTGGCGGTATCCAACCTGTTCAATGATGCCAGACTGGTCACAATATTGGGGCCGCGGGCTGGGTCATGCTGCGGCACCACCAGAACGTCAAAATAATCTGGTGGAAGGCGTGGGTCTTGAATATGGATGGTGCGCGTATCAGCGCCGCCGGCCTTGCCAAGCCGCCGGATCGCGATGGATATTCCGGCCATACGCCTGCCGCAGGTGATGGCGATATCGGGCATCCCAGCGCTGAGATCGGGCTGGCCGGATGCTGGATGGCGCCCCGCATTTATCCCCGCACGCAGCCCCGCACGCAGCCAAGACAGCGGCAGAATGGCGGCAAGACGCGGAAACCGGCGCGCCCACCATGGCAGGGTTAAAATGACGTCGACAAGATTGGTTTGATTATGGGCATCAGCCGCCACCAATGCGTCGCCAAGCGCGATCGCCTGAAGACGCATTCCCGCGGTACCATCGCTTAAAACCCAGATCGTTGATCTGTTCGCTCGGGTTTGGTTTGGATGGTCTGGATGCGGGCAAAACGATGCCTCCACTACGTCGAGTCTGATAACTATAAGTAACTTGGACGGGGGCTTCAGGCAATAATATTACGCAATAGCGCTTGTCGAACGGCATCTGCCGCGTCTATTATGGCGATGCTTACGGTAATGCTTCATTGATGCTGGCACTCTATTCATGGCTGAAAAAATTAAACTGGATATGGTTGATCGACAGATTTTGCATGATTTGCAAAATGATGGGCGGATGACCAATGTTGAGCTTGCAAAGCGGGCGGGCATTTCAGCACCGCCATGTCTTCGGCGTGTCCGGGCACTGGAAGATGCCAATATTATCAAAGGTTATCATGCAGATATTGATCCTGATGCGCTTGGGTTTAGCGTGCAGGTTTTTGCCTTTGTGGGGCTAACCAGTCAGGCCGAAGCTGATTTGCAGGATTTCGAAAAGCTGGTATCGACATGGCCGCAGGTGCGCGAATGTCATATGCTGATGGGCGAGACTGATTTTCTGCTGAAAATTGTCGCGCATGATTGGGATGATTTCCAAAAATTCCTGACCGGTCATCTAACGCCGGCAAAAAATGTCAGCCATGTCAAAACTGCATTGGCAATCCGCTCGGCAAAACAGCTTGCCGGGGTACCAATTGACCGGCCCTAAACTGAACAGCCTTCAACTGACCGGCCTTCAACTGACCGGCCCTAGCGACAGGTCAGGCGCTATAAATCGCCCGAATTAGACTTTGGTGATATCAAACAGCGCAATTGTCAGAATTTCATAAGAACGAAGACCACCAGGGGTTTGCACCTCAACCGAGTCGCCAACGCTTTTGCCAATAACCGCACGGGCAACCGGTGATGATGTCGAAATCATACGCTTGGAAATATCGGTCTCACGGCATTTTCTGACAAATCACCATGTTCACGCGCGACGGCAATGGCATTAATCACCGCCTGCCGTTCGGTGCCCTTTAAATGCGCCAGCTCTTCTTTGATTGCGTTCAACCCTTGCGGGGTGAAAGGTATCTTTTCCATCGCTTTAATATCCGTTTACCCAGCTGCCGCAAGGCCGCCTTACACTGTCCTGATTGCCCAGATTAACTGCTAACGCTTAATATCTGCAAGATAATCCTGCAATGTACGAACGCCCAGTTGACCTTGCCGCAGGGCGCGGATTGCCTCAGCCGCCGCGCGGCTTCCCGAAACAGTTGTATAGTAGGGAATTTTGTTGGTTAAAGCGTTATGGCGAAGCGAAAAAGAATCCTTAATTGCGCCGGCACCTTTGGCTGTATTGAACACAAGTTGAATCTCGCCGGATAACATTGCGTCAACCGCGTGGGGACGGCCTTCCATCACCTTATTGATCCGCGTTGCTGGAACCCCTGCCGCGTTTAACGCATCAGTTGTGCCGCCAGTCGCAAGAATTTTAAAGCCATCATCAACAAGGTTACGACAAATCTCGACAAAGGCCGGCTTGTCCTCATCCTTGACCGAAATGAACACGGTACCAGAGAGCGGCAGTCCAACGCCTGCACCCAGCTGGCTTTTTGCAAATGCTGCACCGAAATTACGGTCAATGCCCATAACCTCGCCCGTTGATTTCATTTCCGGGCCAAGGAAGACATCAACACCGGGGAAACGGGCAAAGGGGAAAACCGCTTCTTTCACCGCAACATGGGGTAATTCAAGGTCTTTAAGATTGAAGCCAGCCAGTTTTTCGCCAGCCATCACGCGTGAGGCGATCTTGGCAAGTGGCACGCCAGTGGTTTTGGCAACGAACGGAACGGTCCGGCTGCCACGCGGGTTGACTTCAAGAAGGTAAATCTTGTCCTCGCGGATTGCGAACTGAATATTCATCAAGCCAACTACATTCAGGGCAAAAGCCAGCTCTGAGGTCTGCCGCCTGATCTCGGCAAGAATCTCGTCCGATAGGTGTTGCGGCGGCAATGAGCAAGCAGAATCGCCAGAATGGATACCAGCTTCCTCGATATGTTCCATGATGCCGCCAATATAGACATCGCTGCCATCACATAGCGCATCGACATCCACCTCGATGGCGTTATTCAAGAAGCGGTCAATCAGTACCGGATTGCTGCCCGATACCACAACCGCATCGCGCATATAGCGTTCGAGATCAGCCATCTGGTGAACGACCTCCATCGCGCGCCCCCCAAGCACGTATGATGGGCGGATAACGACCGGCAGGCCAATCCGCTCGACAATGGTGCGGGCTTCTTCGGCTGAATGGGCGATGCCATTTTCTGGCTGCAATAAATTCAACTTTTGCAAAAGCTGCTGGAAGCGTTCGCGGTCTTCGGCAAGGTCGATCGCATCGGGGCTGGTGCCCAGAATTGGGATGCCTTCAGCCTCAAGAGCTGCGGCAATTTTCAACGGGGTTTGCCCACCAAGCTGGACAATAACGCCGCGTAGATCACCATTTTCGGCCTCGCGCTTGATCACCGAGATGACGTCTTCGTCGGTCAAGGGCTCAAAGTAAAGCCGATCGGATGTGTCATAATCGGTCGATACTGTTTCCGGATTACAGTTGATCATGATGGTTTCATAGCCGGCATCAGACAGCGCATAGCAGGCATGAACACAGCAATAGTCAAATTCAATCCCTTGGCCGATCCGGTTCGGTCCGCCGCCAAGAATGACAATCTTTTTCTTGTCGCTTGGGTCGGACTCACACTCGGCCTGATCGCTGGCCTCGTAGGTTGAATACATATAGGCGGTATCAGACGCAAATTCGGCGGCACAGGTATCAATGCGTTTATAGACAGGCGTGACCCCTGCCGCCTGCCGCATCGCGCGCACATCCGCCGGTTCAAGCTTGGCAAGCTCGGCAAGGCGGCTATCGGCAAAGCCAAGTGATTTCAAATGACGCAAGGACGTAGCATCATCGGGCAAGCCGTTCTCGATCACTGCATTTTCCGCATCAAGAATTGCCGCAATTCGTTCAAGGAACCAAATATCCCAGCTGGTTGCGGCGTGAACCTCGGCGATTGACATACCGCTGCGCAATGCCATTGCAATGCGCAAAATCCGGTTTGGTACCAGCTCGCCAAGCCATCCGCGAAGCGGGTCTTCGCCAAGCGTGCTGTCCGGTGCAGGCATTTCAACCGGATTCAGACCAGTCAGGCCGATTTCCATTGAACGAAGCGCTTTTTGCAGACTTTCTTCAAAGGATCGGCCAACCGCCATCGCCTCACCAACCGATTTCATTGAGGTCGAAAGATTCTGTTCGGCACCGGCGAATTTTTCAAATGTGAAGCGCGGGATTTTGGTCACGACATAATCAATCGTTGGCTCAAAGCTAGCCGGTGTAACGCCGGTAATATCATTGACCAATTCGTCAAGCCGATAGCCAACCGCCAGTTTGGCCGCAACCTTGGCAATAGGAAAACCGGTTGCCTTAGAGGCAAGGGCTGATGAGCGGCTAACCCGGGGGTTCATCTCGATCACAATAACGCGGCCCGTATCCGGACAGACGGCAAACTGCACATTCGAGCCGCCAGTATCAACGCCAATTTCACGCAATACGGCAAGCGAGGCATCGCGCAGTACCTGATATTCCTTGTCAGTCAGGGTCAGGGCAGGAGCCACTGTTACCGAGTCCCCAGTGTGAACGCCCATCGGATCAATATTTTCAATTGAACAGATGATAATGCAATTGTCGGTTGTGTCGCGCACAACCTCCATTTCAAATTCTTTCCAGCCGAGAAGTGATTCTTCGATCAGAACTTCAGAAACGGGCGACAGGCGCAGGCCGTTACTAACGATGGTTTCGAACTCGGCGCGGTTATAGGCAACGCCGCCGCCTTCGCCGCCAAGGGTGAATGATGGGCGGATAATCGCCGGTAGCCCGACCTTATCAAGCGCCGTTAACGCATCCTCAAAATTGTTAACGGTGCTGGCCCGCGCACATTCAAGCCCGATCCGCTGCATTGCCAAACGGAACAATTCGCGGTCTTCGGCCATCTCGATTGATGCGGTACGCGCGCCAATCATCTCGACGCCATATTTTTCCAGCGTCCCGTCATTATAAAGCGATAATGCAGTGTTTAGCGCGGTTTGGCCGCCCATCGTCGGCAATAGCGCATCCGGACGCTCGGCCTTGATGATCTTGGCGACGGTCGCCGGTGTAATCGGCTCGATATAAGTGGCGTCGGCCATTTCCGGATCGGTCATGATCGTCGCTGGGTTCGAGTTGACCAGAATAATCCGGTAGCCGTCAGCCTTTAGGGCTTTACAGGCCTGTGCACCGGAATAATCGAACTCGCAAGCCTGACCAATAACAATGGGGCCAGCGCCGATAATAAGAATAGATTTGATATCGTTACGGCGCGGCATCGTTAATCTCTCGTCTTTTCCATCATGTCGGTAAATCGTTCAAAAAGGTAGCGCGAATCATGTGGGCCGGGCGATGATTCGGGGTGATATTGAACGCAAAAAGCAGGTTTGCTGGTGTGACGCAGCCCCTCGACAGATTGGTCGAAAAGCGAGATATGCGACACTTCCAATTCTGCGGGAAGGCTGTCAGGGTCCACCACAAAGCCATGATTCTGGCTGGTAATTTCGATCTTGCCAGTCGCAAGGTCTTTGACCGGATGGTTGGCACCGCGGTGACCGCGTTCCATTTTATGGGTTTTCGCACCAAGCGCCAGCGCCATCAATTGATGGCCAATACAGATGCCAAAGACGGGCATGTTTTTTTCGATCAGCTTGGCAATTTGCGGGCCGGCATATGCTGCGGTCGCGGCCGGATCACCAGGCCCATTTGATAGGAAAACCCCATCAGGCTGCAATGCCAAAATCTCATGGGCTGTGGTTTCAGCAGGGACAACATGAACCGCGCATCCGGCATCTTCTAGACAGCGCAGAATATTGTGTTTGCAGCCAAAATCCATGGCGACAACTTTGTATTTTGCGGGCGTTTCAAGATGCGCGCCCTGATCCATCTGCCAGCTGCCCTGATGCCAGTCATGGGCTGTATCGGTGGTGACCTCAATTGCGAGATCCATGTTTTTAAGCCCGGGCCACGCGGCCGCTTGAGCCTTTAAGGCGTCGAGATCAATCTTGCCGTCGGGCGCATGACAAAGCGCCCCGCGCGGCGCGCCAAGGTCGCGGATGCGGCGCGTCAGCGCGCGCGTGTCAATACCGCTGATCCCGGGTAAATTATGGGTTTTCAGCCAGCTATCAAGGCTGCTTGTCGCTCGCCAGCTGGCAGGATTGGTTACCGCCTGCCGGACGATTAACCCCAGCGCTGTGGGCTTGCCAGTTTCAAAATCCTGATCATTGGCACCAACATTCCCGATATGCGGAAAGGTAAAGGTGATGATCTGCCCAGCATATGACGGATCTGTCAGGATTTCCTGATATCCAGTCATTGATGTGTTGAAACAGATTTCGCCAACATTAGTGGTGGCGGCACCGAATCCGTAACCGGTGAAGACGGATCCATCTTCAAGAACGAGGGCTGCTGTCGGGTTTTCCCGGTTGGCGCGAAGCGCAGCAAAATACTGGCCAGACGTAATTTTCTGCCCCATTTGATCCCACATCCTGTTATAAAAGCCGCGTGGTTCAGACCGTGTCTGCCAAACGGCAGTGGTGATACCGCAGCCTGCTGCATTGGTCAAGCCAAAGCGGAAGGGCTTGCGGCATTTGTCAGAGTCGCGTAAAAGCGCGCTGACGATTTGGGGAGGACTTTCCCGAATTTGATTTACAGGGGAACGCTAAAATCATGCGCGAAAATATTGCAGCAGCAATGAAGCAAGCATTAAAAAACAAGGATCAGGCTGCGCTTGGTACCATGCGGCTTATCATGGCTGCCCTGAAAGACCGTGATATCGCCGCAAGAGGTAATGGCAACCCTGATGGGATCAGTGACGATGATATCCTTGGCCTGCTGCAGACCATGATCAAGCAGCGGACAGAATCGGCCAAGATGTATCGTGATGGTGACCGGCCGGAGCTTGCGGATGCCGAAGAAGCCGAGATCGCCATCATTAAGGGGTTTCTGCCAGCCCAGCTGGATGACGCCGAAATGCAGGCGGCGATATCGGCAGCGATAGACGAAACCGGCGCATCGTCGGTCAAGGATATGGGGCAGGTGATGGGCTATCTGAAAGGCAATTATGCAGGACAGATGGATTTTTCTGCGGCTAGTCAGGCAGTTAAGACAGCCCTGATGGCAAAGGATTAGGATCTTCAGAGGCGCTGAGGCACATTCCAGCAATCATGTGAAACATTGCCTGCCGCCAAATAATGGCAAGATTACTGGCCCCATTCAAGATTACTGGCGCCATTATTGGCTTCACTCGAAGGTCTTTCGAGCCTCACTCAAAATGATCGAATATTGGGGCCAAATATTGCGGCCACTTGCCATGAAATTTGATGGTTTTGCCGCGGCAGTCTATGATAACGGTATGAATATTGGGGTTGATGCGCCCCGTCGATGACCAACCGGCTAAATTAGTAAGCGGAGCTTTGAATTATGGCGGTGCCGCCCGAATTTATCGAAGATCTTCGTCAGCGTGTGCCGCTATCGGATGTTGTTGGGCGCCGGGTCAAACTTGTGCGCAAAGGGCGCCGTCATAGCGGCCTATGCCCCTTTCACTCGGAAAAAACCCCATCTTTTTCCGTAGTTGATGATGATGGTTTTTACCATTGTTTCGGCTGCGGTGTGCATGGTGATGCGATCTCGTTTCTGCGTGAGATGGATGGGTTGGAATTCATGGAAGCCGTTGAGCGGCTTGCCGAAATGGCCGGCTTGGCCATGCCTCGGAGCGCGCCACAAGATGTTGCGGCATCGCGCCAGCGCAAGGCAGCACTTGATATTCTTGAAGAAACAACCCTGTTTTTCGAAGCGGCTTTGCGCCGTGACGAAGGCCGTGATGCAACGCGCTATCTAAAACAGCGCGGGCTGGATGCGGCCATTGTTAAGACCTATCGGATTGGCTATTCACCGCGAAGCGGGTTGCGCGCTGCGCTAACGGATAAGGGGTTCTCCGACGATGATATGCTTGCTGCTGGTGTGATCCGTAAATCGGACCGTGATGGCAGCCTGTTTGATTATTTTCGTGATCGCGTCATGTTCCCGATCGAAAACCGGCAAGGCAAAGTCATTGCATTCGGGGCGCGGGCGCTAGGCGATGCCCAACCCAAATATCTGAATTCGGGCGAGGGGCCGACCTTTTCCAAAAAGGCGGTGCTTTACGGATGGGTGCAGGCGCGTGAAGGATTGCGGCGTAATCTACCACTGGTTGTTGCAGAAGGTTACATGGACGTGATTGCCATTCACCGGAGTGGTGCGGCCGCGGCGGTGGCGCCGCTGGGGACAGCATTAACCGCCGAGCAGATTGCGCTATTATGGAAGCTGCATGATGAACCGGTATTGTGTTTTGATGGTGATACCGCTGGCCAGCGCGCGCAAATGCGGGCACTTGAGAGGATATTACCGCTTTTAGAACCGGGGCGTTCGGCGCGCTTGGCGGTGCTGCCTGAGGGCACTGATCCGGATGATTTGATCGCCGCAAGCGGGCCGGAAGGGTTTCGCAAAGTGATCAGCACTGCACGCGCATTGGTTGATAGTCTTTGGGAACGAGTAGGGGCCGAATTTGACGTGCGCCAGCCCGAAACACGGGCGCAATTCTGGCAAGCGGTTCGCGGCTATGTCCGCAGTATCGGCAATAATCAGGTGCGCAGCGCGTATGGCGATGAAATTGAAAGCCGAATCGCTGCGATGCGTAATCAAATCCGCGGGGTATCGTCGGTGGTCGCCCCGCGACGCACACCGCGGCCGCAAACCGGATTAATTAATCGGCATCGGGCGGTGCTGGCACTGTTATTGGCGCATCCTTCGCTGGTTTCTGCGAATTTTGAGACATTGTCGATGCTGGATTCGGGGGATCAAGCACTCGAAAGCCTGAAAAAAGCACTTATTGACGCGGTAATCCGTGATCCAGACCTTGACGCCGCAGCGATAAGCTATCATTTACAAGGATTGAATTTGGGTGATGTGTTAGCGGCAGTGACGGGGGATGACATGAAAGCCAGATTGCCATTTGATCCGGTTGCGCTGGCAAGCGATCAAGCCGCGATACATCTAGATGAACTACTTCAACTTGTCGGCGGTAAGTCCGGGCTGTTTTCACAGACCGGTGCCCCAAAAAATAGATAATAACGGGCCACCGCCCACAGCGATGGCAACATCGCCACTTGAATGACATTTGATGCAACAATGCCGGGGCAAGCACCTCCGGTTGCGTGCCAAGCCGGACAGGAACATGAGCAACAAGATGGCCAGTAAAGCAAAAAAACAAGCCGAACCTGATCAGAATACCCCAGAGGCAGCCGAAGCGGCCAGCCTTGACGCTGCTCAGCAAACCATCAAGACCTTGATGAAGCTTGGCAAGGAACGCGGATTTGTCACGCATGATGAATTGAATGCGGCGCTTCCTGCCGAGGATTACACGTCCGAGCAGATTGACGATGTGATGTCATCTCTAAGCGAAATGGGCGTGTCTGTTGTCGATAGCGCCGAGAGCGATAGTGACGAGGATGAGGCATCAGAAGACGGCCGCGCCGCCGGTAACCTGTCAGATAGCGATGTGTCGGGAACAGATGATCCGGTAAGGATGTATCTGCGTGAGATGGGCAGTGTTGAGCTGTTGTCGCGCGAGGGCGAGATTGCCATTGCCAAACGTATTGAGGCTGGCCGCGAGATGATGATTGGCGGCATTTGCGAGTCGCCATTGACCATTCGTGCATTGCTGCATTGGCGTGACCAGATCGCCGATGGCGTTGTGCCGCTTCGCGATATCATTGATCTTGAGGCAACCTATGCCAAGATTAACGGTAACCCGCTGATCGACCAGAACACGATCAACCCGCTTGAAGATGATATTCCGGATGATGATCTGGAAGATGATGAGGTTGAGGAAGAAGATGTCGATGACGAGGATGAAGACGAGGATGATGACAGTGGTGATAGCGATACCGACACATCGACCCGTGACTCGCATAATGACAATGACGAAAATGACGATCTGAACCTGTCGCTTGCCGCCTTGGAAGATGCGGTTCGTGACGATGTGATGACGCTTCTTGATGAGATTGGTACGGCCTATAAGGCGTTTGTGAAAAGTCAGGATCGTCGCCTTGCCCGGATGACAAAGGAACAACCGCTGGTTGCCAAGAGCGAAGCGGCACATTTCGAAATTAAGGTCAAGCTGTGCGAATTGATGGAAGGGGTGATTTTCAACCCCAACCGGATTGAAGCCTTGAGCGAGCAGGTTTTTACCCTGAACCGTCATTTCACCCAGATCGAAGGCCGGTTGATGCGGCTTGCCACCGATAGCGGTGTGACCCGGGCACAGGTTCTTGATGCTTGGAACGGCCGCGAAGTATGCGAAGATTGGCCCGGCAGTGGCTATAACAACAAGGCGTGGAAAAAGCTGTTGGCGGGGAACGCCGACGAGATTGCCGAGTTGCGCGACAAGATCAAGCTTGTGGTCGATGATGTGGGGCTGTCTATCCCTGAATTCCGTGAAGTGATCCAGACCATCCAGCGCGGCCAGCGCGAGGCGGCACGAGCCAAACGCGAGATGGTTGAGGCTAATTTGCGGCTGGTGATCTCGATCGCCAAGAAATATACCAATCGCGGCCTCCAGTTCCTTGATCTGATTCAAGAGGGCAATATCGGCCTGATGAAAGCCGTTGATAAATTCGAATATCGGCGCGGCTATAAATTTTCGACCTATGCCACATGGTGGATCAGGCAGGCGATTACCCGGTCGATTGCCGATCAGGCGCGCACGATCCGTATCCCGGTTCATATGATCGAAACGATCAACAAGCTGGTACGGACATCGCGTCAGATGCTGCATGAAATTGGCCGCGAGCCAACGCCAGAAGAATTGGCAGAAAAGCTGTCAATGCCCATTGATAAAGTGCGCAAGGTTTTAAAGATCGCAAAAGAACCAATCAGCCTTGAGACCCCGATCGGCGATGAAGAAGATAGCCATCTCGGTGATTTCATCGAGGATAAAAACGCTGTTCAACCGCTTGATGCGGCGATCCATGCGAATTTGCGTGAAACCACAACGCGGGTTCTGGCCAGCCTTACCGCGCGTGAAGAGCGGGTGCTGCGGATGCGGTTTGGCATTGGCATGAATACCGACCATACGCTTGAAGAAGTGGGTCAACAATTTAGCGTGACGCGCGAGCGGATCCGGCAGATCGAGGCAAAGGCGCTTCGTAAGTTGAAGCATCCGTCACGTTCGCGCAAACTGCGTAGCTTCCTCGAAAGCTAGGCAAGATAGCAGGCCTGAAAGGGCCGCTTGTCGAGGGGATCAGGTGCGGGGATGAAGGCTGGCATTTTGGCCGGCGGAACGAACCGCAATCAAAGGTGGGGCCTGTAGTTCAATTGGTTAGAACCCACGGCTCATAACCGTGTTGTTGCAGGTTCGAGTCCTGCCGGGCCCACCAACCCTTGCTTCCAAATACCCAGCCACCGTCGATTAGAATGTTGCAGATAACGAAGTGGCACCATCAACAGGCTTAATGTTTCTCGCCGCGTGCCATCAGCCAAAGTCCGGCTGATGTAACGAGCAGCCCAGCCAGCCCGTTCAATGTCAAACCCTCACCAAAAACAAACCAAGCGATCAACATAGTCACCGGCGGCACGAAATATTGCAGTGCCGAAACCCGTGTCGCCGCGCGTGTACGGATGAGGTGGAACATCAACCCATAGGCACCAACCGACGCAATTACTGCCAGCCAAATTACCCCAAGGAATAGTTCAATCCGCCAGTCAGCAGCGAAGTTCTCAAATTGTTGTGCGAGCGGCAGTAGAAGCAGAACCGTCAACGCGCCCTGCCAGAAAAGTGACGTAAAAATCGGCATATCTGGCTCTGATGTCGAAGATGTGTTTGCAGCTATTTCCAGCTTTATCGAAGCGCGGCGGCGTTCCCAAAGGGTGACAAAGGTCAGGCTGGCGGTTGCTAGCACAGGAAGTGCGTAGACCCATAACGCCGCCCCAGAGGCACCACTGTCAGCACCAATAAAGATTACCACCCCGGCAAAGCCAACACCGACCCCAACCCATTGAAGGATGCTATTTCGTTCGTTGAGGAAAAGTGGAGCAAGTAGCGCGGTAAATGCCGGTTGCATCGCTGCGATAAGCGCAGCTGCGCCAGCGCCAATGCCAAATTCCAAGGCCTTTAAGATAGCGATCAGCCAGACAAAATGTGCCCAAAAGCCAGTTAAAAAAGTCCCAGCATTCGGACGCCGCCATTCATCGCGCCAGGTGACAATAAGACCGACGACGACAATGACCAGCGCATAGCGCCAGAACAACAGCGTAAACGTCCCAGCAAGCGGCACCGCAAGCTTTGCCCCAATATATCCAGAGCTCCAAAATAAGAGGAACAGTGCCTCGTCACGGCGAAGAAAGGTCATCATAGGCATCCCCAGTTTGCTGTGATGTCGCCGCAGAAACTAAACCCAAAAACGTCGAGTGAAGATTGGCATAATGAGATGAATTTTCTGTTAACCCCGGGCAACGGGCCGTCACTGAAGACATCAGGCCATGCCGTCTATGACCAAGCGGCCTGTAAACGCCAGCAGTTAAAACCAGCATTTTGTTTAAAAGTTTAATCTAATTAAGCTAACCCAAATGCCTTATGCGTCAATCAGGCTGGCGCGTGGCAAAGGAGGCTATATGACGCAAATGCGATTGGTGGCTAATTTCGGGCCTTTAACAAGGCGGTTGTTGATAACGCCGTCACTGATAGGGCACATCTTTGCAAGATGGCGCGTGCTGGAAATATCGCTGGCCGGAGGGTTGCTGATGGCGGTGCTATCCGCACCATCAGCCGCTGCAAAATCGGTTTTCATGGTTTGTAACGGCTTGTTTGAAATTGAACAGATGCGTGGCGAAAATGCCGAAACCGATTCATTTCAAGGCGCGGTCTATGTCACGGTCGATGTTGACGGTGGTGACGTATCGCGGGTGCGCATGGTTCCCATTGAGCGCAGTCGCCGTTTGCCAGCCTTTGATTTTATCCAGAATGCACCGCTTTCACCCGATGGCGATATTATTGATTTTGTGGCAAGTGATGATGATCTGCGGATCAGCAAGACATCGCAGTCAGGCCCAATGGTCTATGCCGTTGTTGGTGGTGACCCCTATGTCGAGACCCCGACAAATGCGCATGAAATGACTGTTCAGCTAAATCGCATTTCGGGCCGCGTGCAGGTCGATTGGCATTGGCATGAAGTGCGCGATTTTCTGCCGGTTGGCGCCATTCGCAGCATCAAAAAACGCTATAGTGATCACAAATCATTCGCCGCCGATTGTGATGTGATGCAGCAGCGGCTGTTTTAGTCATAAGCCAGATTGCTGATCAAAAAACAGGTGATGCGAAATGGTCTAGGCGGCGCGGCCCTCGGCGGTGGCATAGATCAGGGCCTCGATAAACAGATCCTTGTTCGATGATAGTGGCACCAGCTTGATATCTTCGTCCAAATGCAGGTCAATCTTGGTCGCGCCTGCATTTTGGGCGCGCGCCTCGGCGAGCTGTTTGGCAGCAATGCGCGCCGTCGCAAGCGCGTCATCAAGGCTGGATTTATCCAGCGGGCCATCGGGAAGGTGAACGCGAAATTTGGATTCGGCCGGCTGGGTGATCGAAATCATCACACGCTGGCGAACCGATCCGGCGGCCGCACCAACCGCCCCGGCAACATCGGCATGATCAGGCACGCTTAACTGAACCCCCATCGCGGCGGCGATTGGCGGGTAATGCGTTGCAGCCGATGCGCCAAGCGCGATAAGATCGCTGTTCAATCAGAATAGCGTTATTCGATATCGCCGCTTCGCCGCCGCCTTCATGCGCCAAAGCTGCATCCATAAGCGCCAATATCGAACGCCGATGCAATTCGCCAAGCGTCATTTCCGCCAGCGTCATTGGTGATGCTGCAATCGCAACACCAGCACCATTTCGTTGACGCGCCATTAATTTTGCGCCAAGCATTGCCGCCTCGCTATCAAATTCAGTAAAGGCGCCGGTAACATGGGCGGCATCGGTCGGGGTAAAGCTGGACAGGCCAAGAAGGCCGCGGCTGATCAACCGGTCAACGGCACCAAGCGCCAATTGGGTCGCGGCCAGTTCGGCAACCGGCGATGGGCCGGCAGCAATAGCCTTTTCGGCCAGCCGGACCTCAGATCGGGTAAGCCATTTTGGCACCCCATCAGGCATGATCGGGAACACAAAGCGCGCATCAGTTGCCATGGGTACAGCCAGATCAAGCTGGCTGGCAAGATGGGTCTTTATCTGAGGCCAGCGCATTGCCAATAATGACAGCGGCGTTGCCCGCCGCGGGCCAAGTGTTAGCCCGCCAGTGCGCCCGCGCAAGATCGGCGTTACCTCGCTATCGCCGCCAAGCCCACAGGTGCGGATCTCGGCCGCCTCGACCATAGTCTGCCAGCCGCCAACAAATGCCCCGTCTTGCTTGAGGCGCGGTGTGCCATTATGCAAAAAAGCAATATCGGTCGTGGTGCCGCCGATATCGGCAATCAACGCGGTTTTAGCACCGGCCAAAAACGCGGCGCCAGATAGGCTGGCCGCTGGCCCCGATAGCACTGTTTCAACCGGACGTGATCGGGCAAAATCGGCTTGGAGCAGCGATCCATCACCCTTTACCACCATTAGCGGGCAAGCCAACCCCGCCGCATCCATGATCGACTGGGTGGCGGCAATTAACCGTTCCAGCAAATTAATCAGACGAGCATTTAACACGGCGGTAAGCGCCCGTCTTGGGCCACCCAGTGATGAAGATAATTCATGACTGCAGGTAATCGGTAGGCCGGTAATGTCGCGCAGCATATCGCGGGCTTCGGTCTCGTGAAGCGGGTTGCGCGTGGCAAAATGACCGGCAACAGCAAAGGCGGATACTTCTGATTTCAGGCGCTGTGCTGCGGCTTCTAGCGCGGCGATGTCAAGCGGTGCCTGAATACCACCATCGGGCCGGTGACCGCCGGTAATGAAATGCACCGGATCTTGGCCTAGGGCACGGGCTAGATCGGCGCGTTCAAGTGCCATCTCGTCAAAACCGATCAAGAACAGGCCAACGCGGCCACCAACACCCTCGACAACGGCGTTAGTGGCAAGCGTTGTTGACAGCGAGACCATGCCAATATCAGCCGGTGCCCCGTCATAGGCAGCCAGTACCTTGGCAATGGCACCACCAAGCCCAACCGACAAATCATCGCGGGTTGTTAGGGCCTTGCCAGTTGCCAGAACAACGCCCCGATCAACATCAAGAAGAGCTGCATCAGTATAGGTGCCGCCAGTATCAAGGCCGATTACAAGTGACATGGCATTCCTTTTCTGAGCTTGGCTTTTTGGGGCATCGCTCTGCTGGCGTCATCATCTTTTATGCAGCGTGTTTGGCAAAAAAGGCCAGAATCCAGCCGGCCACCATTTTGCCGTCATGTGGGGTGGTCAAGGATTGACGCGCCGCTTGAATGCAGTCAGCACCTGCCTTTGGTGTCAGCAAATCTGCAAGCGCATCAGTATAATCAACGTCAAATTCCGGATGCCCTTGAACAGCAAATACGTTATCGCTGATGGCAAAGGCAGCGTTGGCACAATGTGCGGCGCTGGCGATTGGCCGCGCACCATCTGGAAGGCGGGTCACCTGATCTTGATGAACATGAATGAGGTTAATCGTCTCGGCCTTGTTATCAATCCAGTCCGGATGGTCAAGCATGGTCATTTCTTTTACGCCTATGCCCCAGCCATGATCCCATTTCTGGGCATGACCGCCCAGCGAATGGGCGATGATCTGATGGCCAAAACAGACCCCGACAAGCGGCTTGCCGGCAGCGTGAATCTGGTGAATAAGGGTCATTAATTTTGGAATGAACGGCGCGTCATCATAAACGCCATAGGCCGAACCCGACACCAGAAAACCGTCATAATCATTGATATCTTGCGGAAACACATCATCAACCACCGCCAGCGTGGTAAAGTGAAATGTCTTGCCCTGCGGCAGGCTGGTGAACAGCGCGCTGAACATATCATTGTAATCTTGAAAGCGTGCTGGCATGGCTTTGTTGGTATGACCCGCCAAAAGAATTGCGATATGCATGCGCTTGGTTTCCTATCAAATTTAACACTCGCCTTGCTTTGGCGTCCCTTGCTGGCGTTTGCCTTGATGGCGTTTGCCGTATGGGGTGTTTACCAGAGATGCCGCGCCAAAGAGCCTGTCTAAACAGCGTTATAATCCCAAAAACGTTAGTGATCCAGCGGCTTTGTATCTGTCTTATCTGCGGCGGTTTCTTTTTTCAATTCGGCCAAAACATATAGCCGGAGTGCAGAGGACAGGCTGCCTTCGCGTTTGCGGTCAACCGCTTGTACCAAACTGGCAAGTGACCGGCCCTGATGCAGCGCCATCTCGTCAAGCATCTCCCAGAACGAGCGCTCAAGAGACACACTTGTTCGGTGGCCGTGAATGGTCATGGATCGCTTTATCATCATATGGCTATCCTGTGCTGGTAATATTGTGTTTGGCAATGTCGCCGTCAGTCTGTTTAGGTTGCCACGCACATGGCTAGGGTTTACGGCGGAAGGCGCCGACAAGCTCGAGATGATTACTGAACAGGAATTGATCAATGATCTGAAGCCAGTCCAACTCGAACCCGCCTTCGTTCAGAATGGCAGCATCACGCGCAAAACTTGCCGGATTACACGATACCATTGCGATGGTCTGGATATCAGATTGTGCCAGCATCTGGCATTGTGCGGCTGCGCCGCTGCGTGGTGGATCGAGTATCGCCAGATCAAATCCGCTTAATTCATCCGGAATTAATGGTGCATCAAACAGATTGCGGCTGGCAATTTTAACCCGCCCGCCAATACCGGCTGCATCGACACCGGCCTTTAATGCGGCAAGGGCATCGTCATTTTGTTCGACAGCCAAAAGATGTGATAGCTGACCTAAAAGTGGCAAACTAAGCGTGCCGCATCCGGCGAACAGATCAACAATCTGCCGCGAGGTGCCAGCAATCTCGGCGATCGCACTTTGCAAGACAGCCTCGCCATCACGGGTTGCCTGCAAAAAGGCGCCAGGCGGCGGTGAAACTGCCGTTTCACCAAATTGAACCATCGGCACCTCGGGCGCGTATAGCGTCATGGGGCTGCCATGATCGGCCACCGACAGACGCGCCAGATTAAGCGTGGCAGCCCAATCGCCGAGGCTGGCAAGCATATCCGGGTTCCATGGCTGCGCGCCCGAAATTGGCTCAAGATAGAGGCATATATTATTGTCATCCGTGCTGCCCGTGCGGCAATCAAGGAGATTGGCGTGCGCATCGGCGGCAAAGCCAGCTGGCAAATGGGCGCTGGCAAATTTCTGCAGGGCAGATTGCAATTCCAATAGACTGGGATGCAGAATGGCGCATTGATCGGGGCTGACAATATGCTGGCCCATATGCTCGCGAAACCCCACAACCGCCCCATCGGCAAGGCATTTGAGGTGAAAGCTGGCACGGCGACGGCTTTTTGCTGGCGAGCTATATAACGGTCTGATGCTGCCCGCACTGACGTTGGCGCGGTCGAGGAACTTGCCGACAAGTGCGGTTTTCCACCTGCCAATTTCAGCTTCATCCCAATGCTGAAAACGGCATCCACCACAGGCCGGAAACGCATTGCAGCGCGGTGCATGGCGTTGTGGCGACGGGGATTGCAGCTCTATGATGCGCGCCTTGATACCCTGTGCGGTCAAGGATAGTGGCTGTACCAGTAACCGTTCGCCCGGAAGGCTGGCCGGAACAAACACATCATATTCCAAAGCGTTGTAATTATGCGTGTAAAGCGCCTTGCCGATACCATCGCCGCGCGCCCCAATATGGCTGATTGTCACCTCAATCGGTGCTGCATTTCGCGGCAATCGACCAGCCATCTGATTGGATTTGATCGACCGTTTTTTGCCAGATTTTCTGTGGGTATGGCGTGCCATATGCTGATCGCCCTTTGGTTAGAAATAGTATGCATAAAAATGCGCAATTGAGCCCCCGATTAGAGACGGCGCGCAAACCATACCACACGCCCGATGATATGTACCTCATCAATCCGTCGTTGATAGCTGCTATAAGCAGAGTTTTGCGAGGCGATGCGAAGCATCTGCGGATTGGTGTTGGGGATGATCTCAAGGCGCTTGGCAACAAGGCCAACGCCGTCATCAAGAATGAAAATGCCCGGCGGTGAGGGGCGGGTCTGGCTGCAATCAAGCATTACCGTGTCATCATGTTCAAGAAGGGGCACCATCGAGTCACCACTTATCGAAATCATCCGCAAACTTGATGGCTGTCTGCCTCCAAGCCTAGCAAGCCAGTGACGCGGAAAGATCCATTGATTGTTCGGATCGGATGTTGTTTCACTGGCAATGTCAACTTCTGCACCGCCGCCAGCACTTGCCGACAGGTCAAGAAATGGCACCGCAAATTGGCGAGGCCGGTTCTGGCTGGCACCGGTGATGAGCGTGTCGCCAGTCGATGGCGTTTTAGCAAACAGCGCGTCAGCAAGCTGGATTTGATCAATGCCAAGAAACGCTGCTAGCCGGTACCGTGCATCTTCGGGAAGGCGGCGCGGCGTACCCCGATAAAGGAATTGCTGCAAATAG
>RGCC01000041.1 GCA_009919335.1 Alphaproteobacteria bacterium
ATTTGGGTGGCATCAATGCCTGTCCAGTTGCGGCTCGGGGCGTGGCTAATTTACATAAGGGTTATTCTTGAAGGGGTCGTTCTCCTCGGCCTCATCAGTTTGATCCATGACCCATTCCACCTCGGGGCTTAGGTTCACCGCAACGCCTGACGATGCATCAGGGATCGCAACAAACGTGCCCTGAGCCTCGGCTGGAACGGCGCTGCGCACATTCATCCGATAGATAACAAACCCGGCAAGTATCAGCAAAAACAACGCCATCGTTGGCATAAAGCCTCTAATGCCGATCACCTCAATCACCGTTGCGGCCAAGGGCGATCCCAAAACCGCACCAGCGCCGTTGACCATCAGCAGGCCGGATGACATGGCAACCATCTGGCTGGGCGTAAGATAGTCATTCGCATGGGCGATAAACAGCGAATAAAGCGAGAAGAGAAGGCCGCCAAAAATCATCATCATGAGAAGTATAATGGCGAATTGATCAGCACCAAAAAGTCCGGCAGCAGCAACTGCGACAGCGGCAATCAATGTTGCACCAAGAATAACGGCACGGCGGTCAAACCGATCAGAGAGGTGCCCAACCGGATATTGAAGTAACAATGTGCCAAGCGTAACCGCGGTCATAAAATAGCCTACTTGGCTGTCATTTAGCCCGATAGCGCGCCCATAGACCGCGCCCATCCCAAATATCATTGAGGTGATGATCCCAACAAAAACCATACCCACAACGGCCAGAGGTGATACCTGCACCAGACGGCGAAAACTGATCCGTTCGGGCGCTTCAAAGCTAGGTGCAGCGCTCGCAGTGATTAAGATCGGAACAACGGCAATTGAAACCATAACCGAGGCGAGCAAAAACAGGCCCGGCGCGCCAGACTCGCCAAGTGAAATCATCATTTGCCCAGTAGCCATGCCCGCCATGTTGGTAATCATATAGAGCGATAAAAGCTGGCCACGGGTCTCGTTTGTGGCTTTTTCATTGAGCCAGCTTTCACAGACAATATACATCCCCGCAAAACTGAACCCGCTGGCAAACCGCATACCCGTCCAGACAAAGGGGTCGAGAAATATCACATGCACCAAAACTGCCGCAGATGCGATGGCAGACATTGCGCCGAAAACGCGGACGTGACCAACACGCGACAAGATATGCGGCACAGTAATCGAGCCAGCAAAAATACCGGCAAAATAGCCCGACATGACAATACCGGTGGCAATCGTACTAAAGCCGGCATCAGGCGCGCGCGTTCCCAGCAGAACTACCTGCAAACCATTGCCCGCAGAAATGAGCAACAGACCAAAGAACAAAGTCCATGTTGATGTAATAGCCCTTAGCATGAGGCGTGCCTTTCAAACGCTGCATGATGACGCTTCACTGTTGGTGAACACTGAGCGAGTTCCTGCATTAAGTCGCAGGATACAGCGTCATTCAACGCGCTAACTGCATGGAGATTTCAGTAATCTGATCAGCATATTTAATCTGTTCCAAAAACGTTCCATAGCGGTCGTTTTGACAACATTGTGACAGGCCTTAGCTTGAAATGGTTTTGCTGTCTGATGCATAGGCCGTTAAATGCGCCAGAACCTTGCCAAGCGCGGCTTCTAGTATCAGGCTCAGCTGCTGCTCATCCGCAAAATCCATCCGCGTAAGCATAAACTCTCGTAATGGCAGGGGCAGCCGGTCAGGCACCGATGCGGCATTGCCGAATGTGAGCCGCAAACAATGATGGATTTCGTTAAACAGACCAAGCGCATCCGCCAAATCCTCACTCAAATTGACATTGATTTTCTGCAAGTCGTGAAGCCGTTCCAAAATTTCATCCGGCGATTGGCCAGACAATGCGTTATCGGGGGCGTCATAGATGATCAGCAGATCAAGATCAGAGCTGACCGTCATTTGGCGGGTGCCAAGCCGCCCCAGCCCGAGGATCGTTATCGCACCGTCAATGTTGCCATGGCGGCGCTGCATATCCGCCTGGACGAGGTCAAGGATAAGCCTGATGGTCGCGGTTGCAATGGCGCTAAGACCATCCGCAAGTACTGGACTGTCAATCGTCTGGCTAAGAGCCTGAACCTCAATTTGAAATTTCCATTCGCGTGCCCGTATCTTGATTTGGTCAAGCGCGGTTTCTACCGGCTGGCCGGCGATATTTTGACGCAATTGCGCCGTCATCGCGTCGGCATCGGGTAATGGTTGGAAAAAAGCCTGATAGAGCAGCAGGTCAAACAAGGTCGGATATTGCCGCAAATGATTGCCGAGCTGTGGTGATAGCACCAGAATATCACACAAAAGACGGGTTAGATGCCGGTTATAATCAAGCAGCGAGAAAATCTGCACGCTGGCGGGCAGCCCCTCGATGAATTGTGCCAGTGCGGCGAATTTTTCGTCAGGGGCATCGGCGGCGGTAAGAGACACCAGAATATCGGGCATTAGCCGGTTTAATAACGCCCGCGCGCGCTCGCCCCGCGTTGCGGAAATCCGCCCCGCCATCCAGCCCGACAAAGTGTCGGCAATGATGTTTGGTCGCTCAAACCCATGCCCGCCAAGCCATCCCACAAGCGCATCATAATCATCGAGCAGGATATCCTTTGCATCATCACTGCCGCTATGGCCGCCGGGCGCGGGGTTAAGCAGGTCATGCTGTGCATTTATTCCAACCTGATCGAGCAATGCGCCAAGAGTGGCGCAAAAGCTGTTAGCATCCTCATGCCCCATGAAATGGGCGAATTTCTGCAAATCTTCGCTGCCGCGCGGCAGGCTATGGGTCTGATTATCGCCAATCATTTGCAACCGGTGTTCGATCCGGCGCAGCTGGTGATAGGCCGTGCCAAGGCTGGTGGCCTGATCCGCGGTGATCCAGTCGGCTGCGGCCAGCGCACCAAGGGCACCAAGGCTGTTGCGGTGGCGGAGATTTTTATCACGCCCGCCGGTTACCAGCTGCAACACATGGGTAAAAAACTCAATCTGACGAATGCCATTTTTGCCAGTTTTCAGATTATACCCAAGCCAGCCATTGCCCTGTGGTGGGCGGCGAAGCATGGTTTTCATATCTTCCATGACCGTGTAATCAAGCGTCTTGCGCCAGATAAAGGGCTGAATTTGATCAAGAAAAATGGCACCAAGCGCAAGATCACCGGCGATTGGTCGTGCGCGAATAAAGGCGGCACGCTCCCATGTGCGAGCGATTGATTCATAATAGCCAATTGCCGCTGCCAGATCGATGCTAACGGCGGTTGCGCCCGGATCAGGTCGTAGCCGTAAATCGACCCGCCAGCCGATACCATCGCGGGTTGCAGTACCCAAAAGCCGGATTAAATCTCGCGTCATAGATACAAAAAACGGCTGTGCATCATGGCTGCGCTCAAAGGGGGCATGGCTGGTATCATGCAGCATGATCAGGTCGATATCTGAGGAAAAATTCAGCTCGCCAGCGCCCAATTTACCCAGCGCAAGAACTGTCCAGCCGCACCCGCTCAATCCGGCTTCAAATGGCTGTATTTTGCCGCGTTTACTGGCGTTCAGGAACAGGTATTGAATGGTTTGTGCCAAAACTGTCTGTGCTGCATCGCTTAGCCATTTCATCTGTTGCGACATATCAGCAAGGCCGGCAATATCACTAATTGCGACGGCTAGAGCGCTGCGCTCACGCCAGATGCGGATCGCCTGCATCGCTGCCGCTTCGTCATTGGCCGACTGCATGGCAGCAATAAAGCTGGCTTTTGCGATGGCGATTTGTTTGTCTGCATCACCCCCAAGCGCGGCATTGACATCATCGCCATGACGAAGCGCTAGTCGCTGAAGATAGGGGCTGGCCACCAGCATCGTCGCCAAATCATAAAGGCTATAGCCGCTTTGCATAATTTTGTGATCTGGCCATTTTTTTGCAAAATTAGAGGCAAAATCATCGCGCACGGCTTTAGTGGCGGGTTCGGCCCGCGGCAAGTTCGGACAAATCTGATCGAAATAATGTGGTTTATCCATTCGGGTTATTCTATCTGAATTCACCGGCGCTGCTAGTCTAAATACATCTATTGCCAGCCCATATTTCCACCTTTTATCGTCCATATTCATCATGTCTTTTCGCGTTCATTTAAAGTGATTTCAGCCGGCATATCTGGCCGCGTGATGAATTGGCAGTTGTAAAATCGGACAAGTTTGGCGATAAGCAGACATGGCTGATCAATCAGGAAATGGCAAAGCGGGCAAAAAAGGCCCCTCAGGGCGCAGCTATCGCAATGCGACAGGCCTAACGCGCCAGCCTAAAAAGATGCGCGGGCGCAAAGTATCGTCGCAGCGTTGGTTGACCCGCCAGCTGAATGACCCCTTTGTTGCCGAAGCAAAATCGCGGGGGTTCCGTTCGCGCGCGGCGTTAAAACTTGAACAGATGGATGATCGCTATCAATTGCTAAAGCCCGGCATGGCGATTGTCGATCTTGGCTGCGCGCCCGGCGGCTGGTTGCAGGTGGCATCAATCCGCACCAAACTTGGCACCGGATCGGCGCGGCTTGTTGGCATTGATCTTTTGGAAACTGAAGGGGTTGTTGGCGCCGATATCTTTACCGGCGACATGACTGACCCTGAAATGCTGGAGACGGTGCGTCAGGCGACGGGCGGCGCTGCGGATGGGGTGCTAAGCGATATGGCTGCCGATACCACCGGCCATCGCGCCACCGATCACCTGCGGACCACTGCGCTGTTAGAGGCGGCGCTGGATTTCGCGCTAGACGTGCTGAATGCCGATGGCTTTTTTCTCGCCAAATGTTTTCGTGGCGGTGCCGAGAAATCAGTACTCGATGTGATGCAGCGCAATTTCAAAACGGTTCGCCATGTAAAGCCTGCGGCGAGCCGTTCGGAATCGGTCGAAAGCTATGTGCTTGCAAATGGCTTTCATGGCGAGGGCAGGGCGCAGGATATCGAGGCTGATATTGCCGCCGGTCGGCGCAATTTGGATGGCACATTAATCATCTAGTGATGTGCGGTTTTGCACTATCAATATGCAGCCGCTTTCAGTATAGTCCGGTGCCACCGGAGTAACGGAAGGCACCCAATGAAAATACGCGACGCTTTTACCTTTGACGATGTTCTTTTAGAGCCAGCGCGCTCGGCTGTACTGCCGGCTCACACTGACGTAAGCACCCGTCTGACCCAGAAAATTAGCCTTAATGTACCGCTGATGTCGGCCGCGATGGACACGGTGACTGAACACCGGCTGGCCCGCATTAGCGGCATTCCCGTTGTTGAAAATAATCATCGCCTCGTTGGCATTCTGACAAACCGTGATGTTCGGTTTGCAACAGATCCGGGGCAAAGTGTTGCCGATCTGATGACCCGTGATGTTGTTACAGTTCGCGATGGCACGGCGCCCGACGAGGCGCGGCGGTTGTTGCATGAACACCGAATTGAAAAGCTGGTTGTGGTCGATGACGCTGGTGCCTGTATCGGGCTGATCACGGTCAAGGATATGGAAAAGGCGCAAAATCACCCGCTGGCGTCAAAGGATGATCGGGGGCGGCTGCTGGTGGCGGCGGCAACGGGCGCGGGGCCAGATGGGTTGCGCCGGGCCGAGGCGTTGATTGAGGCCGGGGTTGATGTGATTGTCGTTGATACGGCGCATGGTCATTCCGAAGGTGTTCTGGACTCGGTAACGGCCGTGCGCAAACTTGCCAATCATGTGCAGATTATTGGCGGTAATGTCGCGACTGGCGATGGCGCAAAGGCATTGATTGATGCAGGGGCTGATGCGGTAAAGGTCGGGATTGGGCCCGGGTCAATCTGCACCACCCGGATGGTGGCTGGTGTTGGTGTGCCGCAATTAACCGCAATTATGGATGCGGCAGAAATTTGCCACAAGCAAGATATTCCGGTGATCGCTGATGGTGGCATCAAATATTCGGGCGACCTTGCCAAGGCGATTGCCGCTGGTGGTGATGTCGCGATGATTGGCTCATTGCTGGCTGGAACCGACGAGACGCCGGGTGAGGTTTATCTTTATCAGGGACGCTCATACAAGGCCTATCGCGGCATGGGGTCGACCGGAGCAATGGCGCGTGGTTCGGCCGACCGTTATTTTCAGGCGGAAATTTCCCAGCCGCTAAAGCTTGTTCCTGAAGGCATCGAAGGTCAGGTTCCCTATAAAGGGCCGGTTGAAAATGTTTTGCATCAACTGCTTGGCGGTTTACGCGCATCGATGGGTTACACCGGCAATGAATCAATCGAAAAACTGCAGAAAAACGCCAAGTTCCTGAGGATTACCGGAGCCGGATTGGCAGAATCGCACGTCCATGATGTCACAATCACTCGTGAGGCGCCGAATTATCGCCCGGGAATGTAAATGCAAACCGGCCTAGCCTTGTGCGGTGAGCCGGTTTTTTTGTTATCTTGTTTTCGGCCTGCAATGGGCCAGATGTGGAAAATTTCACCATGACGCCAGCCGCTAGAATCGCTGCCGTGATCGAGATTCTTGCCGATATAAAGGCGGCAAGTGATGCTGAAACTCACCGCGGCAAGCAGGCTGGACAATGGCTTCGCGCCGGATTGCAGCGGCGTCGTTATGCCGGGTCAGGCGACCGTGCGGCGATCGGTGATTTATTCTGGAAAATTCAGCGTGGACAGGCGCGGCTAATGTGGCATTTGTCGGCGCTTGATGCGCCGATAACGCCGCGCAATATGACCGTTGCAGCCTTGGTGCTTATGGAGCGCCAGACAGCTCAATTGCCGCAAATATTCTCGGCTGAAATAGCCCATGCCCCGGCACCTCTTGATGCGGATGAAGGTAATCTTATCGCGCTGTTGGATGCTCGTGAATTTAGTGATCCTGCAATGCCTCAGCATATCGCGCTTGAATGGCCGGAATGGTTGATGGCGGATGCCAAGGCGGGGCTTGGTGATGCGACGCCGCGTGAATTGGCGGCGCTGATGGGCGAGGCGCCGACCGATGTGCGGATAAATATTTTGAAACAGCCGGATCGTCGGCGGCTTCGGGATCAGCTGGCTGGCCGCGGTATCAAAGGTCACCCAACGCGGTTATCGCCGCTTGGTGTTCGGCTGGAAAAGCGCGCGCGGCTGGATGATTTGCAGGAATGGAAAGCTGGCCTGTTTGATATTCAGGACGAAGGCTCACAGGTTGCTGCGCTGTTGTGTGATGCGCGGCCGGGGATGCAGGTTGCCGATATTTGCGCAGGGGCCGGCGGTAAATCACTGGTGATGGCGGCCAAAATGGAAAATAAGGGCCGCATTCTGGCGATTGATCCAAGTGCGGAACGGCTGGAAAAAAGTGGTGAGCGATTGCGCCGTGCGGGCATCCATAATGTCGAGCGCAAGCTGGTTGCCGAAAAATGGTCAAACCGGTCGTGGCGCGGCAAATTTGATCGGGTGGTGATTGATGCGCCCTGCTCAGGCTCGGGGACATGGCGCCGGCAGGTCGATGCGCGCTGGCAATTAACCCCTGAACGCCTGCTGGATATACAGCAAACGCAGGCAATTTTGCTGGAAAAGGCGCGGGCGATGGTGGTGCCGGGGGGGCGCATTATCTATATCACCTGTTCGGTTCTGGCCAGTGAAGGGCCTGACCTGATCACGCGGTTTTTAACTGATGCGCCGGAAATTGAGCTGGCCGATATCACCGATATCTGGGCTGATACAATTGGCAAGGCTGGTGGTGGGGATTGTCCGCCGACCGATAATGGAATGTTGCAGCTACTGCCCGGGCGGGACGGTACTGATGGGTTTTTCATCGCTGTTCTTCAGGCAAGATTACGCTAAAGTCAGCAGAATTAGATACGGAACGCGGCTGGATGATGCAGCCAAAGGCAAAGGATTAGACTATGTCTGACTCAATTTTAATTATTGATTTTGGCTCGCAGGTGACGCAATTGATCGCGCGCCGGCTTCGTGAGGCTGGTGTCTATACCGAGATTCTGCCCTGTACGACTGATCCGGCAAAAATCAGCACCGCCGCGCCGAACGGCATTATTTTATCTGGCGGGCCAAATTCGGTGGCACTTGCCGATACGCCGCGCGCCCCGCAAATCGTATTTGACCTTGGTGTTCCGGTTCTTGGTATTTGCTATGGCCAGCAAACCATGTGCGCCCAGCTTGGTGGCAGGGTCGAGCCTGGAACCAGCCGTGAATTTGGGCGTGCGACGCTGGATATTACCGCGCCCTGTTCGCTGTTTGAGGGGTTTTGGCAGGTTGACAGCCAGCATACGGTCTGGATGAGCCATGGCGATCACGTGGCAGCCTTACCTGATGGATTTGCCGTTGTTGCAACATCGTCTGGGGCGCCATTTGCCGCTGTGGCCGATGAGACGCGCCATTATTACGGCGTGCAATTTCACCCCGAGGTGGTGCATACGCAAAATGGTGCTGATCTGCTGGCGCGCTTTGCGCTTGGTATTTGCGGATGCACTGGCAGTTGGTCAATGGCGGCATATCGCAGCCGCGCGGTCGCCGCAATCCGCCAGCAGGTTGGCGATGCGCGGGTGATTTGCGGGCTGTCCGGCGGGGTTGACTCGTCGGTTGCGGCGGTGTTGATCCATGAGGCAATTGGCGAGCAATTGACGTGTGTTTTTGTTGATCATGGTTTGCTGCGTGCTGGTGAGGCCGAAGAAGTTGTGGCGTTATTTGGCGGCCACTACAATATTCCGCTGGTGCATAAAGATGCATCCGACCTGTTCTTGGGGCGTTTGGCGGGGGTCAGCGACCCCGAGCAGAAACGCAAAATCATCGGCGCTAGCTTTATTGAAGTGTTTGACGGTGAGGCCAGCAAGATCGAGGATGTGCGGTTTTTAGCGCAAGGCACGCTGTATCCGGATGTGATCGAGAGCATTTCAGCCGCCGGTGGCAGCGCGGTGACAATTAAATCGCATCACAATGTTGGCGGTTTACCTGACGATATGGCGCTTGATCTTGTCGAGCCGCTTCGCGAGTTATTCAAAGACGAGGTGCGTGAATTGGGCCGTGAACTTGGCCTTCCGGAAAGCCTTGTTGGACGCCACCCCTTTCCGGGGCCGGGGCTTGCAATCCGGATTCCGGGTGAAATTACCGTCGAAAAGCTGGATATCCTGCGGGCAGCTGATGCCGTCTATCTTGACGAGATTCGCAAAGCTGGCCTTTATGATGATATCTGGCAGGCTGTTCAGTCACGAGTTTTTGAGCCGCGCCGCAACCCGGATTGTGAATGAAGTGCGGGGGGTTAATCGGGTGGTCTATGATGTGACATCAAAGCCGCCCGGCACGATTGAGTGGGAATAGGGCGTGTTGTGGTTGATAGACCATAGGTTCCAAACCGCGCTGCTTAATTAACCTTAAATTAAATCTTATCATTTAGAGTGATCATGATGGAGAAATCGTGACCATTTCGTTTGGCTTTTTTTGTCTTTCTGATAGCCATGCTTCCGCTGATCAGTTTTGCGACGGCTGGCGTAAATTATAACGCATACGCGTTTGATCAAGATGAGGTTATCAAAATTGCCGGTAACCAGCCGACCCATCACCACGTAACAACGACACAAATGGGCACTAAAATACAAACTGTCGATATTGTTAAATGGATTGCAACGATCATCCAGCTCATTGGTTATGGAATGACCGGGTTAAACTTCACCCCGTATAACGTATATCTGTTTTTTATTGGGATTTTTCTGTGGTTTGCTGTTGGGGTGATGTGGAAAGACAAGGCGATTATGGTGGTGCATGTCGGTGCTTTTATATCGCTTTTGGTCGGCTATATTTACGCATGATTTTTCTTACAAACGATCATCAAGCGCGGCTAGGTGATGATTATATTTTGCTGTAACCAAGGCCTGCAACCAAGGCCTATAACCAAGGCCTATAATCAAGGCCTGTTTTATCCGCATTGATGCCAGAATGAAGTCATTGCATGGTCTTATTTTGGCCGCGTTAACTGTCTTTGCAAGGCGCGGCAAACATGATGCAAAAATGTTTAGGGCACAATTGGTCCTTAAAAAATGAGCAAAGGATGAAGCAAGAAAATCACAGCAGATTTATGATGTCTGAACGTGCCGAGAAACTATTAAAAAATCTTGCGCTCATTCTCGGATTGTTCAGCGCGGTTGCCGTGGTGTTTGATCTCTATCCCCTGACAATGTTCCTGTCGCTGCCATTCTGTTTAATCTGGATTTATTGTGGCTGGCTGCGAACTGAACCGCAATTAAAATGGATTAATGTGGTTTTTTTTCTGGTCTATGGGGCGGGCATTTTACGCTATTTTTTGATTCATTTTGAATGGATGATCTAAACGAGGCGCGCCTCATAGGTTGCTTGTCATGAGAGTTTGGCGTAAGGGAGGCTGGTTTGTATCAAACAATCAGTCATGTGACCGGCTGGATCATTGAGGGGAAGATGCTGTTTGCCTATTTAACCGGGTTCTCCCTCAGTTTTTCGTTAATTTTGGCGATTGGCTCGCAAAATGCGTTTGTGTTGCGGCAGGCCATTCTTCGCCAGCATATTGGCGCGCTTGTCCTGTTCTGTGCCGTGTCTGATGCGCTGTTGATCATCGCCGGTGTTGCCGGATTATCGCTATTGATTGCCGATTTTGTCGATCAGATTGCGCCATGGCTGTTTGGCGGTGCGGCGATTTGGCTGGCTGGGTACGGCGTGTTGCGGGTTCGTGATGCGTTTGGTAATCAGGCGCTGACAATGGGGGATCGCCCGTCTGCCAGCCTTGCGGCCAGCCTTGCTGTTGCTGCCGTTTTAACCTTTGGCAATCCGCATGTTTATCTTGATACGGTGGTGCTGATCGGCACTGTGTCCCTGCAATTCGATGGTGCGGCCAAAATTGCCTTTACCGCTGGTGCAATCACCGCCAGTCTGGTCTTTTTTAGTGCGCTTGGTTATGGCGGCTATTTATTGTCGGGCTATATGCAGCGCCCCGGATCGTGGCGATTGCTAAATGCGGGTATTGCGCTGATCATGTTTTTACTGGCGGCGGCGATGTTGCGCGCCGGCGACTGGATCTAGCGAGATAGATTTTGCCAGATTTGATCAGGACTAATCTTCGAGATCTTCTCCCAGAATGCTGATCTGCACATGATAGCAGGTTTCGCCATCCTCATTATCCTGAAAGACCACACCGATAAATTCATCCTCGAGCATCAATTCGGCAGAATCATCCTTATTCTCACGACGCGCAAGATTTAATTTATGGTTGCCAAAGCGCTGGCGTAAAAAGCGTTGGACTTTTGCGGTATCACTGGCG